>JANQLT010000164.1 GCA_028280455.1 Kiloniellales bacterium
ATCGTTGACGGCCACCGAGTCCGCGAAGCGCTTGCTCACGTTGCGCACCTCGAGAACCGGCCTGCGCGCGGGATCCGGCGACTCCGAAATGGCCGCGGCTTGTTGCCCTTGGGCTGCCATCGAAATCCCCGCTCTTTCGTGGATCGACATCTAGCAAGCTCGGCCGATCGGGGCGCCGCGATAGGGAGCCCCGACCGGCCGATAGTCCAAGGGAGGACTCTATGAAGAGCGCAGGACTTCCCTGTCCCAGTACTCGACGATTTGGTCCCAAGCCGCGAAGTAGGCGTCATAGGGGAAGTACTTGAGCGCCTTGAACTCTTCTGGGGTTGTCGGGTTGATCTCGCCGTATAGCGCGTCTTCCTTGGCTATTGCCTCCGCCACCGAACGAATCGGCGTCACGAAGCCGGCGTTGCGCGCATAGGCGGTCTGGAACGCCTCGGTGCAGAAGTAGTCGATCGCGGCCTCGGCGATCTCCTTCTTCTTGGTGTCCTTGGTGACGAGCCAGAAGAGCTGCACGAAGGCCCGGTCCTCAAGGGGGGCGAACATGGCGACCGAATCCTCGCCGTCCTTGATCGCTTGATAGATCGCCGGGCTGTGCACGTTGCCGATCGCGACGTTGCCTTGGATGATGTTGAGGATCATGTCCGAGGCGGACTTCCACCAGAGGCTCACGCGGTCGGACTGGTCCTTGGAGAACTCCAGGACGCCTTCGAGGTTGTTGGCCATCTCCTCGTGCGCCGTGCCGGGCCTGCCTTCGCTGTCGACCTTGATCGACGCCAGCGTTTGGAGCGACATGTAGAAGGAGTTGTAGAGGCCGATCTTGCGGTCGAACTCGGGCTTCAGGAGATCCGACCAGCGCTGCGGCACGCTCTCGGTCTTGTCCTTGTTGTAGGTGCCGGCGCCGAGCGCATCCGGCCAGGTCACGCCCCAACCCTCCTTGACGATCCAATTGTCGAGCATCTCCGGCGCGAAGTTCTTCATGTTCGGGATGCGACTGAAATCGGCCTTCTGGAACAGCCCTTCGCGGACCGCCGGGTAGCCCTGGGTGGCGTCAGTCATGATGAGGTCGAAAGCCGGCTGGCCCGGCGGCGAGGCCTTCAGCTTGGGCACCGAATCCCACCAGCCCAGATCCAGCACGATCTGCGCGCCCGTGAGGTCGGCGAAGCCGGGTGCGAAATGCTCCGTGAACATGTCGCCCCAGGGGCCGGCATAGGTGAAGACGTTGATGCGCTCGCCCTTGTACATCTGACTGGCGGACGAGTAGCGCGGCAATATCGTGACGGTTGTCGCGACCGCGGCCGCAGCGCCAGTTGTTGCGAGAAACTCACGTCGGCTGAAACCTCTCATGAGAACTCCTCCCCAGTTGTCAGGTTATCCCCGATCTTAGGAAGGCCGATTGCATCAACTCAAATGATTTACTTTGATATATTTGAATAAGGAAAGCTTATGACGTAGCCTTGCGTCACGCGATAGCCGTCGAGAGGGCGCAGTGATCTCGACCTGGCGCGACGGTCGAGGGGCACAGCATGAAGATCAGAGATCTCGAAACCTTCGTCTGGGTCGTCCGTTTGGGCAGCTTCACCGAAGCGGCGCACAAGCTGAACCTGAGTCAGCCCGCGGTCTCGATGCGCATTCGAGAGTTGGAGAACGGCTTGGGGCTCGATTTGCTCGACCGACGCCACAAGACCTTCCAGCTCACCGCCAAGGGGCGTGAGCTCATGGACTCCGCCATCAAGATCATTACCGAATGGAACGAAGCGCAATTGCGGCTCGGCGCTTCGAGCGCCGTCTCCGGGCGCGTTCGGCTCGGCGTGACGGAGACCGTCGCCTTGACCTGGCTGCCCGATTTCGTTGCCCGGCTGAACAAGGACTATCCCGGGATCGTCCTCGAGTTGGACGTCGGCCTGACTCAAAGTGTCTGGGACGATCTGGAGGCGGGTCGCATCGACCTCGCCTTGCTTCCGGGGCCGGCGCATGGGCCTGGGCTGATCACCATTCCCCTCGGAAAGATCCACTACACTTGGATGGCGAGTCCCAGGTTGGGCATTCCGAGCGAGACTCGATCTCCAAAAGACCTGCAGGCCTGGCCGATTGTCACGCTGTCTCGCGAGTCCAATCTCTACGACGTCATCGAGCAGTGGTTTCGCCGTGGCAACGCGGAGTCCAGACGAGTCGATGCCTGCAACAGCCTCGGCGTCGTCGCGCGCCTGACGGCCGCCGGTCTCGGCATCAGCTTGTTGCCGCCGAGCATCTATTCCCAAGAGGTTGCCGATGGACATCTCAGCATCATCGATGTCTCGCCGGCCATCGAGCCACTCGAGTTCGTGGCGGTCTACCGGCAGCGCCGCGGGGCCGTTCTCGAGCCGATCGTTGCCGAGGTCGCGCGCGGCATCAGCACCTTCGAGGGGGCGATGGATCCAGGGGAGCCGCGGCCCTAGAGCAAGATGACGTGAGGTCGAATCGACCTCACGTCTGAATCTTGCTCTAAACTTGAAGAATAGAGCGGATTCACGCGATCAGGTCGAAGCACGAAGTGCTTCTACCTGCTCGCGATCCGCTCTAGAAGCTGCGCCGGGCTGTGTCCTTGGCAAGCTTTGGACCATGCTCGAGACCCCGCTGATCGCGATGACTGCCTAACTCGCCGGCATCGGGCGGACCAACGTCACGGCGCTGGCCGTCCAGTTCTTCTTCGACGGGGGCCGGTAGCGGGCTGCTCGGCCGAGGCCTACGGCGTTCTGACGGTCCGCCGGCGTCGGGCGAAGGCGAGGCCAGCCAGTCCGATGCCGAGGAGCGCCAGGGTGCCCGGCTCGGGAACGCCGACGATGTCGTTGGTCAGGTTGAAAGCCAAGCTCCTTTGAAAAACCGACCAAGGTTCACCATCGACGGTTCGGGTCGCGAAGGTTCCGAGTTGGTCAGATGTCGACCAGGCCCACCTAACACTGGAGCCAATAGTATCGTTGACGATCGACAGGAAATAGTCGCCGGGTCCGAGCAGCAGATCGGGTATGACGACCGAGTAGGCATATTCGTCGAAAGCTCCGCCAACCTGGTTTCCGGTGGCCGTGCGGCTGGCGCCGTTTGCTATATTCAGGTTCAGCACGGTCGGGTTTATCTCAGGGACTCCGACGGCAACATTGTAAATGCGAATCGTGAAATCGTCCTCCGTTGGAATGGGACTGTTTGGGCTGTATACGCCCCACCAATGGACGTCTCTGATCGTCTGTGTCATGGCGAAGGTGAAGAAATCGCCAGCCTGCTGAACAGAGACGAAATCGCTAACGGCAGCGGTGACTTGGTCGGGCATGCCGTTGTCGAAGATGATGGCGGCCCGCGCGTCCGTCGCGGTCAAGTGCCACGCAAGGCTCACAAGGGCGAGCCCGCGAAGCAAACCTCTCGCAAATCTCAGCATCTCCATTCCCTCGGTGCCGAACCGGAATGATTGGATTTGAGAACGATTCTATCACTGGTGGCTCTCGGAGCCTAGCTCTCCGCCATGACGGGGTCTTGGCGGCCGGCAGCTTTCGACGCCTTGTCGCCCTCCACGGCCGAGAGTAAGACATCGCCATGACCGACTCCCTAGCCATCGCGCTGGCGCAGATCAATCCGACCGTGGGCGACATCCCGGGCAACGGCAGGCGCATCCTCGAAGCGCGCGCCGAAGCGGCGGGGCAGGGCTCCGACCTGGTGGTCACCACGGAGCTCGGCCTGGTCGGCTATCCGCCCGAGGACCTGGTGCTCAAGCCGATGTTCCTGGAGCGCGCCCGCGCCGAGCTGGAAAGCCTGGCGGCGGTGACGGCCGACGGCGGCCCGGCGCTCCTGGTCGGTCTGCCCTGGCTCGAGGAGGGTGCCGGCACGCCGCTGCGCGAGCACGTCTTCAACGCCTTCGCCCTGCTGGACGAAGGCGCCGTCAAGACGCTGCGCTTCAAGCACGAGCTGCCGAACTACGGCGTGTTCGACGAGGCGCGGGTCTTCAAGGCGGGACCGTTGCCGGGGCCGGTCAATTTCCGCGGCGTGCGCTTGGGTCTGCCGATCTGCGAGGACATCTGGCTCCCGGACGTCTGCGAGTGCCTGGCCGAGTCCGGCGCCGAGATCCTGGTCGTGCCGAACGGCTCGCCCTTCGAGACCACCAAGGGCGATCAGCGCCTGCAGCACGCCGTGGCCCGGGTGACCGAGACCGGTCTGCCGATGATCTACGTCCACCAGGTAGGCGGCCAGGACGAGCTGGTCTTCGACGGCGCCTCCTTCGTGCTGGCCGGGGACTGCAGCCTGCGCGTCCAGTTGCCGCAGTTCGAGGAGACGCTGGTCACGACCCGGTGGCGCCGCGGCGGTGACGGGCGGTGGGACTGCGAAGCGCTGCCCAGCGCGCCGCCGGACGAGGGACCGGAGCTGATCTACCGCGCCCTGCAGCTCGGCCTGCGCGACTATGTCGGCAAGAACGGCTTTCCGGGCGTCATCATCGGCCTGTCCGGCGGCATCGATTCGGCACTCTCCGCGGCCATCGCCACGGATGCGCTGGGCGCCGACAAGGTGCGCTGCGTGATGATGCCCTCGCCCTACACCAGCGACGACAGCCTGGAGGACGCCGCCGAGTGCGCCCGGCTGCTCGGCATCAGGCTCGACGAGGTCGGCATCGAGCCGGCGATGATGGCCTTCGAGACCATGCTGCGGCCCTTGTTCGACGGCCGGCCGGCCGACGTCGCGGAAGAGAACCTGCAGGCGCGCTCGCGCGGCCTCACCCTTATGGCGATCTCCAACAAGTTCGGCGACATGGTGCTCTCGACCGGCAACAAGTCGGAGATGTCGGTCGGTTACGCCACGCTCTACGGCGACATGTGCGGCGGCTACAACGTCCTCAAGGACCTCTACAAGACCGAGGTCTATCGCCTCTCGCGCTGGCGCAACCAGGCGGCGCCCAAGGGCGGGCTCGGCCCGGCCGGCCGGGTGATCCCGGAGCGCATCATCACCAAGGCGCCGACCGCCGAGCTGCGGCCCAATCAGACCGACCAGGACAGCCTGCCGCCCTACGAGGCGCTTGACGACATCCTGGCCTGCCTGATCGAGGAGGAGATGGGCGTCGAGCAGATCGCCGAGCGCGGCCACGACAAGGCGGTGGTGCTGCGGGTCTGGCGCCTGCTGGAGAACGCCGAGTACAAGCGCCGCCAGGCGCCGCCGGGGGTCAAGATCACGGCCCGCGCCTTCGGCCGCGACCGCCGCTATCCCATCACCAACGCCTTCAAGGGGCCGGCCTGACCGGCCGTCCCGGCGGCTGCCCCAAAGCCGCCACGGCCCCGCCGATTTGCCGCGGGCGACTCCGCCGAAAGGTCTAGGCTCGCCGCGACGAAAGGTTGTGGCATGGCCGGCGAAGCGTCGCCTCGAGACTCAGGGTTTCTCGACCCGGGCGAAGGCCTGGCCCTGCTGCTCGCCGTGCCGCCGCTCGCGGTCGTCGTGATCAGCCAGGTCCTCTTCGAGGTCGCCGGCTTCGATCTCTTGCCCCTGGGCCAGGAGGTCCAGGATTTCGTCCGCCGCACGGGGCCGGTGCCGCTCGACACCCGCCTGGGCGACATGGAAACGCGGCTCTTCTGGGCGCTCTCCGCGTTCGCCGCCATGGCCGCCGCCCTGGCCCTTACCATCGTCGCCCTCGCCATCCTGGTGCGCTCGGTGACGACGCGGGGCCTCAGGCTCTTCGTGCCTATCGGCTTCGCCTTGATCGTCCTCGGCCTGCTGTCCTTCTACTACGCCATGGTGGCCGAGACGCCGATCGCCGGCATGTTCCGCTTCACCTACGATAACCTGGTGGCGGCCTCCCTCGATCCGGGCTTCCTCGTCGTCGTCAGGTGGCTGGTGATCTTCCTCAACCTGCTGTCCGTGGTCGCGCCCTTGAGCGCCATGATGGCGGCCTGCAGCACCCTCGCGCCGCCGCGCCACGGCGGCCCGGGCGACGTGGCCTTTCTCGCCGGACAGGTGCGCTTCCTGAAGGTCCTGGTGGTGCTGGGCTCGACCTATCTGGTGGCCGGCGTCCTCAACATGGGCGTCTGGCTGGCCTGGCCGGCGAAGCTGATCGGCTCGGAGGCCCATGCCGCCCAGGTCGAGAGCCTGGCCGGCACGATCAGCATCTACTGGGGCGGCTGCTTCACGGTGCTGATCGCCGCCTTCTACGCGCCGGCCATGATCCTGTTGCGCGATCGCGCCGAGACGGTGATCGCCCGCAGCCCCGCCTCGACGGGCGGCATGACGGTCGAGAAGTTCCTGGAGGACCACGGCATTTCGCTCTCGCTCGGCAAGCAGCTGCCGCAGATCGCCGCGGTCCTGGCGCCGCTTCTGGCCGGGCCGATCGGCTCGGCCATCACCAGCCTGGCCGGCGCCTTGCCCATGCCGGGCTGACGCGGCCCGGCGGGGCCGGCAGAGCGGCCTTTACAGCCGGCGCCGCCAGCGGATAGGTTGCGCCCATGAGCGCTTACGACCGTCGATGTTGCTACTGAGCCTGCGCCCCACCGGCCGCGGGCCGGTCTGCATGCGACAATCGTTATCCGGTCGAAAGTGATCCCATCATGACCCTGCAAATCTACGACACGCTGGCGCGTGCCAAGACGCCGTTCGAGCCCATCGATCCCCGCCGGGTCCGCCTCTACGTCTGCGGCCCGACGGTCTACGACCTGGCCCACATCGGCAACGCCCGGCCGGTGGTCGTCTTCGACGTGCTGTTCCGGCTGCTGCGCCGTCTCTACGGCGCCGACCAGGTCGTCTATGCCCGCAACATCACCGACGTCGAGGACAAGATCATCACCGCCTCGCAGGAGAGCGGCGAGCCGATCGACAGCCTGACCCGGCGCACCACCGAGGCCTTCCACGCCGACATGGCGGCGCTCGGCGCCCTGCCGCCGACGATCGAGCCGCGGGCGACCGCTCACATCGGCGAGATGATCGCCATGATCGAGCGCCTGATCGAGCGCGGTCACGCCTACGCGGCCGAAGGGCACGTGCTCTTTTCCGTGCCCTCGATGGCCGACTATGGCCGGCTGTCGCGGCGCAGCCGCGACGACATGATCGCCGGCGCCCGCGTCGAGGTCGCCCCCTACAAGCGCGACCCGGCGGACTTCGTGCTCTGGAAGCCGAGCGCCGAGACGGATCCCGGCTGGGACTCGCCCTGGGGCCGCGGCCGGCCGGGCTGGCACATCGAGTGCTCGGCGATGAGCGGCAAGCACCTCGGCGAGGCGTTCGACATCCACGCCGGCGGCCAGGACCTGATCTTCCCGCACCACGAGAACGAGATCGCCCAGTCGGTCTGCGCCACCGGCGCCGGCTTCGCGCGGCACTGGATGCACAACGGCTACGTCGTGGTCGGCGGCGAGAAGATGTCGAAGTCCCTCGGCAACTTCTTGACCGTCCGCGAGCTGCTGGAGGAGGGCTGGCCCGGCGAGGCGATCCGCCTGACCCTGCTCTCCGGCCACTACCGCCAGCCGCTCGACATCACCCGCGACAAGCTGGCCGACTCCCGGGCCCAGCTCGACCGGCTCTACGGCGCGTTGCGGGCGGCCCCCGAGCCGAGCGATGGGTCGGCCGAGCCGGCCGAAGCGCTGGTCGCCGCGCTGCTCGACGACCTCAACACGCCCCTGGCCCTGGCCGCGCTGCACGAGGCCGCCAGCGCGCTGAACAAGGCCGAGACGGCGGCGGACAAGGCCGCGGCGGCGGCGCGCCTGCGGGCCGGCGGCGCGCTGCTCGGCCTGCTCGAGGCCTCGCCCGAGTCCTGGTTCCAGGGCGCGGCGGCCGACGCCGGGGAGGCGGCCGAGATCGAGGCCCTGATCGAAGCCCGCGCGGCGGCCCGCAAGGCCCGTGACTTCGCCGAGGCCGACCGCATCCGCGACGAGCTCGACGCCCGCGGCATTTTGCTCGAGGACGGCACCGGCGGCACGACTTGGAAGCGCAAGGCCTGAGAGGTCTTTCGGCGGCGGCAAATCGACTGCCCCCTCACCCAGCTCCGGCTAAGCTCGACCTGCGGTCTCGCTAAGCCTACACATCCCTCTCCCCGTCGGGGGCGAGGGGTTTGTTCTGAGATCTGCTCCTGTTTTTCCCTCTCCCCCGACGAGGGAGAGGGATGCGAAAGCTTGGCGAGGACGCAGTCCGCGCCTAGCTGAAGCTGGGTGAGGGGGGCGGTTGTTTGGCCGCCGTGTTAGACACCGCCAATCCGCAAGACAGACGAGGGCAGGGCCAATGAGCCGAGTGGACGAGATCGACTACGAGATCTACGGCGAGGACATCCAGTTCGTCGAGATCGAGCTGGATCCCGACGAGAGCGCCATCTCCGAGGCCGGCGCCATGATGTACAAGTCGCCGAGCGTCGAGATGGACAGCGTGTTCGGCGACGGCTCGGGCGGCGGCCTGTTCGACTCCCTGGTCGGCGCCGGCAAGCGGCTGCTGACCGGCGAGAGCCTCTTCGTCACCGTCTTCACCCATCGCGGCAGCGGCAAGGCGCATGTCGCCTTCGCCGCGCCCTATCCCGGGACGATCATCCCGGTGCACCTGCCCGACGTCGGCGGCACCTTGATCTGCCAGAAGGATTCCTTCCTCTGCGCCGCCAAGGGCGTGTCGATCGGCATCGCGCTGCAGAAGCGCATCCTCACCGGCCTGTTCGGCGGCGAGGGCTTCATCATGCAGCGCTTGGAGGGCGAGGGCTGGTGCTTCGTCCATGCCGGCGGCACGCTGACCCGCAAGGAGCTGGCGGCGGGCGAGGAGATCCACGTCGATACCGGCTGCGTCGTCGGCTACACCGAGCAGGTCGACTTCGAGCTCGAGCGGGCCGGCGGCATCAAGTCGATGATCTTCGGCGGCGAGGGCGTGTTCTTCGCCCGGCTGCGCGGGCCGGGCAGCGTCTGGATCCAGTCCATGCCCTTCTCGCGCCTGGCCGGCCGCATCCTCGCCAACCTGCCGAAGCGCGGCTCCGGCAAGGGCGAAGGCTCCTTGCTCGGCACGGCCGGCGACGTCATGCGCGGGGATTGAGAGGGCTGGTCCTTTCCGAAGCGGCCGCGCAACGACCGCCCCCTCACCCAGCTCCGGCTAAGCTCGACCTGCGGTCTCACTAAGCCTGCGCAACCCTCTCCCACGTCGGGGGAGAGGGGATTCTCTGTAAGCCTGACAGCTTTGTGTTTCTTCCCTCTCCCCCGACGAGGGAGAGGGATGCGTAGCCTTGTCGAGGCCTTTGGCCGAGACCTAGGCGGAGCTGGGTGAGGGGGCGGTCGTTTCCAGACCTAGCCCCACACCAACCCCGTCACTTCTTGTGCTTGGCGATCGCCGCGCGGGCGGCGGCCACGAGCGCCTTGCCGTCGACGTCCTTGGCGGCGACCTCCTCGATCCAGCGTTGGATCGGCTCGTCGGCGCGGTCGCGGAAGGCTTTCAGGAGCCCCTGGTCGAGGGCGATGATCTCGCTGCCGCTCTCGGCGGTGATGGCGCGGCCCTGGGGCTCGAACTCGTCCCAGACCCGGCCGACCTCGGCGGCGATGTTGATGCCGGAGTTGGCGTCGATGATCGCCCGCAGGTCGTCGGGCAGGCTCGCGTAGCGCTCCTTGTTCATGGCGAACATGAAGACGATGGTGCCGAAGCGGATCGAGTCGTGGCCTTCGATCGAAAACTTGGTGAGGTCTTGGATCTTGAAGGGCAGGACGATCTCGAAGGGGATCAGGGCGCCGTCGACCACGCCCTTGGAGAGCGCCTGCGGCAGGGCTGGCACGGGCATGCCGACCGGCTCGGCACCCCAGGACTCGATCATCCAGGCGCCGGTGCGCGAGGGGGTGCGCAGCTTCAGGCCCTTGAGGTCCTCGATCTTGCGGATCGGCCTCTCGACCATGTGGATGGCCTGGCCGGGGTGGACGTGCAGCAGGATCGGCTGGACGTCGGCGAAGTCCGGCGCCAGGTGCGCCTCGTAGAGATCCTGGATCGCCAGGTTGGTCGCCTCGGCGCTGTTCTCGTGCACGAAGGGCAGCTCGAAGACCTCGCTGCGGGTGAAGACGCCGGGCGTGTAGCCGAGCACGGTCCAGATCATGTCGGCGACGCCGTCGCGGACCTGGCGGTAGAGCTCCGGCGGCTTGCCGCCGAGCGCCATGCTCGGGAAGATCTCGATCTTGATCCGGCCCTCGGACTGCGCCTCGACCCGCTCGGCCCAGGGCGCCAGGTACTTCGCGTGGGTCAGCGACTTGGGGCTCAGGAAGTGGTGCAGGGTGAGCGTGACCTCCTGCGCGCTTGCCGGCAGTGCCGTCAGGGACAGCAGGGTGGCGGCCAGGGCCAGTCGCTTGATCATCTCCTCGATCCTTCCCGATCTCGCTGCGCGGTTCGGGCCGCGCTGTCGTCCGAAGGCGCGAGCTTAGCGATGTCCGCGGCGCCAGCAAGGCGAATGCTATGAGCCACGAGCATGGCCGGAACCGGGTTTGACACGGGCGGCCCGGCCGGCGTTGACCGCCGAGAGGACCGGCCATAGCCTTGCGTCCCGTGGGAGGCCAGAGATGCGACGATCCCTGCGCTGGTGCCTGGTCCTGCTGACCGTCCTCGGGCCGACGGCCGCCGCCGCCCAGGATGACGCGGATGTCTGTGCCGGCTCGGCCGACTACGTGGCGCGCGAGCGGGCCTGCGATCGGATCATCCTCGGCGGCGCGTACAGCGGCGCGGACCTGGCCTGGGCCTATGCCAACCGCTGCAAGGCGCTGCACAACCAGGACCAGTCGGAGGCCGCCGTGCTCGACTGCAGCTTCGCGCTGAGCCTCGAGCCCGGCATCTGGCAGGCCTACGACAACCGGGCCATCGCCAACCGAAAGCTGGGCCGCTTCGAGGAGGCCCTGAGCGACATCGACGAGGCCATGGCCCTGAACCCCGGGAACTTCGCGGGCCACGTCACCCGCGCCAACGTGCTCTGCAGCCTCGGTCGGACGCGGGAGGCCTTGGCGAGCTACGACCAGGCCATGGCCCACAACGTCCTGCCCGCTTTCGAATGGCAGGGCTTCCTGAAGGAGCGGGGCTTCTATCGGGGCGCCGTCGACGGCAAGTTCGGCCCGCAGTCGCGCAACGCCCTCTACGCCTGGGCCCGGGCCCACTGCAAGCCGGGCTGACCCGGTCATGCCCGAGCTGCCGGACGTCGCCATCTACATCGAGGCGCTGGAGGAGCGGATCCTGAGGCGGCCGCTGCAGGCGGTGCGGATCGCCAATCCCTTCCTGCTGCGCACCGCGCGCCCGCCGGTCAAGAGCGCCGAAGGCCGGCAGGTCGTGGCGCTGCGCCGCATCGGCAAGCGCATCGCCATCGGCATGGAAGAAGAGCTCTGGCTGGTGATCCATCTGATGATCGCCGGCCGTCTGCATTGGAAGGACGAGAGCGGTGCGGTGCTGCCCGGCAAGCGCGGCCTCGCCGGCTTCGACTTTCCCAACGGCACGCTGATCCTGACGGAAGCGGGTACCAAGCGCCGCGCCTCCTTGCATGTCGTCGATGGCGAGGCGGGCTTGGCCGGGCTCGATCCGGGCGGGCTGGAAGTCCTCGAGGCGAGCCTCGACGCCTTCGCCGCGGCGCTGACCCGCGAGGCCCACACCTTGAAGCGGGTGCTGACCGACCCGCGGACCTTCAGCGGCATCGGCAACGCCTACTCCGACGAGATCCTGCACCGCGCCCGGCTCTCGCCGATCGCCATGAGCGGCAAGCTGAGCGACGAGGAGATCGAGCGGCTCTACGATGCGACCAAGGCGACGCTCCTGCACTGGACCGAGAGCTTCCGCGCCGAGCTGGCGAAGGGCTTCCCGGAGAAGGTGACGGCCTTTCGCCCCGGCATGGCGGCGCACGGCCGCTACGGCGAGCCCTGCCCGGACTGCGGCACGGCGATCCAGCGGATCCGCTATGCCAGCAACGAGACCAACTACTGCCCGCGCTGCCAGACCGGCGGTCAGATCTTGGCCGACCGTTCCCTTTCGCGCCTGCTCAAGGGCGACTGGCCGCGCTCCATCGAGGAACTGGAGCAGCGCAAGACGGGGCGCGGCGGCGGCCTTTAACGTCTGATTAACCAATCTCCTTGAGACTTTTCCTCAGGTATTCCGGGAGGCGCCCGCTTTGCGGGCAGACCAGGGGAAGCATGACAGGCGGCAGCCTGATTTTGTTGCTGATCCAGGCCGACCATGTCGCGGCGCAGAAACTGCGGCTGGCTCTGGAGCGAGGCGGACGACAGCGTCACGAGCTGGTCCAGGTCGCGAGCCTGGCCGCCGCCGCCAAGACCCTGGGACAGCGCGACATCGACCTCGTGCTCTTCGACCCGCGCATCGGCGAGACCGAGAGCACGCGCCACGAGCTTCGTAGACTCAAGGACTTGGCATCGGCGCCCGTTGTCCTCCTGGTCGGTGACGAGGAGGAGGCGGGGGCCCGTACGCTTCTCGACAGCGGTGCCGCCGACGACGCCATCGGCCGCGACGCCGCGCCCGCCGACCTCTGGCGCGCCATTCGCCTCAACGCCGAGCGCGAGCGCCTGGAGCGCGCCCTGGGCGGCGCGCGCCGCGAGATCGCCGCCCTCCAGCGCCGCTTCCTGGCCTTGATGGAGAGCGGCTCCGACGGGGTCCTGGTCCTGGCCGACGACGGCACGGTCCTCGAATGCAACGGCCGCGCGGCCGAGATGCTGGAGCGCGCGCCCGAGGCCTTGATCGGGCAGCGCTTCGAGGAGCTGCTGTCGGCCGGCGAGGTGACCTTGCTGCGCCCGGCGGGCGCGGCGCTCAGCCTGCGCGTGACCCTGCTGGAGACCGAGTGGCTCGGCCGCCGGGCCCGGGTGGCGCGGCTGCACGACCTGGGGCCGGAGCGGCTGCGCGAGCGCGCCTTGCTGCTGGCCCGGCAGGATGCCGAGCGGGCCAACCAGATGAAGTCGCGCTTCCTCGCCAACATGAGCCACGAGCTGCGCACGCCGCTGAACTCGATCCTCGGCTTCTCGGAGATGATCGTCAGCGGCGTCTTCGGGCCGATCGGCCAGAAGCGCTATGGCGACTATGCCGGCTACATCCATGAGTCGGCGACCCACCTGCTCAACCTGATCTCAGATCTGCTGGACGTCTCGAAGGCCGAGGCCGGCCGCTTCGGGCTTGCCGAGGCGCCCTTCCCGCTCGCCAAGACCATCGAGGCGGCGCAGCAGGCCGTCGCCGGCAAGGCCGAGGAGTGCCGCCTGAGCCTGGAGGTCAGCGGCGCGCCGGTCGAGGACCTGGTGCTCTACGGCGACGAGCGGCGGATCCGCCAGGTCCTGGTCAACTTGTTGAGCAACGCGGTCAAGTTTACGCCTGGGGGCGGGCGGGTGGTGCTCTCGCCGCAACTGCTGCCGAGCGGCGACCTCGATCTCGTGGTCGCCGACGACGGCATCGGCATGGCGCCCAACCAGATCGAGGACGCCTTCGAGGCCTACATCCAGGTCGCCAACAGCGAGATCCGCAAGGAGCAGCAGGGCAGCGGCCTCGGCCTGGCCGTCTCGCGCATGCTGGTCGAGATGCACGACGGCTGGATGGACCTCAAGAGCCAGCCCGGCTGCGGCACGCGGGTCACCGTGCGGATCCCCGCCGAGCGCGTCTCCCGTCCGCACAAGACCCCCATCATCAAGCTGGCCCGCAACAGCTCGGTCGCCTGAGGGCTGGCGTCACGGTCGGCAAGATACTGCGAAGCTAAACCTCGTCGCGGTCGTCGTTGGGCTACGCCGACAAGGATCCGACAGACAGTCGATCATGGTGCCCAATAGCTACAAACCATCAAATGCCAAGCAATTCAAACAAGATGATTTCGAAATCCACCACTACCGACTCTTCAACAAATCAATTTGTATATATCACTCAAATGCAACAGTAGAATACAGACTTAAGGGGCAGTGTCCTCAAGGCAACGTACGTGCATACTTATCCATGAATTCAGCCAGCGCAAGTTCAGACGCCACGGAGATTATGGTCAAAACAATGCTGAGAAGAACGAAATACACTCGAGAGGCCGCAGCACGGTCTGTCACATGCGGAACATATACAATCCTTGAGAAAGAAATAAAAGTAGAAGTTAGAATAAGAATGATAGAGAGCTGAAATGCGTGAAATTGAGAAGGCAGAAAATCAGTGAACTGCTCTCCCTTCAAGAGGTCATTGTAGGCTGGTACAAGTAGAGCAATAATCAACGCAAGGCCTGATAATAGCATAGGAGTGGTGTTCTCAAAAATGAACTCAAAAACACGCTGTGAAGGAGGCGCTACCGTGCCTTTCCTATCTTCGCCATATTCGTCCAGATTCGGAAACAACGACGGGACGTTCGCATCATCCTCATCAGTCTTCCTGCCAACAAGTATGGCCTTGACTGAACCAAGGAACCTTTTCAGGACCGGTCGCAGGATGAGAGAGAAATGACAATAGACATCCGACATCGGTACGAAGATGACGAGAAAAAATACTACAGCAAACAAGACCAGAGAATCCAGCGACCGAATTGGGCCTGGCAGAAACATCTTTATAAAATGAAGATCTGATATCCATACTATTATAAGCAAAACTCCAAATATAATCAATCCTATAAAAACAAAAGCCAATATCTTTGCAATCTGCAAGCTGAGTTCCAGTGTAATTGTCCAAAATCTCCTCAGCAGTCGCTCTTCTACGAGCGCGCGGGAGTCGGATTCTATACTTGAACTAACTATTTTTGTATAGTTCTTCCTGGCCGTCAGTGCGATAACAAAGAGCGCCGATCCGAATAACAGCCCTACGGAATGATCGAACTTCTGGTAAATCATATAGGTGAGAAGCCCAACAACAAAATAGAAAATGAAGAAAGGCTCGAGAAATCGCAATCCGATCTTTATAAAATCTAAAGCTGGATCGTTCTTGTTGGGGTCTTCTGGATGTTCTTCTAAAAGCCGATTATAATGTCTCTGACCAATACGCGCTGCAAGAAAAGCTAATGAAGAAACTACAAAAAATACCATCAAAACTACAAATATAGTCCTCTCATCTTGAAGGTTCTTTTCATGAAAATCAGATTTGAGTTTTTGCTCGTGTAGTTTTGAATTGGCATTCCCAATGAAACCGAGGGATTTAAGTATGATAGCCAACGCCAGCATATCTACTGCCACCAATGCAGCCTGGAAATTTCGATGAAGAAATCGCTGAATTCGGCTTATCGAAGGTCTGAGCATTGGCTGTTTTGGTTCATTATTCGAAGTCTGGTATAAAATTCTATTGAATAACAATATGAAGTGGCAGACGTATTCAATCATGCAGTAGACGATCGTCGCAAGGGCGGGCAATTTTTCTTCATTGTTTTCCTCTCCGGACGTGCCTTGTCTTTCCTTGGAGACGGGCCGAGAATCGATTTTATCTGAATAAATATTCCACACAATGACAACAGCAACGACACCGACTATGACTCGTATATGTAGCTTGAACATATCAAAAATCGCGGTGACTGTATCTTTGAGGTTCAAGTCTGGAAAGTGGCTTGCTAGTTCGAGTAGAAGGGCTTGTATCTTATTCAAAAATTGTTCAAATATCAGGTACTCAATTGTGATGTCGATCGTTTCGATGTAGACCCACAATAGTCCCGCGTGCCACAGGCCGTTGCAAATTCCCCAGGCGATGAGATCAATTGTGCGTTCCGCCCGGAATTTTTCTGATTTTGCTAAAGTTAGGCCAATGACATCAATTGATACAACGACACTCACGACTAGATATACAAAGCCCAGTGTGATTATATTTGTATTTGGTTCCATGATGGGTTTCTGCGCTCGAGTTAGAGTGTGCGGATAGTGCGAAGGTTGCGCACTTAAGATCGCATTGAAGAATTATAACTGCAGCTTAGGGCAGTTGATTCAGAAATGCGAGTTTTCTTACTGGAAAGGATTCATGTGACTCAAGGAAGAGCAGGATGAGTTTGGAGTAGAAAGGTTGGGTGTTGGGCGCGAAAAGTTGATGTAGAATGAATTTTGGCGCCGTCAATATCTACGTTGTGAGGCTATTATTATTATGGAAGTGACCCGGCGTCCTGAATTTACTCTACTTGCTTATTGAAGAGACTTTTTCGGCAGGCACAGCATTACAAGGAAAGCCCCGTAGAAGGCCGCCAGGGTCAGCGGCAGGCCGTTGGGGCCGATCTGCTCCATCAGGCCGCCGGCGACCGGCGCGCCGATCATGCCGCCGACGCCCCACATGACGGCGAAGCCGGCGTTGCCGGCCAGCAGCATGGCGCCGGTGAAGCGGTCGCCCAGCTCGGCCATGATCACCGGATAGATGCCGAAGGCAACGGCCCCCCACAGGAACAGCAGCGGCCAGAGCAGCAGCGGGTGGCCGACCGCCCAGGGCAGCAGCGCCGCGCCGAGGATCGTCGCGACCACGCAGGCGGCCATCAGCAGGCGCCGCGGGAAGCGGTCGGCCAGCCAGCCCATGGGGAACTGGAACAGCACGTTGCCGGACACCAGCACGCCGACCGCCAGGGCCGCCGTCGCCTCCTCCAGGCCGACGCGCAGGCCGTAGACCGGCATCAGCGCCAGGACCGCGGAATCGAACAGCGCCATGATGCCGACCGCCACCAGGAGCAGCGGCGCGGCCCGCGCGAAGGCGCGGATCGAGGCATGCTCCTCGCGGTCGAAGGCCGGCACCCGGCGGCGCACCGGCAGCAGCAGGACGAGGATCAGCAGCGGCGCCGCCGCGCCGACCAGGAAGGGCGTCCAGCCGCTCGAGCCGATCTCGGCGATGACGAAGGGCCCGACGGCGAAGCCGGCCGCCAGCACGGTCGTGTAGGCGCCCATGATGCGGCCGCGGTTGTGCGGCTTGGCGAGCTGGTTGATCCAGGTCTCGCTGACGATGAACAGGCCGTCGACGAAGACGCCGAGCAGGAAGCGCAGCAGGAACCAGGCCTCCAGCGAGCGCGTCGCGCCGAGCAGCAGCATGATCACGGCGGCGGAGACGGTGAAGACGATCGACAGGTTCCAGGCGCCGAAGCGCTTGGCGATGCCCGGGATGAAGGGCGCCGAGACGATGATGCCCAGGGGCGTCATGGCGGCGTTGAGGCCGATCATGCCGGCGCCGACGCCCTGCGCCTCGAGCACCAGCGAGAGCAGCGGGTAGGTGAGGCCGAGGGTGATGGCGAAGACGCCCATCATCGCGATGGTCGCGGCGATCGGCAGCCAGTCGATCGGCTCGGCCTGGGCGCTCCTGTCCTGTACCTGGCTCATCGGCGCTCGCGCATAGCCACTCCGGGGCCTTCCAACGGTGTCCTGCGGCGAAGCCGCCCGCCGGCGCGCGCCGATGGCCTCAGCTTTAGCGCGAAAGCGCGGGGGCGGCCAGCCCGCCGCCGCAACGCCGGGCCGCCGACAAAGCGGTTGAAATCTTGGCGGATATCGGGGAGCCACTAAGTTCTAGGGAGCGGGCGGCGCGCCGCTGGGTGCTCGGCTCCGCAGGGAAGGGGTTTTGATGCGACAGCTAACGTTTCTCGCCGTGCTCCTGGTCGCGCTGCCGGCCGCCGCGCAGGCAACCGACGTGGCCGGGCCGATCTCCGGCGTGCGGCAGCTCACCTTCGAGGGCGCCCGGGCGGGCGAAGGCTACTTCTCCGCCGACGGCAAGCGCATGATCTTCCAGAGCGAGCGGGAGCCGGGCAATCCCTTCTACCAGATGTATCTGCTCGACCTGGAGACCGGCGACGTCGAGCGGCTCTCGCCGGGTATCGGCAAGACCACCTGCGGCTGGCTGCACCCGGACGGCCGGCGCGCGCTCTTCGCCTCGACCCAGCTCGACCCCGAGGCCGAAGCCAAGATGCAGGCCGAGCTCGACTTCCGGGCCTCGGGCCAGAGCCGGCGCTACGCCTGGGACTACGACCCGACCTACGAGATCATGGAGGTCGACATCGAGACCGGCGCCGCCCGGCGCCTGACCGACGTCGAGGGCTACGACGCGGAAGGCGCCTACTCGCCCGACGGCGAGCGCATCGTCTTCGCCTCGAACCGGGCGGCCTACGCCGCCGAGCTGACGCCCGAGGCCGCCGAGCGGCTCGAGCGCGATCCGGCCCACTTCATGGAGATCTACGTGATGGACGCCGACGGCGGCAACGTCCGGCAGCTCACCGCGGCGCCGGGCTACGACGGCGGCCCCTTCTGGAGCGCGGACGGCAGCCGGATCACCTGGCGCCGCTTCTCCGCAGACGGCGCACGCGCCGAGATCTACAGCATGAAGGCCGACGGCACGGAGCAGCGGCGGCTGACCGAGCTCGGCGTGCTGTCCTGGGCGCCCTTCTTCCATCCCTCCGGCGACTATCTGATCTTCGCGACCAACCTGCAGGGCTTCGCGAACTTCGAGCTCTACATGGTCGATGCCGAGGGCCAGCGCGAGCCGGTGCGGGTGACCGACCGCGAGGGCTTCGACGGGCTGGCGACCTTCTCGCCGGACGGCCGGACCCTGAGCTGGACCTCGAACGCCACGCCCGAGCGCCGGAGCCAGATCTTCCTGGCGCGCTGGGACCACGAGGCGGCCTTGCGCCTGCTCGCCGAGGCGCCCCTGCGCAAGCGGGCCGCCTCGCCGGTCGAGGGGACGGAGCCGGCGATCAGCCCGGCCGACCTGCGCCGCCATGTCGAGGCGCTCACCTCGGACGAGATGAACGGCCGGCTGACCGGCACCGAGGGCGAGCGGCTGGCCACCGCCTACGTCGCCGAGTCCTTCGCCGGCCTCGGCCTGGCGCCGGCCGGCGACGACGGCGCGATGTTCCAGGCCTTCGACTTCACCGCCGGCGTCTCCCTGGCCGAGGGCAACGCGCTGACGGTCTCGGTCGACGGCGAGGCCGAGAGCCTGGCGCTCGAGCGGAGCTGGCGGCCGCTGGCCTTCTCGCGCACCGGCGCGGCCGAGGAGGCCTCGCTGCTCTTCGCCGGCTACGGCCTGGTGGCCCCCGCCGACGGCGAGTCCGCCGCCCTGGACAGCTACGGCGACCTCGACGCCACGGGCAAATGGGTGCTGCTCTGGCGCGGCATGCCGGGCGATCTGAGCGCCGAGCGGCGTACCTATCTCTCGCGCTTCGCCGACCTGCGCTACAAGGCCGCGGTCGCCAAGTCCCGCGGCGCCGCCGGCGTGATCTTCGCGCCGCCGCCGCGCGACAGCTTCGAGGACGCGCTGCCGCGCCTGGCCTACGAGGCGACCTCCGGGGTTTCCGGCCTGCCCGTCGCCGCCGTCAGCCGCGCCGCCGCGGCGCGCATGCTGAGCATCCTCGGCGACGACCTGGCCGGGATGACCGAGACGATCGAAGCGGGCGAGCAGGCCGGGCGCGACCTGATCGGCGTCACCGCCAGCGCCACGGTCGCGCTCGACTTCGAGAAGCGGTCCGGGCGCAACGTGCTGGCCCGGCTCGAGCTCGACGGGCTCGAGGAGGGCGGCCTGCCGCCGCTCTACATCGGCGCCCATGTCGACCACCTGGGACGCGGCGAGACCTCCGGCTCGTTGGCGCGCTCCGGCGAAGAAGACCAGATCCATCGCGGCGCCGACGACAACGCCTCCGGCGTCGCGGCCATGATCGAGGTGGCGCAGAAGCTCGCCGCCGACCAAGCCGCGGGCAAGCTCGCCGGCAAGCGCGACCTGGTCTTCGCCGCCTGGTCCGGCGAGGAGCTGGGCCTGCTGGGCGCCTCTCACTTCGTCCAGGCCGAGACCGAGCGCCACGGCAGCGAGTCGTTGGCCGACCTGGTCAGCGCCTACCTCAACATGGACATGGTCGGCCGTCTCGAGGACCGGCTCGTCGCCTCCGGCCTCGGCTCCTCCGACATCTGGCCGCGCGAGATCGAGCGGCGCAACGCGGTGATCGGCCTGCCGATCGTCACCACCTCGGACAGCTACCTGCCGACCGACGCCACGGCTTTCTACCTCTCGGGCGTGCCGATCCTGTCGCTCTTCACCGGCGCCCACGAGGACTACCACACGCCCCGCGACACGGCGGACAAGCTGAACTACGAGGGCCTGCGCGACATCGCCCGCTTCGTCGCCCTGGTCGCCCGCTCGCGGGTCCTGGAGGCGGAGGAGCCGGTCTACCTGGAGGTCGCGCGGCCCGAGGGCCAGTCGAACCGGCGCATGAGCAACGTCTTCCTCGGCACGATCCCCGACTATGCCCAGGAGGGCCAGGTCGGCGTGCTGCTGTCGGGCGTGGTCAAGGACGGGCCGGCCGAGAGCGCGGGCCTGCAGGGCGGCGACGTGGTCGTCGGCCTGGCCGGCCAGGCGCTGGAGAACATCTACGACTACGTCCGCACCCTGAACGGCCTCAAGCCCGGCGAGACGGTCGAGATCGCCGTCGAGCGCAACGGCCAGCGCCAGGTCTTCCCGATCACGCCGGCCCTGCGCAACTGATCCCGTGTGCCTCGGCTCGCCTCACGCGAGGAGTGCGGGCAAGCGCGCCAGAAAGGTCTCGACGTCCGCCTCGCTCGTGAAGAGATGCGCCGAGGCGCGGATCCGGCCGTTGTCGCCCCAGACCAGGATGTCCTGCGCGGCGGCGCGCCGCACCAGGGTCTCGGGCGCGTCGTGGCGGAAGGCGGCGTTGCCGGCGCGCTCTGGTGCCGCGCGCGGCGTCATGACCTCGAGGTCCAGGGCGGCTATCCCCTCGACCAGGCGGCCGCTCAGGCTGCGGACATGTTCGGCGATCGCGTCGATGCCGTAGCGCTCCAGGTAGAGCAGCGACTTGCGCAGCAGATAGGCGCCGAGATGGCCGACGTTGCCGTATTCGGCGCGCCGCGCATCCGGCTTGAGCCGGTAGTGCGCGGGCGTCTCGCCGGCATCCGCGGAAGCCCAGCCGACGCCGAAGGGCTCGAAGCTTGGTCGGCGGCGGCGGTTCCAAGTCAGGACGCCGTCATGGACGCCGAGCACGAACTTGTAGCAGGCGCTGACCAGGAAATCGCAGAGGTCGCCGCGGACCGGCACGACGCCGAGGGCGTGGCTGGCGTCGACCAGCAACGCGGTGGGGCCGTCGCCAAGCGCGCTCGACAGCGCGTCGATGTCCAGGTGCTGTCCGGTCGTGGCGTTGACCTGGCTGACGTAGAGCAGCCGCGTCTTGCCGTCGCAGGCCGCGAGCAGCGCGTCGGTCGAGATCCTCCAGCCCTCGGCCGGCACCAGGCGCAGCTCGACGCCGAGCGATTGCAGGCTGGAGAGCGCGAAGCGGCCGGAGGCGTAGTCGAGCGCCGAGACGACCACGTTGTCGCCCTGATGCCAGTCGAGGCTGGAGACGACCTTGACGATGCCCTCGGAGGCGTTGCCGACCAGCGCGATATCGCCCGGCTCGAGGCGCAGCATCCCGGCGAGCAGGCCGCGGACCGCCTCGGCGACCTCCCAATGGCGGTGATAGCCGGCGAAGCCCCCGGCCTTGTCGCGGGCGAAATCCTCGAAGGCCTGGCGATGGGCCTGCAGCAGCGGCGGCTCGCCGCCCGTGGCCAGATGGATCTTGCCCTCGAGGCCGATGAAGTCGCTCCTGGGCGCCGGCAGCGCTCGCCTGGCATCGCCCCCCGACATGGCTTCCCCCTCCCGGTGATCGCTTGCCGCCACCCCCAATAGCCCGCCGCGGCCGGCGGATCGAGGGCTCCGTCGCGGTCCTTGCGTTGACGCTTCCGGCCCCCTGTGCTGAATGTCCGCGCAAATCTGGGGGTTTGCGGCCATGGCCGACGACGATCGGGTCTATCTCTTCGATACCACGCTGCGCGACGGGGCGCAGACGCAGGGCGTCGACTTCAGCGTGGCCGACAAGATCGCCATCGCCGAGGCGCTGGACGGGCTGGGGCTCGACTACGTCGAGGGCGGCTGGCCCGGGGCCAATCCGACCGACGATGCCTTCTTCGGCACGCCGCCGGCGCTGTCCGGCGCGAAGCTGGTCGCCTTCGGCATGACCCGGCGGCCGGGGCGCAGCGCCGAGAACGACCCCGGCCTGGCCGCCCTGCTGAACAGCCCGGCGACGGCGCTCTGCATGGTCGGCAAGACCTGGGACTTCCACGTCGACGTCGCCCTCGGCATCGAGCGGCCCGAGGCGGTGCAGATGATCGCCGACAGCGTCGCCCTGGCGGCCAAGCGCAAGGACGAAGCGATGTTCGACGCCGAGCATTTCTTCGACGGCTACAAGGCCAACCCCAACTTCGCCATGGACTGCCTGAAGGCCGCCTACGAGTCCGGCGCCCGCTGGGTCGTGCTCTGCGACACCAACGGCGGCGCCCTGCCGGACGAGGTCGAGCGGATCGTCGGCGAGGTGCTGAAGGAGATCCCCGGCAGCCACGTCGGCATCCACGCCCACAACGACACCGAGAACGCCGTCGCCAACTCGCTGGCGGCCCTGCGCGCCGGCGTGCGCCAGATCCAGGGCACCTTGAACGGCCTCGGCGAGCGCTGCGGCAACGCCAACCTGGTCTCGCTGATCGCCACCTTGGCGCTGAAGACCGACTACCGGATCGGCATCGACGCCGAGCGGCTCAAGCAGCTCACGACGGTCTCGCGCCTGCTCGACGAGCGGCTCAGCCGGGCCCCCGACCGCCATGCCGCCTATGTCGGCGACGCCGCCTTCGCCCACAAGGGCGGCCTGCACGTCTCCGCCGTCGCCAAGGACCCGCGCACCTACGAGCACATCGAGCCGGAGCGGGTCGGCAACCGCCGGCACATCGTGGTCTCCGACCAGTCCGGCCGCTCCAACATCCTGGCGCGCTTCCAGGAGCTCGCCATCGAGATGGAGGAGTCCAAGGTCAACACCCTGGTCGAGCAGGTCAAAGCCCGCGAGTTCGAGGGCTTCGCCTACGACGGCGCCGAGGCCAGCTTCGAGCTGCTGGCCCGCCGGGCCATGGGCCACGTGCCGGACTACTTCAAGCTCAGCCGCTTCCGGGTGATGGACGACCGCCGCTGGTCGGCGCGCGGCGAGCTGGTCACCGAGTCCGAGGCGACGGTGACCGTCGAGGTGGCGGGCAGCCAGCAGATGACCGTGGCCAACGGCAACGGCCCGGTGAACGCGCTCGACACCGCCTTGCGCAAGGCGCTGGTGCCGGTCTACCCGCAGCTCATGGACATGCGCCTGGTCGACTACAAGGTGCGCATCCTGACGCCGCAGAGCGGCACCGCGGCGGTGACCCGCGTGATGATCGAAAGCAGCGACGGCAGCGGGCGGCGCTGGACCACGGTCGGCGTCTCGCCGAACATCATCGACGCCTCCTACAACGCCCTGCACGACGGCATCACCTGGAAGCTGCTGCACGACGGCGCCGAGCCGCCGGCCGCCGCCGCGGAATAGGGGCCGGTCCCGACATGACCCGCCCCCCCTCCCTGACCCTCCCCCACGAGGGCGGAGGGAACCAAGACGCTTCACCGCAGAATTCTCCCTCCCCCTCGATGGGGGAGGGTCGGGGAGGGGGTGAGCACCGCTGCGGCTTCCGCGACGGCCTGACCCGAGAGGCTCGGCATGGCCGCTGAGGGCGCAGACGCCGGCCCGGTCGTCATCCTGGTCGACCCGCAGCTCGGCGAGAACATCGGCATGGTCGCGCGCGCCATGCGCAACTGCGCGCTGGGCCGTCTGCGGCTGGTGCGGCCGCGCGACGGCTGGCCGAACGAGGCGGCGGTCAAGGCCTCGGCCGGGGCCGACGCGATCCTGGCGGCGACCGCGCTCTACGAGACCACCGCCGCGGCGATCGGCGACCTGAACCGGGTCTACGCCACGACGGCCCGGCCGCGCGGCATGACCAAGCCGGTCGACACGCCGCGCGCCGCCGCCACGGCGATCCGCGCGGCCGAAGCGGCCGGCGAGCGGGTCGGCGTGCTCTTCGGCCCGGAGCGCTCGGGCCTGACCAACGACGACATCGCGCTGGCCGGCCGGATCATCGAGGTGCCGCTCAACCCGGCCTTCACCTCGCTCAACCTGGCCCAGGCCGTCCTGCTGATCGGCTACGAGTGGTTCCTGCAGGGCATCGACGCCCCGCCGAGCCGCCTCGAGGCTGGCGGCACGCCGCCGGCGACCCGCGAGAAGCTCCTCGAGTTCTTCGGGCGCCTCGAAGGCCTGCTCGACGACAGCGGCTTCCTCTTCCCGCCGGAGAAACGCCCGGCCATGGTCCGCAACATCCGCAACCTCTTCCAGCGCGGCGAGCTGACCGAAGCCGAGCTGCGCACCCTGCACGGCATTGTCTCGGCATTGACGAAGCTGCGTGGATAGCGGGTCCGGTTCCAGGCCTTTCGTGGTGCCGCTGCGGCCTCGTGCAGTTTGCGATGGGGCGAAACTGGCTATGATGCTCTCTGGGTTGGTGAGGACAACTGGGGGAGCAACGATGGAGAATCACGACTTTTTGGAGTCAGGAGAGGTCGCGAGGCTCATTCCAGTCATCGCAGATAGCCGACGCGAGCAACGCGTCGCATCGGTCTTCTTGGCGACTATATCGGCTGTGCCGGATCTGGCTGGTGTCTTGCTGCAATCCGTTGGGGTGCGTCTCGGCAAGCGATCGGTGCTGGACACCTATACCGAGGTCGTTCTGAAAGGGCAGAAGAACTCGAAAGATCGCCCGGATGGCCTGATCGTTGTTTCCAGCGGCAGCCGAACATGGCGGGCGCTGGTCGAAGCGAAGATCGGATCTGCCAGTCTCGACGACGAGCAGGTTGGCCGTTACTTGCAAGCTGCTCGAGAGAACGGGATCGAGGCGGTTGTCACCCTTTCGAACCAGTTTGTAGCTAGACCGGACCACAGCCCGGTCAACGCATCGAAGCTGCTAACCAAGAAAGTGAATCTCTTTCACTGGTCTTGGAAAATGATCCTCACCGAAGCTGTGCTGCTTCAAACGAGAGGTGCGGTCGGCAACCCTGATCAAGCTTTCATACTCCGTGAATTCGTTCGTTTCATATCCCACGATTCAATCGGAGTAGCTGGCTTTGACCGAATGCCCAACCAGTGGAAGGACACCGTCACTCTGGTGAAGAGCGGTGGCACCATTCCCAAGTCATCCATGGAAGCGACTGAGATAGTCTCTGCGTGGCACCAAGAGGTTCGTGACCTTGGGCTTCGAATGAGCCAACACCTTGCAGCCAATGTAGACGTGAAGCTGTCGCGCGCACATTCGAGTGATGCCGAGCTCAGACTAAAGGACGATTGTTTGAAGCTCTCTTCCGACAACCGGTTGGAGGTTGAGTACGATGTTCCCAACGCAGCATCTAACCTCACCGTCAAAGTAGACCTTGTGAGCCAGACGATACGCGTTGGAATGGAACTGGACGCGCCTCAGGACAAGCAGAAGAGCTCCGCCCGCATCAACTGGCTCCTCCGCCAGCTCAAGTCGACGAAATCTGAGCAGATCTTTGTGCGAATTACATGGCCTTCGCGCGCCCCTGACACAGTTTGTCGGCTTTCGGAGCTGCGAGATGATCCATCCTCAGTTGTTGGCAATGCGCCCCTTGCGCCGAAGAGGTTTGAAGTTTTCCTACTCAGTGACAATGCCAGGCGGTTTTCAGGCCGGAACACGTTCATTGAAGAACTCGAGCAGGTCGTGCCGGAGTTTTATGACGACGTGGGACAGCATTTGGTGCGTTGGGTGCCAAAGCCACCGAAACCCGTCGCAAAAGCCGAGCGGGCGGAGAAGGATAAGGAGATCACTGTGCCGCCCCAAGACGAAGCGGCAAGGATCGACAGTCCGGCTGAACTGCCGCGCCTGCAGCCAGGCAATCAGCATTCCGTACTCCTGGAGATCCCTCAGTTCCTCAGGCGAGTCGTCAAGGGTACCGATGAGAAGTAGCCGGCCTCGGTGCAGCATGAGCGCGGGCCTGCGGCTTCACGACTCCGTGATAGAGTAGATCCGGAAGCGTCACCGACGCTGGCACAACGCTGATTGGAGTCGTGCGTGACCAGGAGGTTGTTCGGGGCATTCGGCGGGTTGCGGGGTGTCGATCCGCCGCATCGAGCGGCGCGGGGCTGAAGCGATGCCTGGCGTGCTCGCCGGCATGCGCGTCGTCGAGGGCTCCGCCTTCGTGGCGGTGCCGCTGGCCGGCATGACCTTGGCCCAGATGGGCGCCGACGTGATTCGCTTCGACCGGCTGGAGGGCGGGCTCGACGCCAAGCGCTGGCCGGTCACCGCCGACGGGCGGAGCCTCTTCTGGGCCGGTCTCAACAAGGGCAAGCGCTCGATCGCCGTCGACCTCAAGTCGCCGCGGGGCCGGGAGATCGTCACCGAGATCATCTGCGCGCCGGGCGACGATGCCGGCCTCTATCTGACCAACATGCGGGTGCGCGGCTGGATGGACTACGAAGCCCTGCGCGAGCGCCGCCGCGACCTGGTGATGGTCACCCTGCTCGGAGACCGGCATCACCGCCCGGCGGTCGACTACACCGTGAACCCGGCGGTCGGCTTCCCCGACGCCACCGGCCCCGGTGACTCGATGGAGCCCATCGGGCATGTCCTGCCGGCTTGGGACTGCATCGCCGGCAACCTGGTCGTCGCCGCGCTGCTCGCGGCCGAGCGGCACCGCCTGAGGACGGGCGAGGGCCAATCCGTCGAGCTGTCGCTCAAGGACGTCGCGGCGGCGATGCTCGGCAACCTCGGGATCATCGGCGAGGTCGCCGTCAACGGGGTCGATCGCCCGAAGGTCGGCAACGCGATCTACGGCGGCTACGGGCAGGAGTTCCTCTGTGCCGACGGCCGGCGGGTGATCGTCGTCGCCCTGACGGATCGGCAATGGCGGAACCTGCAGAAGGCGACGGACAGCGCGGACGCCATGGCGGCGCTCGGCCGGCGGCTGGGCCTCGACCTCTCGCAGGAGAGCCTGCGCTGGCAGGCGCGCGAGGAGATCAGCACCCTGCTCGCGCCCTGGTTTGCCGCCCGGCCGGTCGGCGCCTTCGCCGAGGCTTTCGATGCCGCCGGCGTCACCTGGTCCGAGTTCCGCAGCTTCGCCCGCGCCCTGGCCGAGGACCCGGACCTCTCCGTCGAGAACCCCCTCTTCACCGACCTCGAGCAGCCCGGTATCGGCAGTTTCCTGGTGCCGGGCAGCCCGCTGTCCTTCTCGGCGCTGCAGCGCGAGCCGCCGGCGCCGGCACCGGCCCTGGGCGCCCACACGGAGGAGATCCTCGCCGAGGTGGCGCGTCTGCCCGCCGCCGAGATCGCCCGGCTGTTCGATGAAGGCGTGGTCGCCGGCCCCGAATCTGCTAGCGATTGACCGGACAGCGCTTCACGGGGAGTTGCGGCCAGTGACCAAGAAGGCGAAAGGCAAGCCGGGCGACGGCTTGCCGAAGATGAAGCACAAGCGCTTCGAGGCGGCGCTCTACGACCTTCAGGTCGAGCTGACCCGCCTGCAGGCCTGGGCCGTGGCGGAGGGGGCGCGGGTCATCGTCGTCTTCGAGGGCCGCGACACGGCCGGCAAGGGCGGCGTGATCAGCCGCATCACGCAGCGGGTCAGCCCTCGTGTCTTCAAGCACGTCGCCCTGCCCAAGCCTTCGGACCGCGAGAAGTCGCAGATGTACATCCAGCGCTACATGGCGCACTTCCCGTCCGCCGGCGAGATCGTGCTGTTCGACCGCTCCTGGTACAACCGGGCGGGCGTCGAGCGCGTCATGGGCTTCTGCAGCGACCTGGAGTACGAGCGCTTCATGCGCGTCGTGCCCTTCATCGAGCGCGAGATCGTCGACAACGGGATCGTCCTGCTGAAGTACTTCCTGGACGTCAGCCGCGACGAGCAGCGCCGGCGCTTCCAGGCGCGCATCGACGATCCCTTGAAGCACTGGAAGCTGAGCCCGATGGACAGGGAGTCGGTGCGCCGCTGGTGGGACTACTCAAGCGCCTATCACGAGATGATCCGCAACACCGATACCGACTACGCGCCCTGGTACATCGTGCCCGCCGACGACAAGCGGCGCGCCAGGCTCAATCTGATCAGCCACATGCTGAGCCAGATCCCCTACGAGAAGGTCGCGACGGACCTGCCGAGGGTGCCGAAGACGCAGCCGAAGCCTAGGGACGCCAAGACCGACCTGCCGGCCGTGCACGTGGTGCCGAACGTCTTCGACTGAGCTGAGCGCGACCGCTCGAGCGTTGCCGGATCGGGCGGCATCGCCGGCTTGCTGCCGAAGGGAAACGAAGCGCCCCCTCACCCGGCTCCGGCTAAGCTCAGCCTATGGCTTCGCCAAGCCTAGCCGGAGCTGGGTGAGGGGGCAGGCCGTTTCGATGCCGATAGCTGCCGCGAGGAGTGGCGACCGCCAGAGCGCTGACGGACCGGCGGACCGGTGCCGATGCCACACAAGCAGCGAGCGTGCCTCAGGCGCGGCGGCGATCCTCGGCGAAGACGGTCCCGAAGAGCCGCTCCAGGAAGCCCATGAACCAGGTGTGCTGCGCCGGGTCGTGGGCCTCGCCGAGCTCGTCCTGCTGCTCCCGGGTCTGGGCGCCGGGCTTGCCGAAGTCGGCCCAGGGCGCGTCCTGCCAGCGGCGGAAGCCGGCGCGGGTCACCTCCGGGTGGAACTGGAAGCCGAAGGTGGTCTCGCCGACGCGCATGGCCTGGGCCGGGAAGGTCTCGCTGTAGGCCAGCAGCTCGGCGCCGCTCGGCACCTCGAAACCGTGGAAATGGGACTGGGCGACATGGAGCTGTTCGGGCAGGTGCGCCTTGCCGGCTTGCGTGGCATGGATCGGGTAGTAGCCGAACTCGTAGGGCTCGCCGGGCTTGGGCCCGACCTTGGCGCCGAGCAGGTGGGCGATCTGCTGCGCGCCTTGGCAGATGCCGAGCAGCGGGATGCCGCGGGCCATGCAGTCCTCGGCCCAGCGGTTCTCCTCGAGCAGGAAGGGGTGCTTGTCGGTGTCGAAGACGTTGAAGGGCCCGCCGTAGATCACGCTGGCGGCCACCGACTCGTCGAGGCTCCCGAGGCTGTCGCCCCGATAGGGGTAGCGCTCTTCCGGCTGCAGGCCGCGTGCCTGGAAGAAGGCCATAACCCTGTCGTCCGAGGGGCCCTCGTTGTGCCGGATCAAGACCACGCGCTGCGCCATCGAGCCCTCCACGATTGCTCGTTTTCGATGCGGCCCTGATGTCTCGGCCCCGTGCCAGAGGGCGGACTTCAGTAAGGCCTGGGCTCGATGGCTGTCAAGCGGTGCGGTCGTCCTCCGGGCGGCTCAGCGGATCCGCCCGAGCAAGCGGCGCAGCAGGCCGCGGCTTCGGGTCGCCGGCAAGGCCTGGCCCGTCTCCGGCTGGTGCGGCCGAGCCGGCTCAGAGGGATAGCGGAAGGCATCCATTCGGGTCGCCAACATGAAAGAATCGGACAGGACGATGAGCATAGTTCTGGTCCTCTTGATTCCGTGTCTGGCCCAGAATATAAGGCGGGCGGGTTCCGAAACGGGACTCAACAAATTTTTATATATGTAAGTCAGAATTGCATATGGAACGTGGCGCCCTGCCGCCCCTGGCGATGCTCCGCGCCTTCGAGGCCGCGGCCCGGCACCTGAGCTTCAGCGCCGCCGGCCGGGAGCTCAACGTGACCCACGTCGCGGTCGGCCAGCAGGTCCGCAAGCTCGAGGCCCATCTCGGCCTGTCGCTGGTCGCCCGCAGCGGTCGGAGCCTCGAGCTGACCCCGGACGGCGCCCGCCTGGCGGTGCGGCTGATCGAGAGCTTCGACGCCCTGCGGGAGGCCTTCGCCGAGATCGAGGAAGAGAAGCGCGGCCGGCCGCTGCGGGTCACCCTGACGCCGATGTTCGCCGGCTCCTGGCTCATGCCGCGGCTCGGCGCCTTCCGCAGCGCCCATCCGGATATCGAGCTGATGCTCAACCCGACGCCGGACCTGATCGACCTGCGGCGCGAGGACTACGACCTGGCCATCCGCTACGGCGCGCGCGACTGGCCCGGGCTGGAGACCGAGGCCTTCATGCCCTCGGGCTTCGCCGTGATCGCGTCGCCGAAGCTGCTGGAGGGGATCCGCCTCGAGAGCCCGAGCGACCTGGCGCACCTGCCCTGGATCCTGCAGCAGGGGATCGAGGAGTTCTGGGTCTGGCTCAAGGACCACGGCGTGGAGGTGGCTGGCAAGCGCGACATCTCCCATCTGCCCGGCTACATGGTCATTCCGGCCGCCCGCGACGGCCAGGGCGTCGCGCTGGTCTCCCGGGTGCTGGCCGAGGAGGACATCCGCCGCGGCCGCTTGGTCGCGCTCTTCGAAGACGGCTGGCGGGGCAAGAGCGGCGGGGGCTATTTCCTCGTCCATCGACCCGGGCCGCTGCGGGCGCCGGCCCGGCAGTTCGTCCGCTGGCTCAAGCAGACGGCGGCGGCGGAGCGGGAGGCGGCGGCGGAGGGCGATCGGCCGTCAAAGGGGCCTTGATTTTCGAAAGTAATTGCTTTCTTAATTGGCGGCGCCGGGTTCGATCCTCCCCTGGGGCGCCGATCATGCCGACGACACCATGACCGCCGGGACCACGACGCAGTGGCGCGACCTGCTGGTCGGCGGCAACCTGCCGCGCTTTCTGGTGCTCGGCTTCGGTGTCTGGCTGCACGCCGCCGACACGCTCCTGGTCGCCACCGTTATGCCGAGCGCCGTCGGTGAGATCGGCGGCGTCGCCTACCTCGCTTGGACCATCTCGCTCTATCAGGTGGCCTCGATCGTGGCCATGGCCTCGACCGGGTTGCTGGCGGCGCGGCTCGGCCTGCGCAGCGCCATGGTCTCCTGCGCGCTGGTCTATGCGCTCGGCTGCCTGGCCAGCGCCCTGGCGCCGGACATGGCGGTGATGCTGATCGGCCGGGCCCTGCAGGGGCTGGGCGGCGGCGCCCTCGTGGCCCTGAGCTACGTGGCGGTGGCCCAGCTCTTTCCCGAGCGCCTGATGCCGCGGCTGCTGGCGCTGATCTCGATCATCTGGGGCGTATCGGCGCTCTGCGGCCCGCTGATCGGCGGCCTCTTCGCCTCCGCCGGCCTCTGGCGGGGCGCCTTCTGGGCCTTCGGGGCGCAGGCTCTGCTGCTCGTCGCGGCGGCGCTGCTGCTGCTCGCCGGTGCGCGGCAGGCCGCGGCGGGAGCGGGGCTGCGGATACCCTACCGGCGTCTCGCCGTCCTGGCGGCGGCGGTCCTGGCGGTGTCCGAGGCCGGCGCCCGCGCCTCCTTGGCGCTCTCGAGCCTGCTCGTCTTGGCGGGCCTGTTGCTGCTGGCCCTGTTCCTGCGCCTCGATGGCACGGCGCAGGCGAGGCTGCTGCCGCGCCGGCCCTTCGACCCGAGCGGCGCCACCGGCGCCGGCCTGCTGGCGGTCTTCACCCTGGCCGGCGCCTCGATCTCCTTCACCACCTACGGGCCCTTGCTGATGAGCCTGCTGCACGGCGCGGACCCGCTGCTCGGCGGCTACATGGTGGCCCTGGAGTCGGCGTCCTGGAGTATCGCCGCGATCCTCTTCGCCGGGGCGGGCCCGGCCGCCGAGCCGCGGCTGATCCGCTGCGGGGCGATCGCCATCTTGCTGGGCCTGATCGGTTTCGCCTTGGCGATGCCGAACGGCCCCGTGCTGGCGCTGGCCCCTTGGGCCGTCCTGCAGGGCGCCGGCTTCGGCATGTGCTGGGCCTTCATCATCCGCCGCGTGGTCGCCGGGGCGGCGGCCGACGACCGGGAGCGGGCCTCCTCGGCCCTGCCGACGACCCAGCTTCTCGGCTACGCCATCGGCTCGGCACTGGCCGGCCTCGTGGCCAACAGCCTCGGCTTCGCGGACGGCGCCGCCGTCGCGGAAGCGAAGCTCGTCGGCTTTTGGATCTTCGCCGCCTTCCTGCCGGTCACGCTGGTGGGCGCCGTCGCGGCTTGGCGGCTGGCGCGATACCCCGGCGGTCAGGCGGGCTGAGCGGCGCGGAACTGCCGGAGCCCGGCCAGGGCGTGCAGGGCGAGCGTGGTCAGCACGATGGCGCCGCCGAGCAGGGCCCAGGCGCTCGGCTCCTCGTCGAGCACCAGCCAGACCCAGAAGGGCCCCAGGACGGTCTCCAGGAGCAGCAGCAGGCTGACCTCCGGCGCCGGCAGGTAGCGCGGGCCGAGGGTGATCAGAGCCGTGGCGGCCGGCAGCAGGCCGAGCGCGAGCAGCAGCAGCAGCGGCCAGGCCTCGGGCGCCATGGCCAGGGTCGGGCCGACGGCCAGGGCCACGGCGGCGCTGAGGAAGGAGGAGAGGGCCGTGGCCGGCACCATGGAGACCGCCTTGCCGTGGCGGATCACGGTGAAGGCGGCGCCGAAGGAGATGGCGCCGAGCATGGCGATCAGGTCGCCGAAGACGCCGCTCTCGTTGTCGGCCGCGCTCAGGCTGTCGGATACCAGCACGGCGATGCCGACCAGCACCGCGATGATCGCCAGCCAGGTGCGCAGCGGCACGGCCTCGGCCAGGAACAGCCGGCTGAAGATGGCCGCGAAGATCGGCGCGGCGGCGATGATGATCAGGGTGTTGGCCACGGTGGTGTGGGCCAGGGCTTGGATGAAGCAGAGCGTGGTCATCGAGACCAGGACGGCCGTCAGCAGGCCGGCCCAGCCGATCGCCCGGCAGCGCGCCCAGGTCTCGCCCCGGTGGACCAGCAGCAGGCCGAGCGACAGGCCGAAGCCCAGGAGCAGGCCGCGCCAGAAGATCAGGCTCCAGGGATCGCCGCCGATCAGACGGATCAGCAGGCTGTCCGGAGTCAGCAGGAGCACGCCCAGGCTGGTGATGACCAGACCCTTGGCGTGGCTCGAAAGCGCGATCATGAAGGCCCCAACCCTCCCATGCTACCGATGCGGGCCGAACGTTTGACAAGCCGACCAGCGGCACTATAGTCCCGGCCGCCATTCCCGGGAATGCGGGCTTTTCGGTTAGTCGAAGGGCCCCGCCCGCCGGCCTCGCCGGGCAGGGACTACCGGGACAACAAGCGCCGGTCGGCAAGCGACCGGCCAAAGGAGAAAGCAGTCATGTCCAAGCGCACCGGCGCCAAGTACAAGATCGACCGCCGCCTCGGCGTCAATCTCTGGGGGCGGCCCAAGAGCCCCTACAACAAGCGCGAATACGGTCCCGGCGAGCACGGCCAGCGCCGCCGCAAGCCCTCCGATTTCGGCACCCAGCTTGCCGCCAAGCAGAAGCTCAAGGGCTACTACGGCAACATCGGCGAGCGGCAGTTCCGGCGCTACTACCAGGAGGCCGTGCGGCGCCGCGGCGACACCGGCGAGAAGCTGATCGAGCTATTGGAGCGGCGTCTCGACGCGGTGATCTACCGCGCCAAGTTCGTGCCCACGGTCTTCGCCGCGCGCCAGTTCGTCAACCACGGCCACATCCTGGTCAACGGCAAGCGGGTGACCATCTCCTCCTACCAGGTCGCGGACAACGACGAGATCCAGATCAAGTCCAAGAGCCGCGAGCTGCCCTTGGTGCTCGAGGCGCTGGAGTCGCCGGAGCGCGACGTGCCGGACTATATCGGCATCGATCTGCAGCACATGAAGGCCACCTTCATGCGCGCCCCGAAGCTGGCCGACGTGCCCTATCCGGTGCAGATGGAGCCGAACCTCGTCATCGAGTACTACTCCGGCAAGCGCTGATCTCTCCTACGCTTCTCTGTTAGGTGTCTTCAATGATCGGTCGATGCATGGACGGCTCTTGTCGCATCCACCTGGGGCTGAGGCTCGATCAAAGGGATTGCGGGCAATTCGGGGTCGTATTGGGACTCTGCCCTCAGTGCTAGCGGAACTGCGCGCCGAGTGCGGCGGGGCGTGTCGGACCAGTCAGCCACACAGTCCAGCCATCCATGTCGTCCTTACCTCGGGCTGAGCCAACGAGGAGTAGATCCGCCCCGGCAGCCAAGGCGAGCGATCTGAAGCGACCGCTGCGCGGCTCCGAAACGAGCCGTTCGTCGAGGACAGTTCCCGCGCGGTCGAGTAGAACGATCCAGCCCTCAAAGGCCGCCTTTGCACTCCGGGATGCGGCCCCGACGACCAAGATGGTCTCGTCGTCCAACACACGGCCGTTAAAGAGCTTGTCGTTTCCGCCCTCACCGACATTCAGTCGGCGGGACCAAAGTGTCCGCCCACTCGAATCGAATGAGCGAACCAGCCCGCTTCTTGCTTTTGCATTCTTCGCTGTAGCATACCCCACGACGATTAGCTCATCGGCAGCTGTTGGCATCACCCTCATGGCCAGATCAGGACCGCTATCGCCTTCACGCGTTTCCCAAAGCGGCTTTCCTTCGCTATCGAGCCGGAGCAACCAGAGGTCGTCGTCGCCTCTCCCTGGATTAGTGGCCCAGCCGACGAGCGCGATACTCCCGTCCGAAAGTGCCGTGGCATCCTGAAACGCGCTGCGCCGCGTGCCGTGGGCGGCCAGTACGATCTGCTGAGTGACCCGTGAAGAACTGCCATCCTGTTGAAGTCGCCACACGATGCCAGTGGCCGCGCCGTCGCCCGATCGGTCGTCTTCAGTGCGACCTCCGGCCAGCACCTCTCCGTTCGGGAAGACCTCGACGAAATAACAGCGTTCGTGGCCAGGCCCCCCGAGACGTCTGCTCCATTGCTGTCGGCCCTGGGCAGACAAGCGGACCAGCCAACAATCGTCGTTGGCTGCCGAACTGGCGCGAGACCAACCGGCGGCAATCACGTCACCGCCCTTCAGCTCAACAACATCGGCCAACACTGCGGAAACGGCACCTTGGGGCAAGAAGCGCCGCTGATCCAGCAATGAGCCATTGCTGTCCAGCATTCGGAGGATCGCCAAGCTGTTCCCAGCGTCATCGAGGTTCTGGGCACCGATGACAATCCAATTGCCGTCCTTTGCCGCAGCGACCCCGTTGAGGCTGTCATAAAGCGACAAGCCGCTTAACGTCTGAGTGGCGGCAACGCCGTCCGTATGCGCCTGCTGTTGCGTCGACGCAGTCGCGTCGTCGTCGGCGTCCTGCCGTGGCAAGGGCGATGCCGGCTTGTGCGCCTCGACGACATTGCCCGACGGCGCCTCCGCAAGAGAAGCGTCGGAACCAGCAAACTGCAAAGCTGGAGGCCTTGGAGAAAACAGTTGGATCGTTCCGTCGGCAAATCCCGCGGCAATGTCGTTCGACTCGCCGACAAGGGCTAGGGCGGTTATGGCTTTGCCCTTCGCGACATTGCGACTTCCAATCTCTGTCCGATGATCGATATCCCAGGCCCGCAACTTCATGGTCTTGTCGTCACCGAATGTGCCGTAATACAAGAGCGTTCGGAGATCGCTGTCGATTGCATAGGGTCCATCGAAGGGCACGTGGCTCAGTTGTTTGCCTGTCGGAAAACTGAAGATGCGAAAGCCCTTCTTTGATGTTGCAACAATTCGATCCCCGCGTGCCGAGAACCAGATTCGAGTCTGCCAATCCACCTCCGGCAAACCAATGGAGAGAAAGTCACGCTTGAACTGAACTCCATTCGTGATGTCGAAGAACCGCAACCGGTTCCTGTTTTGAATGATCGCTAGTGTTTTACGGTCTGGAGATATCGTCATCCCGCAGCAAAAGCCTGATTTGCGGTTCAGAAGGGTCTTCTCCTTACTGCCGGTCCAAACCGACAGCGACATCCCCGCGCCGCCTTCGTTGAGAACAACGATTTTCCGATCGTCGGTCAGGCCAACGCCGCGCAGCTCAGCCCCGCTGCGGCTGATCTCAATCAACTTGTCGGAGTTTGGCCGCAGAATGGAAAATGGCTTTCCCCCGCTTCTGTAGGCACCTTCGTGGAAGACGGCTCCGGTACGGCTATCCGCCCCGAAGATCGAGCCGCCTTTGCTGATCACGCGGCTATGAGAAGCTTTGCTGAGGCGCCATTCCCTGACCTTGTTGTCATATCGCACGACGGAATAGAAAGTATCGCCATCAGGCGCGGCGAAAATCTGCTGCACCTCGTAGTCGCTGCCACCCTTCTTTCCATGAGCAACGAAACTGCGAATTCGCGAGGTATGGCTCCCAAGATACCGGCCAGGCATTCGCAGCTTCGCTTGCAAGGAACGATAGGACATCACAAGCGCATCGGAATGCAGTTTTCTCGCGTCCACCTCGGCGAAAAGGCCCAGGGCCTCGTCGATACGCTTCGATGCCGGCCTAGTGTTCGCTGCGATCTCCTTGGCAACTGATGCAGCCGCACTGGTGAGAATCTGGCTTGCCCGGTTATTCCCTGCCTTTCTGTGAGCCGGGTCAAATCCGAGTCCGCCATGGCGGTTGCGCGTCTCGATGGCGCTCTTGGCCAGATTCCAAGCTTCGAGGAGATTGCCTTCTTCTTCCTTCTGCAGCGCCCGATTCCATTCATGCTCGAAACGAGCTCGGGCTGCGATATTCAGCATTTCCGGATCGTAGGGGCTAACCTTGAGCGCGCTAGCCGTCTCTTGTCGTGCGCGGTTCCAGTCCTCTTCTTCATATGCACGTCTCGCGGCCGTAGCGGAGTTCTCGAAGGTTACTTGTCGACTGATGCGGTTTGCGGAGACGTTCCTGTGATCCAGAGCGAGCGCCCGTTTCGACCAGGCCGCCGCGAGGTCCCAGTCCTTTGACTCCTCGGCACTTTCCGCAAAGCCGACTGCTTTCGTGACCGCCCGCTCGCGAGCAGAGAACGAGGTTCTTGGAGCCTCTTGGTTCTTCGCGAGCCTTTCAATCTCGACCGTGGCTACGAAAACCCGCCTCCACTCCTCATCGCTCGCTTCGATCGATGAAGCAGCGATCCCACGGGCCAAGCTTGCTCGATGCAAAGCAATCGCTTTGGCGATCCTCTCCGATTCGCGCTGCTCGGAGTCGAGCAGCTCTTTGGTCTTTGTCTGGAACATGAAACAGGTCTTGGAGGCGAAAGAAACGAGTGCATAAACGCCGGGCGGGAAATTCCGAGACAGAATCCGCCTGCCGTTGCCGATCTGTCCGCGTTGCAGGTCCAATGCAGTTTTCTGCAGTTCCTTTTGTCCCCGTGTAAAACCACCCTGGGTTAGATCCATCCATCCGGCCCAACCGGCTCGACGTGCCAAGCGAAATATCGTTCCGTCGGATTCCACTTTTAAAAGCACGGTATCCTTCGCTTCCGTGGCATCGAGGAAGGACAGCGCTTCACTCGTAACCAGCAAGGTCGGCCTGCCGAGTGCCACATAGCGATTCCTGCCAGCTTTGGAGAACTTCAAGCTGTCCTTCTCGACCTGCTTCACCTCGCAGGTCGCGATCGGGAGCCAATCGTCTTTCCCCCAGAGGTAGACCGAGTTTGCCGGAGGGGCCCTTGCGAGAGTTCTGTCGTCCAGCGGGTAGGTCGCCGGTTGCGCAAGGTCCAATCCAAACTCTTCCGAGTCATACCCCTCTAACGCCAAGTGAACGCGAAACTGTCCTGGCACGTATGGCAATCGGAAATAGCCATCGGAATTGGTTGTCGCCAATAGGGCGGAGCCAAGAACTCTAGCGGTCACACCTGCCAGCGGTTTGCCGAAGTTGTCCACGACACGTCCAGTCAGGACTCCTTGGCCCGTTCCCAGTGCGAGCGCCAGATCCTCCTTCGGCGTTTCCGGTTGTGCATTGCGAATGGCTACGACGGCATCGGCCGGAACGACCAATGTCCCCCGTTTAGTCAGTATCCTAGCATTGCCGCCTGCAAAGTCGCCTTTCAGCACACTGCCGTCCGTTAGGCGAAGACTGGAGTCCTGGAACAGGTCGACGTCACCGGTTTCGATTTCTAGGATCCCAAGTGCTGACCTGAAGGGCAGCCTGGCATCTTCAATTCGGCCCACGAGGATCGTGCCATCACGCAACCCGATCAGCCGACCCAGACTGACGTCCGTGCTAACGTCTTTGTCGAGCAGATCACTGCCGGTTTTTCCGTCCGTCGTAGTTATTAGTGTCTCTGCCTCTGCTTGCTTGCTTTTTGTCCAAGACGGTTGTCCTGAAGACAAGTCAACAGTGTATCCTTCGAGCTCGCCTCGACTCAGCGCCTCGTGGCACTTCGTAAGATCGTAGTTGTAGCGTTTGCAGGGCGCGACAGAGACATGGAATGTCTCATTGTCACGCCATTCGAGGCTCTTCGGAAGGACAATGCCCCCCTCGTTAAGTAGGGACCAAAATCTGCCGTCGGTCGCACGGACGAGGTAGAGCCAGGTGAAGCCTTCGTTCTTGTAGGCCAGCAGCGCGTGTAAGTCGTCTGGAGACCACGATAGCCAGTCTTGCTCCGGACCGTATTTGCCTGCGAAGGTGTCATGGACGACGCGAAGCTGGAGGTCCGCGACGAGCGGCCGACCGCATCTTATCGGACTACCGTTGCCGCAAGCCTCGACAATACGGTAATGACCATTCGGAGAGGCTGGATAGAGAACTAGCTTGTCATCTTCGGACAGCTTCAAGAAGAGTGGCTCGCTGACGATCTGACCATCAATCAAGAGTCGATTATCTTCGCCCAAGCCAATGCCGCACCAGCTTTCTCCGCGGCCGACGCGCCCAAATTGATGGGAGCAGGAATCGCCCGCTTGCGCGGCCGTCGATGGAGGCCGATCCAAGTTCAGCACTGAACCAGCATGCTCGAGAGCGGTTTCGGCCAAGTGCCAGGTTGCACTGAGCTCATCCGACAACGCGAAGACCATGCTTTGAGGGACTTCAGCGACGGCATCTCTCACCCTGATCTTCAAGAGCTCACTTCCTACGTCGTAAGCGTTATCCTCAAGTGAGAGAACGGTACGTTGGACCTTCGTCTCCTGCGCAGCGATGCTCATCTCCAGCGTAACCAGGACGGCCTTGAGTGCCAACTTGGCAACCGTGACTCTCGCATCAATCATTTCTTGTTCGAGTCCCCGCCCATAGGCGGCAAGCAAATCCCGATGTAGGCTGCCGTAGGCAGCTATTGCACCCAAGCGGATAGCTGTGTCCTGTTCGCTCAAGCCAGGCGGGAGCACATCCTGCCCTGTTACCGTCGAGGCCTTTATCGCCCGAGCTACGCGCCGGACTTCCTGCGCCACCGACTCAATATCAAGGCGAGCGCTATCTGGATCGATTTCCTCAAGCTCGTCCAGGAGAGCGCCGGTGACTTGGCTTATCTCCTCCTCGATCAAAGCCACGCGAGACACCAATTCGTTGAATCCACGGAGACGCGCTGTCTTGGGTGGCAGTATGGGGACAAGCCCAGGCCCGCCCTCGCCACGTAGGCGCCCGACAATCAACTCGACGAAATCGGCGCGATTCTCGGAAGTAGCGGCCATCTCGTACATGGCCTTGACCTTTTCCGCATAGGACGGACCGTAGTACCCGCGGGCGAATTCCTTGCCGGCTCCCTGAAGGCTGAGTGCACGTGCCAGGAGATCGAGCATCGCAAAAGGAGAGCTCAGGTCCAGGCTTGACCAACCTTCGTCTCGTACTTTCGTTAGCAACTCGCCGAGACCGAACTGGGGGCCCGTCATCCACTTCAGAACAGCGATATTCAGACCGGCGAGATCTGCAGCCCATCGCGCACGGTCTATGTCATGGACGGCATAGAAGGCCTCCCCGACAGCTTGTATGTCGAATTCCAGCTTGAAGTGGACGGCATCTCTGAGCTGCTGAAGCGCGTTCGAGAGATCGCGCGTAGCGGCCGGGTCTGGGAGGGCTGATTCGGGTCTCTGGCTTGCCTGAAGTTCGCGGCTAGCGGTGTTGCCGGGCGCTATTTGCTCGAAAGTGCTGGTTGCCGGAGGCGATGCGGTGCCGCAGTTCGATACAGCGGCGTCGGAGCAGGCCGAATTCAACGCTACAAGTGCTTTCCGGGTAGCCGCGGAACTCAGAACCAGCGATGGCAAGTCCTTTGAGAAATCGACGATTCTCCAGCTGTAGGTGTCGCCTACGACTTGATCGGCATTGTGGTGGGTTACATCCAGTTCGGTGATGACCCGTAGTGAACCGACGGGTTTGAGGCCGAGCTGGCCGAGTTGTGCGAGGATCTTCGTGTCCACGCGCAGCGTGCTCACCTCGACTCCTCCGTCGGCTTGCCGCGACACCTTGAAGATTGCGTTTTCCGAAGCTTTGCTGCCATTGCCTGGCGGGAAGGTGACAACGCCGTCGAGTGTCTGTCCGTTGCGATAGCTGACGCGATAGCGGGCGCCGCCGAGATGACGCACGGAGCGGAACCCGGGCAGTGCGGCAATCTCGTCTCTTAGATTGCTTAACTCAGTCTTGGCCGCATTGGGGTTTGCTTTCAGCTCTGAGAGTGCCATCGCAAAAACGAGGTCGCCATCGTAAGCCATTGTCACACGGCCATCGCCCCCGATAGTGACAGTGGCGTCGAATTGGTCCGGCAAGAAGCAGCCGACAAGCAGCCATGGGAGCACAAGAGGCAGGCCGAGGTGCAGGGCTCGCCAGCCATTCCGTGAACTCGCGGCCCGCCTTCGGGACCATCGCTTGCCAAGTGCGTCACGGATCTTCGCGGTCAACGTGATACCGCGGTTGGGCTCCAGCTTGAGTTGAGTGAGACGGGGCAGCATGGCTGCATTGCTTGCCCTGGACTAATCAAAGGTAGTTCTACGAAATCAAACCACAACACGACAATTGGCGCAACTGACCAGGCGAATCAACTTGAAGGGCGATTCTCATGATCGTCATCAAAGCCTGTTGAATATAGCTTCTCGGACGCCAAAGAAGTCGTATGTACTACACAAAGACTCATGCCGTTCGACTATTCGAGCACCGTCTTCTTTTGCAAGGCGCTTGACTGCGCCGAGGTAGACTCGCTCGCCGGAAGCACATGCCCTTTCATTCCCAATCCGCAGGCGCCTATGCCATTCAAGTAGTTTGCAAGGTCACTCGACTTGCAGCGATTGGTCCCGATTGAATGTGATCCAGGATTCGATCCGAAAACCCGGGCGTGAGTTCATTCCGGCGCAAAATCGCTCAGGTCGGCCTCTTCGATGGCGCCGAAATCGCAGTGCAGGTGGTTGCCGTCCGGGTCGTGGAAGTTGACCTGGCGGATCTCCCATTCCGGCAGGACGGTGATGCTGTAGGCGACGCCGTGATCACGCAGGCGCTGCAGGAACTCCCGCAGGCCGCGGCCGGCGAAGGCGATGTGCTCGATACGCGGCGCCACGGTCTGCGGCTGCTCGGCGACCTCGATGAGGTGCACGACGGCCTGCTGCTTGCAGTAGAGCCAGCGGCCGTCGAAGGCGAAGGGCGGCCGCGGGCCGGGCTCCAGGCCGAGCACCGCCTGGTAGAAGCGGGTCATGGCTTCCAGGTTCGCGGTGCGGACCGCCGCATGGTCGAGCCGTTCCAGCGCCAAGCTCTCGCCTCCCTCGTCCAGTGTGGGACAAGGGCCTTGCGCTGGTAAAGCTCCGGCCTCAGGCCGCGGTCTGGCTCTCGATGCCCTTGGACTGCAGCAGCTCGGTCAGCTCGCCGGACTCGTACATCTCGCGAATGATGTCGCAGCCGCCGACGAACTCGCCCTTGACGTAGAGCTGCGGGATGGTCGGCCAGTTGGTGTAGCTCTTGACGCCCTGGCGCAGGCCCGGGTCCTGCAGCACGTCGATGCCTTTGAACTTGATGCCCAGGTGGGTCAGCACCTGGACCACGGCGGCGGAGAAGCCGCACTGCGGGAAGACCGGCGTGCCCTTCATGAAGAGCACGACGTCGTTCTCCTGGAGCTCGGACTCGATGCGCTCGGTGACCGGGTCGGTGATCGTGGACATGGTTCCTGCGTCTCCTCTTGCGGCCCCGCGAGGCCGTCGTCGATGTCGGTTGCCAGAGTTGCGCCGGCTCAGGCGTCCGGCGGCACGGAGGTCTGCAAGGCGAGGGCGTGAAGCTCGTTGCCCATGCGGCCCTGCAGGGCCTGATAGACCATCTGGTGCTGCTGCACCCGGCTCTTGCCCTTGAAGGCCGAGGAAACGATGTAGGCGGCGTAGTGGTCGCCGTCGCCGCGCAGGTCCTCGATGGTGACCTGGGCGTCCGGCATGGCCTCCTTGATCAAGCCCTCGATCTCTCCCGGGTTCATCGGCATGGTCGGCTCGACCTCATCCCTCGCTGTCTTCGCCCCGGGAAAAAGCCCCCCCAGGGGCGCCCGCTCAGGCGGGGTTGTCCATGTAGCGCGGCAGCCAGCTCTCGTGGGCCTCGCGCAAAGCCGCCAGGGATATGGTCTCCCCGCCGCCGAGCGTCAATCCCGACCCGCCCGTGGTGCCGATCCTCGCCGCCGGCACCCCGGCGGCAGCCGCCGCGGCGAGGATTTCCTCGCCGTTCGGTGACGTCACAATGTAGCGCGCCTGGTCTTCGCCGAACAACCACCCGTGCGATGGGGGCATGCCCTCGCCTCGCCGGGCCGCCGGCAGGGCGATCTCGGCCCCCAGGGGCTCGCCGCCCGGCTCGCGCCCGGCGGCCAGCGCCATCTCGGCCAGGGCCACCAGCAGGCCGCCGTCGGAGAGGTCGTGGCAGGCGGTGACCCGGCCGGCCTCGATCAGGCCGCGCAGGAAGTCGCCGTGGCGCCGCTCGACCGCCAGGTCGACCGGCGGCGGCGCCCCCTCGCGCCGGCCCAGGGCCTCGCGCAGGTAGAGCGAGGCGCCGAGATGGCCCCGGGTCTCGCCGATCAGCAGGATCGCCTCGCCGGCCGCCTTGAAGCCGATGGTCGCCATGCGGTCCAGCCGCTCGATCAGGCCGATGGCGCCGATCACCGGCGTCGGCGGGATCGCCTGGCCGTTGGTCTCGTTGTAGAGCGAGACGTTGCCGGAGACGACCGGGGTCTCGAAGGCGGCGCAGGCCTCGGCCATGCCTTGGACGCAGCCGACGAGCTGACCCATGATCTCGGGGCGCTCCGGGTTGCCGAAATTGAGGTTGTTGGTGACGGCCAGCGGCCGGGCGCCGACGGCGTTCAGGTTGCGCCAGGCCTCGGCCACCGCCTGGGCGCCGCCGCTCCTGGGGGCGGCCTGGCAGTAGCGCGGGGTGCAGTCGACGGTGACGGCCAGGGCCCGCTCGCTGCCGTGCAGGCGCACCACGCCGGCGTCGCCGCCGGGCCGTCCCACCGTGTCGGCCATGACCATGTGGTCGTACTGCTCCCAGACCCAGCGCCGGCTGCAGAGGTCGGGCGAGCCGAGCAGCGTGCGCAACGTCTCCAGCGCCGAGGCGGGCGCCTCGACGTCCCAAGGGTCGAGCAGCGGCAGCGCCTCGGACTCGACGTAGGGCCGGTCGTACTCGGGCGAGGCCTCGGCCAGGGGGTCGATCGGCAGGGCGCCGACGATCTCGTCGTCGTAGCGGATCACCATGCGGCCGCTGTCGGTCAGCCGGCCGACCACGGCGAAGTCCAGGTCCCACTTCTCGAAGACCCGGCGGGCCAGGTCCTCCTTGCCGGGCTGCAGCACCATGACCATGCGCTCCTGGCTCTCGGAGAGCATCATCTCGTAGGGCGTCATGCCGTCCTCGCGGCAGGGCACGGCGTTCAGGTCCAGCTCGACGCCGGTGCCGCCGCGCGAGGCCATCTCGAAGGTCGAGCAGGTCAGGCCGGCCGCGCCCATGTCCTGGATCGCGACGATGGCGTCGGTCGCCATCAGCTCCAGGCAGGCCTCGATCAGCAGCTTCTCGGTGAAGGGGTCGCCGACCTGCACGGTCGGCCGCTTGGCCTCGGACTCGTCGTCGAACTCGGCGGAGGCCATGGTCGCGCCGTGGATGCCGTCGCGCCCGGTCTTGGAGCCGACGTAGACCACCGGGTTGCCGGCGCCGCTGGCCGCCGAGGTGAAGATCCGGTCGGCCCGCGCGATGCCGACGGTCATGGCGTTGACCAGGATGTTGCCGTTGTAGCCCGGGTCGAAGTTGACCTCGCCGGCCACCGTCGGGATGCCGACGCAGTTGCCGTAGCCGCCGATGCCGGCGACGACGCCGGCCAGCAGGTGGCGGGTCTTGGGATGATCGGGATCGCCGAAGCGCAGGGCGTTGAGGTTCGCCACCGGCCGCGCGCCCATGGTGAAGACGTCGCGCAGGATGCCGCCGACGCCGGTCGCCGCGCCCTGGTAGGGCTCGATGAAGGACGGGTGGTTGTGGCTCTCGATCTTGAAGACCGCCGCCAGGCCTTCGCCGATGTCGATGACGCCGGCGTTCTCGCCGGGCCCGTGGATCACCAGCGGCCCGGCGGTCGGCAGGGTCTTGAGCCACTTCTTGGAGGACTTGTAGGAGCAGTGCTCGGACCACATGACCGAGAAGATGCCGAGCTCCAGGAGATTAGGCTCGCGCTCCAGGATCTCCAGGATGCGCTGGTACTCCTGCGGCGAGAGGCCGTGCTCGGCGACCTGCTCGGGGGTCACCGCGGGCTCGTTGCGCAGAGGCTCGCTCGCCCCGCCGTCTATCAGGCTCTGCTCGCTCACAGCGGCGTAACCGAGACCTCTTGGTAGATCAGCCACTCCTCGCCGGTCTCGGAGGGGCCGACCACGAGGATGTGCGGCACCTTCAAGCCGTGCGGCATGGCGGTGCGGATCGCGTCGATGCGCACCCGGTCGCCGCGCACCCGGAAGGTGACGTCGGAATAGCTGCTGTGCACGCCCCTGCGCTCGGCCCGGGGCAGGGTGCGACGGACTAGCGCCTTGAAGTCGGCACCGACCACCTCGACCTTGCGAAGCTGGCCGCGCTTGCGCTCGATCATCACGATCTCCGCCTCCTCGGCGTAGAGATTGGCGATGGTCGTGTCGTAGTGGTTGCCGAGGATGATGAAGCGCTCGAAGAGCTCGCGCGCCTCCTCGACCCGGGCGGTCTCGCGCTCGATCAGCGCCGCCTCGTCGAGCGTCGCGCAGCCGGCGAGCAGGGCCGCGGCGAAAAGCAGGGCGAGGGGCGCGCGCAGGATCGTCATGACAGGGCCTCGACCAGTCCGTCGAACAGGGCTCGCCCGTCGTTGCCGCCGAGGCGAGGATCCGACAGGCGCTCGGGGTGGGGCATCAGGCCGAGCACCGTCTTGGCCTCGTTATAGACTCCGGCCACGTTGTAGGCCGAGCCGTTGGGATTGGCCTCGGCCGTCGTTCGCCCCTCCTCGTCACAATAGCGGAAGGCGATCTGGCCGCGCTCCTCCAGGGCTTCGATGGTCGCCCGGTCCGCCGTGTAGTTGCCGTCGGCGTGGGCGATCGGTATGCGGATCACCTGGCCGCCCTCGTAGCGCGCGGTGAAGAGGCTCTGGCTGGTCTCGACCCGGATGGTCACGTCCTTGCAGATGTAGCGCAGCGAGGCGTTGGGCATCAGGGCGCCCGGCAGCAGGCCGCTCTCGACCAGGATCTGGAAGCCGTTGCAGATGCCCAGGACCGGCACGCCCCGGCCGGCGCGGGCCACGACCTCGGTCATGACCGGCGAGCGCGCCGCCATGGCGCCGCAGCGCAGGTAGTCGCCGTAGGAGAAGCCGCCCGGCAGCACGATCAGCTCGACCGGCTCGAAGTCGATCTCCTTGTGCCAGACCATCAGCGGCTCCCGGCCGGTCGACTGGCGCAGGGCCACCTGCACGTCGCGGTCGCAGTTGGAGCCGGGAAAGACGATGACGGCGGCTTTCAAGGCCGCTCAGCCTTCGAGCTCGATCGCATAGCGCTCGATCACCGTGTTGGCGAGCAGCTTCTCGCACATGGTCTCGACCTCGGCGCGGGCCTGCTCGGCGTCGCTCTGGGTCAGCTCGAGCTCGATCAGCTTGCCCTGGCGCACGCCGCTGACGCCCTCGAAGCCGAGCGAGCCCAGCGCGCGCGCGATGGCCTGGCCTTGCGGGTCCAGGACACCGGGTTTCAGGGTGACGAAAATGCGGGCTTTCACGAGCCTACCGAAGCCGCGTGGCATGGAGCGGCGAGACTAGCCGCCGTCCCGAGCGCTGACAAGGAACCGAACCGGGCTCTTCCGCCGGACAAGAAAAGTCACGCGGAACAGCAGCTTATCCGGACGGCCGGAGAGGCATTCGCAGAGCCGTCCGGCGGTCCGCGCCGACTCCGAGGAGTGCCGCCACGGGGGCCGCGACGGGGGGCCGCCAGGGGGCTTGCGGACCAGGCTCGCTATTGGCCCTTGATCCCCGCGAAGATGTGGCTCAGTCCCGTGATCGCGGTCTTGTTCGGTTCGTATCCGTGGCAGTGAAAGCAGTTCTTGACCTTCGTGTCCGGGCTCAATCTGAAGGGGCCCTGGTAGGTCGTCTCCATCGTGCTGTTGGCCAGCTTGAGCGAGCCCCGCTGGTTGCCCGGGGTCGAATCCTCGCTGCGGCTATGGAGCCAGATCGCGCCGATGTTCTCGTAGTTCTTCCAGACGGCCATGGGATCAGGCCAATTCCGAATCGTGAGAAGGCCGTTCGGGCCGACCAGCTCGTCGTTGAGGCTGTCGATGGCGGTGATATTGATCTTGGCGTCGGGATCGGAGAGCCCGGTGCCGTCCCGATAGACCCGGCAGATCTCGGTCGGGGTGCCGGTGAGACTCGTCGCCGGCTTTGCCGCGTTGAACTGGCACGCGCGGCAGCCGACCGTCGGCTTCGCCAGGCATTGGGTGCAGAAGGGGCTGGTGAAGGACCAGCCGTCTCGCGGTGTCGCTTGCGGGCTCGCGCAGTCGGGCGCGTTGTCCTTGTGCTCGAAGGTGGCCCAGACGCCCCCGGGATGCTCGGTCGTGGTCCGAAACAGATGGAAGCCGACCAGGCCGAGCAGGACAGGGTTGTTCGGATCGCCGGCGATGTTGGCTGTCATGGTGAAGTAGCGACTCGATTCCTTGAGGCTGATCTTCCGCCACGAAGTCTTCAGTTCCGTCGTATGGCGGGGCAGGTTCCCTTGGTACGGGTGGCTGCAGAGATTTCGGCTGAAGCGGATGTCGTAGAAGACGACGTTGCCTTTCTGGTCATAGATCGTGTCCCCGTGGCCGGCCTGGTTGATCCGCTCGGGAATGACGAAGGGGGTGCCGGTCGCGTCGGACTTGGCCGTGCGGACGAAGAGCGTGCTCCCTCCCTCGACTGGGCCACAAGAGGCCGAGGCGTTGGCCTGCAAGATGGGATAGCTCTCCGGGACCTGGAAATTGCGCAGTGCCGCGTTTGCGGGAGATACCAGGTAGAGAAACGACTGCCAGGTGAACTGGTAGAAATCGCAGAACGTCGGGTCGCCGCTGGAGAGCTCATCGGGCAGGGACGGACTGGTGATCCAGGTCGAGTAAGCCTTGCAAGCCGCGGACGCCGCGTCTTCGACCGCATCTCGCGGCGTGCAGCCGGCGACCAGCAGCACCAGTACCCCCGCGGCGACGGCAGGCAGACAAGAGATCCGCGATGCCTTGTCTCGGCGGATCGACGTCGACGTGATTTTGGTCATGACAACCTCCCCCATCGGTGGGCGAGGAACGCCGGCTCGGCGTCGAACCGGCGCCCCGAGCAGCCCGTGCTCCAGGCGGTTCGACTGTGTCGTTCGCACAGCGGTAAGAGTGAGAAGGCAATGCTACCTTAGGTATCGGAACATGACAACCATATGACGTCGGTCGATCGGGGCCCAAAAGACGAAAGGCCGCGGCAGGACCGCGGCCTTCAAATGACAGGCGCGACGACGGCGCGCCGCTACTGCATCACTTTGGGGCCCTTGAGGTCCATCGGCCCGGCCTCGGGCAGCACGCCGAGGCGCCGGGCGACCTCCTGGTAGGCCTCCTCGACGCGGCCGAGATCGCGGCGGAAGCGGTCCTTGTCCAGCTTCTCGTTGGTCTCGATGTCCCAGAGGCGGCAGGAGTCCGGGCTGATCTCGTCGGCCAGGACGATGCGCATCTGCTCCTCCTCCCAGAGCCGGCCGTACTCCAGCTTGAAGTCGACCAGGCGCAGGCCGATGCCGTGGAACAGGCCCGAGAGGAAGTCGTTGATGCGCAGCGAGAGCTGCAGGATGTCGTCGATGTCCTGCGGGTTGGCCCAGCCGAAGGCGGTGATGTGCTCCTCGCTGACCAGCGGGTCGCCCAGCTCGTCGTTCTTCAGGTAGTACTCGACGATGGAGCGGGGCAGGGCCGAGCCCTCCTCCAGCCGGAAGCGCTTGGCCAGGCTGCCGGCGGCGACGTTGCGGACCACCACCTCGATCGGGATGATCTCGACCTCGCGGACGAGCTGCTCGCGCATGTTGAGCCGCCGGACGAAGTGCGTCGGCACGCCGATCTCCGACAGGCGCAGCATGAGGTACTCGGAAATCCGGTTGTTGAGCACGCCCTTGCCGGTGATCACGCCCTGCTTCTGGTTGTTGAAGGCCGTGGCGTCGTCCTTGAAGTACTGGACCAGGGTGCCGGGCTCCGGTCCCTCGAAGAGGACCTTCGCCTTACCCTCATAGATTCGTCTGCGTCGCATCTCGATTGCCTGCCCTAGGGGCCCGCCTGGTGCGTGGCGAGCCGTTCAGCCCCCCGAGGGGATCGCCCGCTGGCGTCCCGAGAGGCTCACCGATCCCCTATAGCAAGCCGTCCGTTGCGAAACAATGACGCCGCCTCTCGGCCTCGAAATAGTACTAAAGTACTATATTCCGGATGCCGGGCACGGTCTCGTAGGGGGTTCGGTCGGGCGGACCCGGCGCGAAGAGGAACCGCGGCTTCCTCGATTCCTGCTCTTCCGCCTCTTCCTCGCCCCCGCCGAGCGCCGGCAGCGCGATCAGCGCGCTCGAGCTGGTGCCGAAGCCCTCCTCGGTCTCCATGGTCATGGCGCCGCGCGGGCCGGCGTCGGGGTTGTAGGCGCGGCTCGCCATCAAGGCGGTCCAGGCTTCCCAGTCGCCGCTCTCCGGATCGGGCTCGGCGACCTGGGCGAAGCGGCCGAGGTAATCGCGGATGCGCGGACTCTGCATGTCGTTGCGGTCGTGCGCGGTGATCATCGAGAGGCCTGCCGGCAAGGTCTTGGGCTCGATGGCCGAGGGATGATCCGGGTCGGCGGCATGGCGCAGCCAATAGGCGCGCTCGCTGTCGGCGATGAAGAGGTTGAAGCTGCGATAGGCATAGGGGTTGAGATCGCGCAAGGCGGCGACGGCGCTCTCCGCTTCGGCATGGTCGAGCGCTTCCAAGACGAGCTCGCCGCGGCTGCGCTTGCCGGGCTCGGCACCGAGCGAGCCGACGCGATTGAGCACAGCCGCGACCACGCCGTGATCGTTCAGGCCGAGCCAGCTTCCGCCGGCTTCGTCGTCGAGTCCGGCGATCACATGCGGACGATCGGGCCAATGCCGCGCCGGCGCCTGCCAAGAGCGCGTTAACGATTCGTCGCGGTTCGCCGCGACGATAAGCGGCCAATCCTGTCCCGGTCGGAATAGAACGACGAGCGTGCACATTGGGGAGAGTCTCTCCAATTTGAGTCGCTGATCTGAGTCGTTAAGCGCCTCTTCACCCCTTGTTAGTCATTGGGGCATCTTTGGGATCGCAAGACTCGAAATTCGTCAGCGATTTCAATGGGTAATCTTTGATTCAGAGTCTTGCCCCTTTTGCATGCCGTGGGAGCCACAAAGTGAACACTGGAGATCGGACCGGTCTCGTGGTGTGGTTAATCACCGAGTGAACAGGCCAAGTGACGCCGACTCGAAACAGGAGCGCCGCCGGTCATGAAGATCAGCAACGACAAGAGCAACTGGGTGAGCCCCTATCTGATGCGCCCGCTTCGCAGCATCGAAGAGGTCATGGCCGAGCGTGCCAAGCGGCGCGCGCAGGCGGCCGCGCCGATCCGGCCCTTGTCGATCTCCGACAACAAGCCCGCGCATATCGCGCCGCTGCTGTCGCTCGACGCGGCGCGGATGGCGCGCCGTCAGGTCGCCTAGCACCGCCGACTCAAGACTCCGCAAAGACGCGCTCGAAGATGACGTCGACCTGCCGGCCATAGGCGGCGGCATCGAAACAGGCTTCGAGCGTCGCCGCGTCGACATGCGCCGTCACCTCGGGTGACGCCTTCAATAAATCGTGAAACGCACCGTCGCCCGCCCAGACTCGCATGGCGAGCTCTTGGACCAGGCGATAGGCATCCTCGCGGCTGACGCCGGCTTGGGTCAGCGCCAACAGGACGCGCTGTGAATGCACCAGGCCGCCGAGCAGCGCCAGGTTGCGCGCCATGGCCTCGGGATAGACCAGCAGCTTCTCGATCACGCCGGCCAGACGGTTCAGTGCGAAGTCGAGGGCGATGGTCGCGTCGGGCGCGAAGACCCGCTCGACGGAGGAATGGGAGATATCGCGCTCGTGCCAGAGGGCGACGTTCTCCAGCGCCGGGACCACGGCGGCCCGGACGATCCGCGCCAGGCCGGTCAGGTTCTCCGACAGGATCGGGTTGCGCTTGTGCGGCATGGCCGAGGAGCCCTTCTGCCCCGGCGCGAAATACTCCTCCGCCTCGCGGACCTCGCTGCGCTGCAGATGGCGTATCTCCACCGACAGGGCCTCGACCGAACTGGCTATGACCCCGAGGGTGGCGAAAAAGGCCGCGTGGCGGTCGCGCGGGATGACCTGGGTCGAGATCGGCTCCGGGGCCAGGCCGAGCTTGGCGGCGACATGGGCCTCGACCCGGGGATCTATGGTCGAGAAGGTGCCGACGGCGCCGGAGATGGCGCAGGTGGCGACCTCCCGGCGCGCCTGGCGCAGCCGCTCGCGGCCCCGCGCGAAGGCGGCGTAGTGGCCGGCGAGCTTGAGCCCGAAGGTGGTCGGCTCGGCGTGGATGCCGTGCGAGCGGCCCAGGCAGGGCGTGCGCTTGTGCTCCATCGCCCGTGCCTTGAGGGCTGCCAGCAGGCGTTCGAGGTCCTCGAGCAGCAGATCGGCGGCCTGAGTGAGCTGCACCGCGAGGCAGCTGTCGAGCACGTCCGAGGAGGTCATGCCCTGGTGCACGAAGCGCGCCTCGGGCCCGACGTGCTCGGCGAGGTTGGTCAGGAAGGCGATGACGTCGTGGCGGGTCTCGCGCTCGATCTCGTCGATCCGCTCGACCTCGAAGGCGCCCCGCTCCCAGACCGCGGCGGCGGCCTCCTTGGGAATCACACCGAGCTCGGCCTGGGCGTCGCAGGCATGGGCCTCGATCTCGAACCAGATGCGGAAGCGGTTCTCCGGCTCCCAGATCCGGACCATCTCGGGACGGCTGTAGCGTGGGATCATGGACGACTCGGCAGGGCAGGGGATCGCCCGGAGATATCGCCTTTGACCGGCCGGTGCAATTGCCGCGGCGCCCTGCGCCTGGCTGCCTGACCCGCTCTCGGCGTCCCGCCGCTACAACAAGCCGAGCGACCGAAAGCTCGCGTGGCCGCTGCGCGAGATCACCACGTGGTCGTGGACCACGATGCCGAGCTTGCGGGCGGCCTCGACGATCTCCTCGGTCATGGCGATGTCGGCGCGCGACGGCGTGGTGTCCCCCGAGGGATGGTTGTGCACCAGGATCAGCGCCGAGGCGCCGAGCTCCAGCGCGCGCTTGACGACTTCGCGGGTGTAGACCGGCGTGTGGTCGACCGTGCCGCGCTGCTGGGTCTCGTCGGCGATGAGCTGGTTCTTGCGGTCGAGGAACAGCAGGTGGAAGCGCTCGACCTCCTCGCGGCCGATGGCGGTGCGGCAATAGGCCAGGAGCTTGTCCCAGGAGGACAGCACGGGGCGGTCGATGACCTCCTCGCGCGCCAGGCGCTTGGCCGCCTCCTCGGCGGCCTTGAGGGCGGCGATGGAAGCGGCGCCCATGCCGGCCACCTGTTGCAGCGCCCGCGGCTCCGCGGCGAGCACGGCGCCGAGGCTGCCGAACTGCTTGATCAGGGCCTTGGCCAGAGGCTTGACGTCGCCGCGCGGTTGCCCGGCGAAGAGCAGGCACTCGACGACCTCGTAGTCGGCGAGCGTGTCGCCGCCCTTGTCGATCAGCCTGTCGCGCAGCCGCTGGCGATGGCCGTGGTAGTGCGCCTTCTCTTCGGCCAAGGTCGAGCTTCCCCTGTCGGTCGTCGATTAGGCCTCGAAGCGGGGCCGATCTCAAGCCGCTGGCCAGGCCCCGGGGCGCTGGCTATGGTCCGGCCGCTCGTCCCAAGGCGAAGCGGAGAGACATGAGAGCTCTGGCCTTTTTGGCGATCCTGATCGGCCTCGGCGCGGTCGCCCTGCTGGTTGCCTGGCAGGGCGCGGAGTCCGTGGCCGGCCACTTCGGCAGCGCCAACTGGGCGATCCTGCTGGTCACGCTCTTCGCCTTGCCGGAGTGGGTTCTCAGCGCGGCTTCCTGGCGCGCGCTCTTCCCGCCGGGCCGGGTCCCACCGAGCCGCGATCTGCTGACCGCCATCTGGGCCGGCACCTCGGTGAACCTCTTGCTGCCGGTGGCGACCATCGGCGGCGAGGTGGTCAAGGCCCGCTACCTCATGCAGCGGGGCTGCCGCGGCGCCCTGGCGGTCGCCTCGGTCTTCGCCGACAAGACGGTGCAGGCCATCTCGATCCTGGTCTGGTCCTTGATCGGCGTCGCCTTCCTGGTCTTCCGCGAGCCGGCCGGCGACATCGTCTTCTATGCCCTGCTCGGCGCCTTCCTGCTGACGCTCGGCATCGCCGGCTTCATCGCCGTGCAGCGGGCCAAGCCCTTCGGCTTCGCCGCCCGCCGGGCCCTCGCCCTGGGCCGCAGCGAGCGCTGGCAGTCGCTGCTCGACGACGCGAGCGGCCTGGACGAGGAGATCCGCGCGCTCTATCGGCGCAAGGCGGCGCTGGCGGCCGCCTCCTTCATCCGCTTGGCGGCGCGGGTGGTCCTGGCCGGCGAGGTTTGGGTCGCCGCCTGGCTGATGGGCATCCCGATGACCTTCGCCGAGGCGGTGATCCTGAAGTCCCTGGGCATGGCCCTGCGCAGCGCCGCCTTCGTCGTGCCCGGCGGCATCGGCCTGCAGGAAGGCGCCTATGTCGCGCTCGGCCTGATCCTCGGCATCCCGCCCGACGCCACGCTCTCGCTCTCGCTGGCCTCGCGCCTGCGCGAGCTGGTCTTCTCGGTGCCGGGCCTGCTGATCTGGCAGCTCGGCGAGGGGCGGGTGATGCTGGCGCGGCGGCCGACTGCGGGCTGAAAGCAGGCGATCAGATCTCGGTCCAGCCGACCCACTCGCCCGGCGCCTGCCTGACGAGCGGCTCGAGGCGCCTGGCGAAGTCGTCGGCGGCCGCCTGGATCGCCTCGCTGCGCGCGGCGGTGGCCGGCATGTCGAGCGGGGTGCCGATGCGCACCACGAAGCCGCCGTTGCCGTCGCGCAGGGTGAAGACCGGCAGCAGCGGCGCGCCCGCCCGATGGGCCACCAGGGGCGCGCCCGCGCCGAGCGGCAGCTTGCCCTCGAGGAAGGGCGCCAGGAGCGGCCGCTTCGCCGTGCCGCCGGCGCGCACCGAGACGACGCCGTTGGCATCCAGGATCTCGCCCAGCCGCGCCAGCGCCTCGCTCGACTCGTGGAGGCCGAGGACCACGCGCTCCGCCAGGTAGCCGACCTCGATCCGCGTCGGGATCGGGTTGAGCAGGCTCATGCCGAAGCGCGAGCCGGAGAAGCCGTGGCGGGGGTGGCTCAGGTGATGCACCTTGAGGCCGCTGCGCCAGAGGCCGATCTTGGTCACCAGGCTGGCGTAGGCGAAGGTGCTGTCCCACAGCACGACGCCGCGCTTCTGCGCCAGGGCCGCGTCGATGTTGGCGAGGCCGAGCACCTTGATCGGCGGTTGCCAGCCGCCCGGCCGGTAGGCCCGCAGGTAGGGAAGCTGGCGCTCGACGTAGAACGCCATGACCGCCTGGGCGAGCTGCTCCGCGCTCAGCCCGAAGTCGCTGCCGGCCATGCGCCGGATGCGCTCGACCAGGCCGTCAGTGCCGACGACGAAGGGCATCGCCATGGGGCCGACCAGGCGACAGAAAGCCGACCAGCGCCGCTCCGGCAAGAGCCAGGCGATCGGGGTCAGCGTGAACAGGCCGAGCAGCGTGCCGAAATCCGCCAAGCCGAACAACGGCGGCGGCTTCGGCCCACTCGCTTCCTGCGACGAGGGCAGAACGCTCTGTTTAGACATGAAGTGTCCCGCTGATCCGCTTTCGCGAAACGCTTCGGACCGCTGTCCGGACGGCCATGGAAGCCCTCGGAGAATGGCGATTCAGGCGCCGTCTCTCAAGGCCCAACTTGGCGGAATTCGTGCGCTCGCCGGCTTGTGTGTGGCGGGAGGTCAGCCCTCGTAGGGCGGGCAGGTCCAGCCCTTGGGCGAGAGGGTGAAGATCTCCACCCCCTCGGCGGTGACGCCGACCGAATGCTCGAACTGGGCTGACAGCGACTTGTCGCGGGTCACCGCGGTCCAGCCGTCTTCGAGGATCTTCACGTCGGGCCGGCCGCCGTTGATCATCGGCTCGACGGTGAAGAACATGCCCTCGCGCAGCACGATGCCGCTGTTCGGCCGGCCGTAGTGCAGGACGCTCGGCGCGTCGTGGAACACGCGGCCCAGGCCGTGGCCGCAGAAGTCCCGCACCACGCCGTAGCGCTGGGCCTCGGCATGGACCTGGATGGCATGGCCGAGGTCGCCCAGGGTGGCGCCCGGCTTCACCGCCTCGATGCCCTTCATCATGGCCTCGTAGGTCACCTCGACCAGCTTCCTGGCCTTCACCTTCGGCTTGCCGACGAAGAACATGCGGCTGGTGTCGCCGTGCCAGCCGTCGAGGATGACGGTGACGTCGATGTTGATGATGTCGCCCTCGGCCAGGGCCTTGCGCTCGCTCGGGATGCCGTGACAGACGACGTGGTTGACCGAGGTGCAGATCGACTTCGGGAAGCCGCGGTAGTTGAGCGGCGCCGGCACCGCGCTGTGGTCGACGATGAAGTCGTGGCACAGCCGGTCAAGCGCCTCCGTGGTGACGCCCGGCTCGACATGCGGCGTGATCATGTCGAGCGTCTCGGCCGCCAGCCGGCCGGCGCGGCGCATGCCCTCGAAGTCCGCCGGGCCGTGAATCACGATCCGCCGTTCCTCCGGATGGATCTTCAGCGCTGCTTCGCCGGTCATCGGTTCTCGCCGTCCATCGTCGCTGTCCAGGGAAGCTGACGCTTCCGCGCTTCAAAATGGGCATAACACGGCGGCGCCTCAAGGGCCAGTATCAGCCCCCGGCGCCCGCCTCGGGGAGCAATATCCGGGGGCCAAACTTAACAATTGCCGAATATCTGGTGTGTTTTCCACCCTAGCTGCGCTCGACGTCGTTGCGCTCGCAGCTCCTGAAGTGGCGCCAATAGTAGGCCAGGAGCCGCCAGGTGAACTCGAGGCGGGGGCGGAAGTAGACCTCCCGGTAGGGCGCTGGCGCCGGATCGAGGATGAAGGCGCGGAAGGCGCGCCACATCGAGTCCGGGCTGTCGCCCTTGTCGCCGAGGTCGATGCGGCCGGTCATGACGTTGCGGAAGGCGTGCCGGGGATAGTCGTGCGCCAGCGTCTTGGTGGCGTTGTAGAGCGCCGCCTTGGAGGCGTAGTACTCGACGTGGCGCTCGTGGCCGGTCAGTGCCCGGCCGGCCAGGACGTTGATCACCTTCTTGCCGTGGTCGCGGCCTTGGCCGAGGGTCCGGCGGATGCAGTAGAGCGCGCCGGCCGCGTTGACCGCGAAGCTCTCGGCGACCCGGGCGTCGTCGGCCTTGTGCACGAAGTCCTTGAAGCCGGGCTCGGTGATCACCGCGGCGTTGTTGATCAGGACGTCGATGTCGCCCTGCTCCTCGTGGATCCGCCGGAACACCGCCGCGACCGACTCGGGGTCGGCGAGCGTTACTTGGTAGACGGCCTCGGCGGCCGGGTCGTCCCGCTCTAGCGCGTCGGGATCGGAGGTCAGCAGGACCGGGAAGAGGCCCGGCTCGGCCCGCAGGTGCCGGCTCAGGATCCGGCCGAAGCGGCCGCCGGCGCCGGTCAGGACGACGACTTGCTGCTCTGGCTGGCGCTGCGCCACCGGCTCGGCCGGCTTCCGCCCTTAGCCGACCGGCAGGCCGACCTGGCGCAGCGCCGAGATGCCCTGCACGGCGACCTTGTAGGCGGCGATCTTGGAGCGCCGGGTCAGGCTCAGGCCGGTCTCGCGCTCCAGCAGCATGGAGTGGTTGCCGATGCGGCTGAGGTACTGGGCCTGGAGATCGCTGATGTCCTCGGTCATCGAGGGCTCGTTGTGGCCGTGCAGGCCGCGGGCCCGATAGAAGGCCTCGCGGTCGCGCTCGAAGAGCGCCCGGTCGAGCCGGCCCTCGGCCAGGGCCAGGTCGTAGGCCCCGGTGCCCGGGTAGGGGTTCGGCAGGTTGAACTTCGAGTAGTCGGACCCGAGGTGCCGGGCCAGGGCCATGGTCGCGTAGGCGCCCTCGACGGTGTCGCCCGGCAGGGCCAGGATGAAGTAGGCGCGGGTCTCGATCCCCAGCTTCTTCGCCGCCTCGATGTTCTCCTTCATCTTCTCCCAGTTCTTGAAGCGCCGGTTGGCCTTCTTGAGCACCTCTTCGTTGGCGGATTCCACGCCGTAGGCGAGGATCCGCAGGCCGGCGCGATACATCAGCTCGATCAGCGCCGGGTCGAGGTGGTTCATGTGGCTCTCGCACTCCCACTCGACGCCCAGGTCGGCCTCGATCAGCAGCTCGCAGAGCCGCTCGATGCGCTTGCGGTCCAGGGTGAAGATCGGGTCGTGGATGATCAGCCGCTTGGCGCCGAAGGTCTCGACCAGGTGGCGGATCTCCTCGAGCGAGCGCTCGGCGGTCTTGGCGCGGAACTTGTTCCCTTGGGAGATGAAGTAGGGGCAGTAGTTGCAGCCGATCGGGCAGCCGCGGCTGGTCTGCACGATGAAGCGGTCGAGCTTGCCCGTGTCGACCAGGTCGTAGGCCGGCAGCGGCAGGTCCTGCATGTTGGTCAGCGCCCGGGCCGGGTTGCCGCAGTCGTAGGCACCCTCCCGCAGATGGTAGAGGCCCTGGATCTCCGCCGGGTCGCGGCCCTCGACGATGTCCGTGATCACCGCCTCGATCTCGCTGGCGACGACGCCGTCGTAGACCTTGCGCGACTTGACGAAGTCGACCATCTCGGCGGCCGCGAAGAGCGGCCCGAAGATGTAGAGCGGCACGCCCGGGTAGAGCTCGCGCAGCAGCTCGGCCTGCTCGAGGTCGAGGAACAGGGTCGGCAGGCTGGTGCGCACGAAGATCGCCGCGCAGTCCGGGCAGCGCTCCTTGAGGGCCGTGCGGTAGAGGCCGCGGCTGGTCGAGTCGCGGTACTGGTCGTCGTCGATGATCGGCCGGTGGCCGGCGGCGCGCAGTACCGCGGCGGCGTACTGCAGCTCGGCGATGGCGTAGATCTGCCGCGGCCGGCCGTGGTTCTTCGGCGCGCGCAGCGACTTGAAGCCGACGCCGCTGCCCATTTCCTTGTGGAACATGTAGCGCCGGTCGTAGTTCGGCAGACTGAGCAGCAGGACTGTCTTGCCGGCCTCGGTCATGGCCCGATCATCTCCCGTAATCCCCTGATTTCTTTAGCCCAATCGCAGTCGGAAGACAACCGTGAGCGGGGCCGTCAGAAGGCCGCGGCGATCTCGCCCTGGATCTGCTCGGCCATGGCCTCGGGGTCCTCGGCCGCGAGGATCTGGCGGCCGACCACCAGGTAGTCCGCGCCCCGGGCGATCGCCTGGCGCGGCGTGGTCACCCGCTTCTGGTCGTGGTGCGGCACGCCCTCCGAGCGGATTCCCGGCGTCACGATCAGCAGCCGCTCGCCGGCCATCTCGCGGATCGCCGTGGCTTCCATGCCCGAGGCGATGACCCCGTCGCAGCCGGCCTCCATGGCGCGCCGGGCCCGGCCGATGACCAGCTCGGGCACGGTCAGAGAGACCCCATCGGCCAAGAGGTCTTCGCTGCCCTGGCTGGTCAGCAAGGTGACGGCGAGGATCTTCAGGCCGGACTCGCCGCGGCCCTCGACCGCCGCCCGGATCGCGTGGCCCTGGCCGTGCACGGTGACGAACTCGACGCCCATCCGGGCGATCTGCTCGACCGCCGAGGTCACGGTCTGGTCGATGTCGTGCAGCTTGACGTCGAGGAAGACCCGCTTGCCGGCCGAGACCAGGGCCCGGGCCAGCCCGAGGCCGCCGCCGAAGGTGAGCTGCAGGCCGATCTTGTAGAAGGCCACGGAGTCGCCGAGCGCCTCGACGATCCGCTCCGCCTCGGCCCGCTCGGCCACGTCGAGGGCGACGATCAGGCGTTCGCGGTCGTTATGGGGCTCGTGCCGTTGCGCGGCTGCGCTGGACTGGCTCATCGGCTCTGACTGTCTGGAGAAAGGGGCCTCGTCGCCCCCATTGTCGCCGGGCGCGGGAGACTGTCAATCGGCCGGGGCCGGCGGATCGATCGGCAGGCGCCCGGTCACAAAGATGCCCTCGGGCGAGACCGCGCAGGCGTAGCAGAGGCTCTCGACGCCGCGCTCGGCCGCCCGGGCGAAGGCGGCGGCGTAGCCCGGATCGATGTCCGCGGCCAGGGCGAAGCGCTCGCAGTCGCCGCGCTGCACGAGATAGAGGCTGACCGCCCGGCCGCCGGCCTCGACCACGTCGCCCAGCTCCTCCAGGTGCTTGGCGCCCCGGGCCGTCACGGAATCCGGGAACTCCGCCAGGCCCGGCCGGCGCAGCAGGTGGACGTTCTTGATCTCGACGTAGCAGTCGGCGCGGGCCTCGTCCTGCAGCAGGATGTCGATCCGGCTGTTGCGGCCGTAGCGCACCTCGCGGCGCAGCCCGGCGTAGCCGGCCAGCTCCGGGACCTGCGCCGCGGCGATGGCCTCGGCGGCGATCTTGTTGGGATGGCCGGTGTTGATGCCGACGATGCCGCTGTCCAGCTCGACCAGCTCGAGGGTGTGGGCCAGCTTGCGCTTGGGGTTGTCGGAGCGGCTCAGCCAGACCGGCAGGCCCGACTCGGCGAGCCCGAGCATCGATCCGGGGTTCGGGCAGTGCACCGTCACCGTTTCGCCATCGGGCATCTCGACATCGGCCAGGAAGCGCTTGTAGCGCCGGATCAGGCGGCCTTTGGTCAGGGGGCGGTCGAACTGCATAGCGGAACTGGGGCAGGGCCGTCGACGGCGGGTGGGGTCGCGCTTGCAACTTTCTGTCGCCCAGCGCAGGGTAACCGTCAAGCCATCTCCCTCCCCAGCGGGAAGCCGAACCATGAGCCCCTGGTCGAAGATCGCCGCGATCGCCCTGGCGATGTCGCTCGCCGCTTGCGCGCAGAAGCCCTATCCGCCCCAGACCCAGACGCAGATCACCGATCTCAGCGCCGCGACCACGCCGAGTCCGGCGCCGGCAGAGGCGGAGTCGAGCGGCTGGGTCAGCACCTATCCCTACGGCACGGCGCAGAGCACGGGCAGCGGCAATCTCGCCGTGCCGCCGCCGACGCTTGCCGAGCGGGCGCCGGCCGCGCAGCCGCAGGCCACGGCGCCGAGCCTGCCGGCGCCGGAGCCCGCGCCGACCACGCAGACCGCGGCCCACGGCACCAGCGGCGGGCAGATCCCGGACCTGAGCGGCGACGCCGGGGTGACGGTCCTCTCCTCGGAGGAGGAAGGCCGGCAACCGCTGGCGCCCTTCCAGTCCGGCTGGAGCAAGCCCGGCGCCACGCGCGACCAGCACCGCGCCGACATCGAGTCCTGCTACCGCTACGCCTTCGCCCAGGTCGACCACGATCTCCGCATCGACTCCGACGTCGCCGCGGCCCGCGACGACGACGACGACCAAGGGCTGGGCCTGACCATGCTGAATCAGCGCTTGAACCTCTACAACCTCAAGAACCGCCGGACGGCGCTGATCAGGGACTGCATGGAAGGCAAGGGCTACACGCAGACCTGAGCGGCGGGGCCGAGCGGCGTCAGCGCGGGGAGAGCACCGCGCCCATGAGCGAGTCGGTCGTCAGCGCGGCCCTGCTGATCATCGGCAACGAGATCCTCTCGGGCCGTACCCAGGACGCCAACCTCCACTTTCTGGCCGGCCGGCTGAACGCGCTGGGCATTCGGCTGCTCGATGCCCGGGTCGTGCCCGATAGCGAGGCGCGCATCGTCGAGGCGGTCAATGAGCTGCGGGCCGCCTACGACTACCTCTTCACCACCGGCGGCATCGGCCCGACCCACGACGACATCACCGCCGACTGCATCGCCAAGGCCTTCGGCCTGCCGATCGCCGAGAATCCAGAGGCCCGCGCCCTCCTCGAGTCCTACTACCCGACGGGCGCGCTGAACGAGCGGCGCCTGCGCATGGCCCGGACCCCGAAGGGCGCCCGGCTGATCGAGAACCCGATCAGTGGCGCGCCGGGCTTCCAGGTCGAGAACGTCTTCGTCCTGGCGGGGATCCCGGCCGTCGCCCAGGCCATGTTCGAGGGCTTGGTCGACCGGCTGGTCGGCGGCCGGCCGCTGCTGTCCCATGCCTTCGACGTCTATCTGCCGGAGAGCGTGCTGGCGCCGGGCTTCGAGGCGCTGCAGGCGCGCTTCCCGGACATCGAGATGGGCTCCTATCCCTTCAACCGCGGCGGCCGCTTCGGCTCCAGCCTGGTGCTCCGCTCGACCGACAGCGACCAGCTCGCGCAGGCGGCCCAGGGCCTGCGCAACCTGATCGCCGAGCTCGGCGAGGAGGCGGTGCGCGAGCGCCCGCCCGGCGAGCCGGAGCCGAACTCTTGAGCGAAGCGGCGCCGGGGACGCCGCGCCTGAAAGACGGCCTCGCCCTGCAGGAGGCCGGCAAGCTTCGGCAGGCCGCCGAGATCTATTCGGCCATCGCCAAGCGGCAGCCGGACAACGCCGAGGCCTGGCACCTGCTCGGCACCATCGAGATCGCCCAGGGCCATCCCGACTCGGCCCTGGCGCTGATCGAGAAGGCCATGGCCCTGAGGCCGAACACGGCGATGTTTCACCACAACCGGGCCTACGTGAAGGGCGCGCTGGGCAAGCTCGACGAGGCGGAAGCCGACTATCGGGAAGCGATCCGCCTCAAGCCGAGCTACGCCGAGGCCTACTTCAACCTCTCCGGCAGCGCCAAGTTCGCCGCCGACGACCCGATCCTGCCCGGGCTCGAGACCCTGCTCGGCCGGCCCGGCTTCTCGGACAAGGACCGCTGCTTCCTGCACTTCGCCGCCGGCAAGATCTACGACGACATCGGCGAGACCGCGAAGGCCTTCCTGCACTACCGCGAAGGCAACGTCGCCAAGGGGGTGCGCCACGACGCGGCCAAGACCCGGGCCGGCCTCGACGCCATCCTGGCGGTCTTCGACGGGTCCTTCTTGGCGCAGCGTTTCGGCGTCGGCTGCGACAGCGAGCTGCCGGTCTTCGTCGTCGGCATGCCGCGCTCCGGCACGACCTTGGTCGAGCAGATCATCGCCAGCCACCCGCGCGCGGCGGGCGCCGGCGAGCTGCCCGACATCGATTCCATCGCCAACGCCTTCCCGGGCGTCGCGGCGGAGAAGGACAAGCCCTTTCCGCGGTGCATGACCAGCGTGCCGGACCGCGCGCTAAAGGGACTGGGCGAGGCCTACATCCGGCATCGGCGGGAGACCGAAGCCACCGCCGATCGGGTGGTCGACAAGGCGCCGCTGAACTTCCGCTACCTCGGCCTGATCGCGCTGATGTTCACCAAGGCGCGGATCGTCCATTGCCGCCGGCATCCGATGGACACCTGCCTGTCCTGCTACTTCCAGAACTTTGCGAGCGGCCAGCACTACAGCTTCGACCTGGCGAGCCTCGGCGGCTTCTACCGCGACTATCGGCGCATGATGGCCCAGTGGCGCGCCGTGCTGCCGCTGCCGATCTACGAGGTCGACTACGAGCGCCTGGTCGCCGATCCCGAGCGGGAGATCCCGGCGCTGATCGACTTCTGCGGGCTCGGCTGGGATCCGGCCTGCGCGGCCTTTCACCGGCACAAGCGGCCGATCGAGACGGCCAGCCGCTGGCAGGTGCGCCAGCCGGTCTACCGCTCCTCGGTGCGCCGCTGGGAACGCTACAAGGAGCACCTCGGGCCGTTGCGCGAGGCCCTGGGGGAGATTGCGGACGAAGCCTGACTGCTCGAGTCCGTCAGGCCGCGGCGGCGGCCGTGCAGTGGCGCTGCCACATGCCGCGATAGGCCGCCTCGAGGCTGGCCGTGTAGCGCTTGGCGTCGCAGAGCGGCGAGCCGGCCAGGCGATGGCGCAGGCCGTGGCGCAGCTTGGCCAGGCTGTCGGGCCGGCCGGCCAGGGCCACGGCGCGCTCGACGTAGCTCTCCGGATCGGCGGCGCTGAGGCCTTCCAGGCCGAGCCGCGCGAGCAGGCTGAAGCTGACCCGCGAAGCGTGGCGCTCGCCGCGCAGGGCGATGACGGGCAGGCCCATCATCAGCGCTTCGCAGGTCGTCGTCGTGCCATTGTAGGGGAAGGGGTCGAGGGCGACGTCGACCTCGCGGTAGGCGTCGAAGTGCTCGGCCAGGGTCGCCGACCAGTCGCGCAGCTCCAGGCGCTCGGCGGCGATGCCGTGGGCGGCGAAGGACGCCAGCAGGCGGTCGCGCACATTAGGCTCGGCCAGGGTCTTGGTCTTGAGCAGCAGGCGTGCGCCCGGCAGGCCGTGCAGGATCTCGGCCCAGGCGGCGATCACCGGCTCGCCGATCTTGTCCAGGTTGTTGAAGCAGCCGAAGACCGGCGGCTTGCCGGTCAGGCAGGGCGGCGGGCCCGGATCGGGCAGGCCGCGCGGCGGCGCGTAGCAGTTGAAGCCGGTCTCCAAGCGCCACAGCCGCTCGCTGTAGAAACGGTCCTCGCCGCGTCCCGGATCGCAGAGCGAGTCGGTCAGGCGATAGTCCATGGTATCCAGGCCGGTAGTCGTGACGTAGCCGATGGCGGTGACCTGGATCGGCGCCGGCCGGCGGGCGAAGGCCAGCAGGCGGTTGCGCGCCGTGTGGCCGGAGAGGTCGACCAGGATGTCGATCCGGTCCGCCCGGATGCGCTCGGCCAGGGCCTCGTCGCTCCAGCCCGAGGCGTTCCACCAGTCCGGCACCAGGGAGCGCAGGTGGGCGTTCATGTCGTCGTCCAGCCCGGCGCTGTCGTAGCAGACCGGCTGCACTTGGCCGCGGTCGTGGCAGCGCAGGATCGGCTCGACGAAGAAGGCGACGGGGTGCCGGCGCAGATCGCCGGAGACGTAGCCGACCCGCAGGGGCCGCTCGGGGTCGTCGTGCAGGATCTCCGCGTCGCCGGTCGGGTAGAGGGGCGCCGCGAAGCGCCGCGCCCAGCCGCGATGCGCCGCGAAGAGGGCGCCATCGTCAACCGCGGGGTCGTAGTTGAGGGCGACCAGGGCGGCGGACTGGCTCGCTGCCGTCCCGTCCGTCTCCGGGCAATCGGACTGCCTCATGGCTCCCATAGTGCGGCGATAATGGTTAACGGACCCTAGATGTCAGGAGGCGGCCAGGCGGGCCTCGGCCTGGTTGGCGACGAACCAGTCGTAGGTCTGCCGCAGGCCGTCGCGGAGGTCGATGCGGGGCTGCCAGCCGAGGGTCGTCAGGGCGCCGACGTCGAGTAGCTTGCGCGGCGCGCCGTCGGGCTTGCCGGGGTCGTAGGCCAGCGCGCCCTCGAAGGCGACGACCTCGGCGATCAGGGCGGCCAGCTCGGCGATGGTCAGGTCCTTGCCGCTGCCGACATTGACGTGCGCCTCGCCGCTGTAGTGGCAGAGCAGGTGGACCAGCGCGTCGGCGCAGTCGTCGACGTGCAGGAACTCGCGGCGCGGCGCGCCGCTGCCCCAGACCTCGACCGTGGCTTGGCCGCCGCGCTTGGCGTCGTGCAGCTTGCGCATCAGGGCCGGGATGACGTGGCTCGACTCGAGGTCGAAGTTGTCGCCGGGGCCGTAGAGGTTGGTCGGCATGGCGGCGATGAAGTCGGCGCCGTGTTGCCGGCGATAGGCTTGGCAGAGCTTGATGCCGGCGATCTTGGCGACGGCGTACCACTGGTTGGTCGGCTCCAAGGGACCGCCGAGCAGGGCGCTCTCCGCCATCGGCTGCTCGGCCAGGCGCGGATAGATGCAGGAGGAGCCCAGCAGCAGCAGCTTGGCGACGCCGACGCGCCGCGCCGCCTCGATCACGTTGGTCTCGATCGCCAGGTTGTCGTAGAGGAACTCGGCCGGCCGGCTGTCGTTCGCCAGGATACCGCCGACCCGGGCCGCGGCCAGGATCACCACCTCCGGGCGCTGGGCCTCGAACCAGGCCTCGGTCTCGGCCTGGCGGCGCAGGTCGAGAGCCTCGCGGCCGACGGTCAAGAGCTGGCAGGACTCGTCGGCCAGGCGGCGCAGCAGGGCGGCGCCGACCATGCCGCGGTGGCCGGCCACGAAGACTCTGCGGCCCGCCAGGGAGAAGAGCGGCGCGGTCACGGGGACGGGACCTCGAGTGCCGCGCCGTTGCGCAGCGCCGCCCGGTCGGTCTCGACCATCTCGGCGACCAGGTCAGAGAACGCGGTGGTCGGGCGCCAGCCGAGCCTCTCGCGTGCCTTGGCGGCGTCGCCGACCAGGCTGTCGATCTCGGTCGGCCGGAAGTAGCGCGGGTCGATCTCGACCAGCAGGCGGCCGCTCTCGGCGCAGTGGCCGGTCTCCTCGGCGGCGCTGCCGCGCCACTCGAGCGTCACGCCGATCTGCCGGAAGGCCAGCTCGACGAACTCGCGCACCGAGTGGGCCTCGCCGGTGGCCAGGACGTAGTCGTCGGGCGAGTCGTGCTGGACGATGCGCCAGATGCCCTCGGCGTAGTCGCGGGCGTGGCCCCAGTCGCGCCGCGCTTCCAGGTTGCCGAGGTGGATGCGGTCCTGCAGGCCGGCCTCGATGGCGGCGACGGCGCGGGTGATCTTGCGGGTGACGAAGGTCTCGCCCCGGGTCGGCCCCTCGTGGTTGAAGAGGATGCCGTTAGAGGCGTGGAAGCCGTAGGCCTCGCGGTAGTTCACGGTGATCCAGTAGGCGTAGAGCTTGGCGACGCCGTAGGGGCTGCGCGGCGCGAAGGGCGTCGTCTCGCTCTGCGGCGCCGGCACGTTGCCGTAGAGCTCCGAGGTCGAGGCCTGATAGAAGCGGCAGCGCTCGCCCAGGCCGAGGATGCGCATGGCCTCGAGCAGCCGCAGCGTGCCGAGCGCATCGGCGTTCGCGGTGTACTCCGGCGTCTCGAAGCTGACCAGCACGTGACTCTGCGCGGCCAGGTTGTAGATCTCGGCCGGCTGGGTTTCCTGGATGATGCGGATCAGGTTGGTGGCGTCGGTCAGGTCGCCGTAGTGCAGGAAGAAGCGGACGCCCGATTCGTGCGGGTCGCGGTAGAGGTGCTCGATACGGCCCGTGTTGAAGGAGGAGGAGCGGCGCTTGATGCCGTGGACGATGTAGCCCTTGTCGAGCAAGAGCTCGGCCAGGTAGGCGCCGTCCTGTCCGGTCACCCCGGTGATCAACGCGACCTTGTCGCTCAAGAAGTCCTCCGCGCCGTGGGCACTCCGCCAGCGCCGATACCAATGAAACGCAATGCTCCGGACTATTCATGTTCTGAGATGATCGACAAGTCCCATCTATTGCCGTAACGACGGGCGGCGGGGGCCGGCCCCGACCAGCAGGAGGAGAGGCGTCATGGCGAAGGGTTATTGGGTGGTTCGTGTTTCCGTGACCAACCCCGAGGGCTACCCGGACTATATCGAGGCGGCGAAGCCGGCCTTCGAGAAGTTCGGCGCCACCTTCCTGGTGCGCGGCGGCTCGTTCGAGAAGATGGAAGGCACGGCGCGCGATCGCAACGTGGTGGTCCAGTTCAAGGACTACGAGACGGCGATGGCCTGCTATCGCAGCCCCGAGTACCAGGCCGCCGCCGCCATCCGCCACGCCAATGCCGAGGCGGACTTCATCGTCATCGAGGGGGCGGAATAGCGCCTGTCCCGCGCGGCTGGTCTTCGAGGCCGATTTGCTGGTTGTGGCGTATTGCCGGCGCTTTCCCGGCGACGTAGTTTGGCGCCTCAGGATGGAGTAGCCCTGGGGGACCAGAGATGCGACCGCCCTTTGCACTAAGCCTATCGGCCGCCTTGGCGGCCCTTTTCCTGCTGGCTGCCTGCGCCGGGCCGCGGACGCCGGCGCCGAACATTGCCGATGCCGACGCCGCGGCGGAGGCCGAGAAGCAGCGCGAACTCTTCGCCGAGCGCCTGTGGCGCGACGAGAGCCGGCTCTGGGCCCTGGGCTATCCGCTGCGCGCCGAGGGCGCCGCGCTCTGCGGCGACGACCTGCAGCCCAGCCTCGGCATGCGCAGCCTGGCCCTGCAGTACCTTGAGGGCGAGCAGGGCGCGACGCTCGGCCGGCTGCTCAAGCTGTCCGATCGGCCCCAGGTGGTGCTGATCGCCCCGGGCTCGCCGGCCGAGTCCGCCGGCATCGAGATCGGCGACCGGATCCTCGAAGTCGGCGGCCGGCCGGTCAAATCGGGCCGCAGCGCCGAGGCCCTTGCCGACCTCTTCGACGACAGCCTGGCGGCGGGCCAGGGCGTGACCTTGAAGCTGCGCCGCGGCACGGAGACGGTCTACGCCAACCCGGTGCCGCGTCAGATCTGTTCCTATCCGGTCCTGCTCAAGGACGAGGACAAGGTCAACGCCTACGCCGACGGCGAGAGCGTCTTCATCACCCGCGGCATGATGCGCTTCACCGAGAGCGATCAGCACCTGGCGGTGGTGATCGGCCACGAGCTGGCGCACAACGCCATGGAGCACATCGACGCCAAGCAGGGCAACGCCGTCGCGGCCGGCGCCGGCGGCCTGCTGCTCGACATCGGCCTGGCGGTCCTCGGCATCAACACCGGCGGCGCCTTCATGAAGGCCGCGGCCCAGGCGGGCGCCGCCACCTACTCGATCGGCTTCGAGCAGGAGGCCGACCACGTCGGGCTCTACTTCCTGGCCAGGGCCGGCTACGAGCTGGAGGGGGCGGCCGACATCTGGCGCCTGTTGGCGGCGGAGAATCCCCAGGCGATCGACCATCGGCGGAGCCACCCGACCACGCCGGAGCGCTTTCTCGCCATGGAGCAGGTCATCGCCAAGATCAAGGAGCAGCGGGACGCCAACGAGCCGCTGCTGCCCGAGATCGTCCCGGACCCCGGCGGCGACGACGAGAACACGCTGCTGCCCTCGGCCTACCCCAACTAGGCTCCCTGCGCCGGCGGCGCGGCGCTGGCCTGTTCCGCCAGCAGCTCGACCAGGCGCTGGGCGGCCAGCGACAGGGGCTGCTGGGCCGGCCATAGGGTCAGGATGTCCCAGCGCACGGCCGGCTCGAAGGGCCGGAAGGCGAGCGGCAGATGCGCCATGTCGCCGGCCACGAAGGGGTCGACCAGGGAGACGCCGAGGCCCTCCGCGACCATCCGGCAGACGCTGTGCTGCGTGCGGGTCTCGACCAGCAGCCGGCGCTTGTCGCCCGCCCGCTCGAAGGCCTGATCGATCCGGAAGCGGAAGGGGCTGCCGAGCGGCAGGGTGACGAAGGCCTCGCCGGCCAGGTCTTTCGCCGAGACCCGTCGGCGCCGTGCCAGGCGGTGCCCGGCCGGCATGACGCAGAGCGCCGCGTGCCGGCACAGCATCCGCGTCTCGATGGTGGGATCCTCGACCGGCGGCACGGCCAGCCCGAGATCGAACTGCTGCGCGGCGATCCAATCGACGATCAGGGCGCGGGGGCCGACGTCGAGCTCGACCCGCGGGCCGCCGTGGGCGGCGACAAAGCGGGCGATGGCGCGCGACGCCAGGCCTTCGGCGAAGGCCGGCATGGCGGCGATGCGCAGATGGCCGACCTGCAGGTTGCGGATCGCTTCGGCCGCCTTGTTCAGGTGCTCGAGGCCGACGAAGGCCTTCTCGATCTCGCGGTAGAAGAGCTTGGCCTCCGCCGTCGGCGTCAGCCGGCCGCGGCGCCGCTCGAAGAGCGCGAAGCCGAGACCGCGCTCCAGGTCGGCGATCAGGCGGCTGACGGCCGGCTGCGAGACCCGCAGCATCTCGCCCGCCCGGGTCACGGTGCCGGCGTCGATGACGGCGCGGAAGGCTTCGATCTGGCGCAGGTTCATGGCGTTGCAGGCAAAGGGCGCCGTCTCAGACTATAATATTATGGCATGAAGTGTCGAAGAATCGGCATTTGACGGCATAGAAAGCGCTCCGGCAGGGTGAGGGATCGGCGTCAAGGGCGGCGGATCGATGAAGGACCGCCCGGTGCGCCGCCAAAGCTTTGCGGGAGGTTCAAGGCAATGCGATACGCGAAACTGGTTTCGGCGCTGGCTCTGGGCGCCGCTCTCATGCTGCCGGCCCAAGCGCCCTCGGCCGCCGATCTGACCTTCGTGACGATCGGCACCGGCGGCGTCACCGGCGTCTACTACCCGACCGGCGGCGCCATCTGCCGCCTGGTCAACAAGAACCGCAAGGAGCACGGCATCCGCTGCTCGGTCGAGAGCACCGGCGGCTCGGTCTATAACCTCAACACCATCAAGGCCGGCGAGCTCGACATGGGCGTGGTCCAGTCCGACTGGCAGTACCACTCCTACAACGGCACCTCGAAGTTCAAGGAAGGTGGTGCCTTCAAGGAGCTGCGGGCGGTCATGTCGATCCACCCGGAGCCGGTCACCATCGTGGCGCGCAAAGACTCGGGCATCGTCAAGCTCGACGACCTGCTCGGCAAGCGGGTGAACTTCGGCAACCCGGGCTCCGGTACCCTCGGGACGGCCGAGGTGATGATGGAGGCGCTCGGCTGGAAGCAGGAGGACTTCTCGCTCTTCTCGCAGCTCAAGTCCGGCGAGCAGGCCTCGGCGCTTTGCGACAACAAGATCGACGCCTTCTTCTGGCTGGTCGGCCATCCCAGCGGCTCGATCAAGGAAGCGGACGCCGGCTGCGACGTGGTCTTCGTGCCGGCCGTGGCACCGGCGATCGACAAGCTGGTCGGGGAGCGCCCCTACTACCGCCACGCCTTCATTCCGGCCGGTCTCTACAACGGCGCGCCGGACGGCGTGCAGACCTACGGCGTGGGCGCGACTTTCGTCAGCTCCACGGCGACGCCGGCCGAGACGATCTATCAGGTCGTCAAGGCCGTGTTCGACAACTTCGAGGCCTTCAAGAAGCTGCATCCCGCTTTCGCGACCTTGAAGGAATCCGAGATGATCAAGGACGGCCTGTCCGCCCCGCTTCACGATGGCGCCCTGCGCTATTACAAGGAGCGCGGCTGGCAGTAGCCGAGGGGTGGGCGGAGAGGGACCGCCAATCGCCCGCTCCGCCCATACCCCGTCCTCCAGCTATTTTCGTTGCCTGCGACGCCCGGCCCGCGCTTAGTTGGCCGGTCGAGAGGATCTCTTTGTCCCGAGGGCGAGCCCGATGGCGCAGTTGTTGGCCGGCGATGGCGGCCTGATCGCCTTGATGGCGATCGTCACCTTGTTGGCCGCGACCTTGCAGTCGGCCATCGGCTTCGGCTTCGCGCTCCTGGTCGTGCCGCCCTACCTGTTGCTGCTCGAGTCCGTCGCGGCGATCCAGCTCGTGATCATCGTCTCCTTGGCGATGTCCCTGCTGCTGCTGCCGGCGCTGCTCCGGCAGGTGCCCTGGCCGGTGATGCGCCGCCTGGCGCTGGGCAGCCTGCTCGGCTTCCCGCTCGGCTTGTACGCCTACCTGCAGGCCGACCTGCAGGTGATCAAGCTGGTCGTCGGCTTGGTGGTCACGGCCTTGGCATTTCGCCTGTTGCGGCAGCAGCGCCGGCCGGCCGGTCACCCGGCAGCCGAGGCCGGCGAGCGGCCGGGCCGGGACTACGGGGTCGGCCTGCTGTCCGGGGCCATGTCGACCTGCCTGGCGATGCCGGGCCCGGCCGTGATGCTGCACTTGGCCGGCTCGGGTGTGGCACGGCACATGCTACGCGCCGCCATCCTGACGCTCTTCGTCTTCTCCTACGGCGCCGCCCTGGGCCTGCAGGTCGGCTTCGCCGGCATCGCCCGGGACACCTGGGTCATGGCGGCGCTGCTGATCCCGATCGCCGCCGTCGGCACCTGGATCGGCCATGTGGCCTCGCCGCATATCGCCGAGCGCGCCTTTCGCCTGACGGTGCTCCTGGTCCTCTTGCTGACCGGGCTCTACATGACCGTCGCAACCCTCGTCGCCTGGTGAGATCACGTGGTGAGACCATGAGCCTGACCGCCGAGCATCCCCGAGTCCCGCTCTCCCACCGGCCGACGCCGATCGAGCGCATGCCGAACCTCTCGGCCGCCCTCGGCGGGGCCGAGATCCTGGTCAAGCGCGACGACTGCACCGGGCTCGCCATGGGCGGCAACAAGGCGCGCCAGCTCGAGTACTACTTCGGCGCGGCCCGGGCGCAGGGCGCCGACACGGTGATCATCACCGGCGCCGTGCAGTCGAACTTCCTGCGCATGACCGCGGCGGCGGCGGCCAAGCTCGGCATGGCTTGCGAGATCCAGCACGAGGAGCGGGTCTCCAGCATGGGCGTCGAGTACCACGAGTCCGGCAATGTCCTGCTCGACCGCCTGCTCGGCGCCAAGATCCACCATTTCCCGGTGGGCGAGGACGAGGCCGGCGCCGATCGGGCGCTCGACGAGATCGCCGAGCGCTGCCGCGCCGAGGGCCGTAAGCCCTACGTCATCCACCTCGGCATCGACCACCCGCCGATCGGCGCGCTGGGCTACGTCGATGCGGCCGAGGAGCTGCTGGCGCAGATCGAGTCCGAGGGCCTGGAGATCGACCTGGTGATCGTGCCCTCGGGCAGCGGCGCCACCCATGCCGGGCTGCTGGCCGGCCTGCTGCTGCTCGGCAGCCGCCTGCCCGTGCTCGGGGTCTGCGTGCGCCGCGAGGAGAGCCTGCAGCGCCCGCGCATCGCCCGCCGGGTGAGCGAGATCGGCGCGCTGCTCGGGCGGCCCGACTTGCAAGCCTCGGACGGCGACCTGCGCATCGACGGCTCGATCCTCGCCCCCGGCTACGGCAAGCTCAACGAGGCGACCCAAGAGGCCATCCAGCTTGCCGCGCGCTGCGAGGGCCTGCTGGTCGATCCGGTCTACACCGGCAAGGCCCTGGCCGCCCTGATCGCCGGCCGGCGCGGCGGCGGCATCCCGCGCGACGCCCGGGTGCTGTTCTGGCACACCGGCGGCACCCCGGCCCTGTTCGGCTACCGCGAGCTGCTGTAGCCGAACCCTGGCGGTTTCGACAAGGATCGTCGCGGCCTCCCTTTCCTGTCATTCTCGGGCAAGCGCCGCGGAGCGGCGCGCCGACCCGGGAACCCGCGGGTCGGCTTGGCGCCAGGCCCAGGCATGGATCCTCGGGTCTCCGCTTCGCTCCGCCCGAGGATGACAGCCATGCAAAGCAAGCTGAGGCCCGACGCCCTCCGGCCAGGTCTTGCGCTACCCCCAAAAAGAAACGGGGAGGGCGCTCGGCCCTCCCCGTGGTCGTCTCCGAGATCTTCGGTCGCGCTTAGCTGACGTCGACCTGGATCTGGCTCGGGTTGCTCACCAGGTCCTCGATCGAGTCGAAGGTGCCCGTGCCAGAGGGGTTGGCGTTCTGAATGGTCATTGACGAGCCGTTCTTGAAATTGACGGTCACGTCAGTGCCGACCGTATCGAAGCTGTCGATCGCGGCATCGACGTCGCCGATGTCCGGGCCGGCCGGACCGACGTCGACCACATCCTCGAAGCGCAGGATGTCGGTGGCAGAGTCGAAGTTGGTCAGCGTGTCGCTGCCGAAACCGTCGCCGCTCAGGCTGAAGACGAAGGTGTCGGCGAGGACGTCGTTGCCGCCGTCGATCAGGTCGTCGCCGAGACCGCCGATCAGCGTGTCGGCGCCGCCCTGGCCGAAGAGGACGTCGTCGCCGGCGCCGCCGTCGATGGTATCGCCCTCGCCGCGGTCGCCCGCGTTGAGCGCGTCCCAGTTGGCCGGGTTGGCCAGGAAGACCTTGACGTCGTCCGTGGTCACCGTGCCGGCGTCGATCAGGGCCTGGAAGACCTCGTAGCCGGAACCGGCCGGCAGGGTCGCCGGATCGACGCCGTTGTCGAGCAGGAACTGGGCGAAGTCCGGATCCTGGACGAAGGCGTCGGTGTTCGGCACGTCGCCGAAGATGACGTCGTTGCCGTCGAGGCCCTGGATCAGGTCGGCGCCGACGTCGAGTAGATCGCCCGGCTCCTCGAAGCCGCCCTCGAGGGCGGCCTGCAGGTCTTCGGCCGTGTTGACGATCTCGGCACCGCCCGTGTTGTCGAGCACGTTGAGGTTGCCGATGGTGACGCCGCTACCGATACCGATGGCGCTGATGTCGACATTGTTGGCACCGGAGAAGGTGTCGGTGCCGTTCAGCATGTCGAGGAACTCCTCGCCCGACGGCCAGTTGTAGTCGGAATCGCTCGGGTCATTGAGCGAGTCGAGCGCTTCGGACGCCGAGACGTTGTCGGTATCGGTGGAGTCGCCGATCGTGTTCGGATTGCCGTCCGACAGGAAGAAGAACTTGTTGAGGAAGTCGTCGGAGGTGTTGTTGACCTGATCGGCCATCCACTCGACGCCCTTGCGGATACCGTCCTCGTAGTTGGTGCGGCCACCGATGTCGAAGCCATCGACGTAGTCGAAGATGCCGTCGCCCGCGGGCGGATCGAGGACCAGCAGCAGGTTGGCCAGGGTGCCGACGATGTTGCCGGCATTCGGGCTCGGCGCCGGGGTGTTGGGATTGTTGTCCGGCGTGAAGCTCTGGAAGTGGATGTTCCCGGTCTGGCCGTTGAACTGGATGATCGCCGACTGGTTGCCGTTGTCGTTGGCCGTGGTCGCGAAGGGCTGGATGTTGATGTTGATGATCGTGCCTTCGTCCCGGGCGAATTCGCCGAGCTGTTGCAAGAGGTTGTTCGTCGCCTGCGCTTGCAGCTCGGCGCGGGTCAGGCCCGGCGTGCCCGAGTTGTTGTTCATGCTGCCCGAGGTGTCGAGCACCAGGCCGACATTGAGCGGCGCCGCCGGGATGAAGTTGGTGTCGACGCCGCCGACATCGCCGACCAGCACGTCCGCGCCGCGCTCGCCGACGATCGGGCCGTCCGGATCGGCGTTCGGGTTCGGCACCCGGTGGTCGGTGGTCTGACCCGGCACGTCCGGCACGTTCTCGCCGACCACCAGGACATCGTCGACCGGCGTGAGCTGGATCTTCAGGATCGCCGTGTCGCTGTCGCCGTCGGCGTCCGTCAGGGTGTAGGTGAAGCTCTCGGTGGTGCCATTCGGCACGTTCTGGTTGACCGAGTAGCTGTAGCTGCCGTCGGCCATGATCTTCAGCAAACCGAACTGGCCCTGGACCTCGAGGTTGCCGTCCTGATCGAAGGTCGTGTCGCTGTTGCCGTTGAACACGCTCTGGATGGCTGTGATCGATGCGACATCGCCCGTGTCGGCGTTCGTGGTGTCGGCGCCGATGTCGTCGGCCGCGCTGCCGCTGCTGTCGCCGAGGATGACGTTGCCGCCCACGGTCGGCTCGGGGATGGTCGAGATGAAGGCCCCGGCCAGGTCGCCGGCCACGGTCACCGCGATGACGTTGTCGGCATTGCCCGGGACGGAGGTGTTTTCCTGGACGCCGTCATTGTCGTCGTCCTGGTTCACCCGGTCGCCGGTGACGACGGTGTCCAGGTCGTTGAAGTTGATGTTGTTGTTCCCGGAGCCGATGCCGAAGGCGAAGATCTCCAGATTGTTGATGCTGCCGTCGTAGAGGTTCTGGATATCCAGGCCGCTCTGGACCGGGTTGAAGCCGGAGTTATCGGCGCCGTCGCTGACGTGGTAGAGGATGTTGAAGTCGCGCTGGTTCAGCAGGTTGGCGTAGTAGTCGGACGCCTGCTGCATGACCGGCTCGTACTCCGTGGCGCCGCCGTCCGACAGGCCATCGAGATAGAGGTTGATCGGGTGGCTGTCGTTGGTCGCCGAGTAGTTCTGCATGATCGACTCGTCGAAGGCCGCGAAGTTGTTCGGCGAGCCGAGGTTGGCAGCATTGTTGAAGGGGCTGAAGGCGACCTGGGTGTCGGCCGCGAAGCCGCGATCGACGAACTCCTGCAGGGCCGTCTTGATGGCGTCGACGGCAATGTCCAGGCGGCGCTCCCCGGGCGGTGCATTCTCGTTGCTGCCGTCGAAGGAGAAGCCCATGGAGCCGGAGACGTCGACGTTGAACAGCAGCGAGAAGGTCGGGCTCGGGACCAGGACCTCGACGCAGTCGTCCGCGGCCACCGGCACGTCGTCGACCACCTGGATGGTCAGGTCGGCGCCGGCCGTGTCGCCGTCGACGTCCTGGATCGTGTAGGAGAAGCCCAGGTCCTCGGCATTGATGCCGCCGCCGGTCTGATGCGGGAAGGGGCCGTTCAGGGTGAACTTGTAGTCGCCCACGTTGTCGCCCGCGGCGCCGCCCGGGTTGTCGACCAGATTGAAGTCGAGCCGCCAGACGCCGTCATTGCTGGTGACGGTGACCGTGGTGCCGTCATTGACGACGGTGACTTCGCCAGTCGGGTAAACCGTGGAGCCGGTGTAGGTGAAGCTGGTGATCGGCGTCGCCGGATCCAGGCCGTCGCCGCCCGGCGTGTCGTTGGTCAGGACGTTGCCGTCCAGCATGCCGCCGGGAGGATCGGTAATGAAGTCGCCGTTCGGGTCGGTCGGCTGCCGGTCCTCGGTGATCCGCGTGTCTTCCGGGTTGCTCGCCGGGTTGTCGTCCTGGGCGTCCGGCTTGAGGTCGATGGTGAGCTGGTAGGTGTCGACATCCTCGTTGTCGGCGGTCACGACCTCGTTGTCGCCCGAGGTCCGGTCGACGGTGGTCGTGGTGATGGTCACCGTGATGTCATTGGCGTTGTTGGCTTGCGGCGACACCGCCAGCCCGTTCAGCAGCGCGCTGACGCCGGCCTCGCTGAGGGCCGAGGTGTCGATCGTGTAGGTGCTCTCGTCGCCGTTGACCGTCGGCGTGACGCCGGTGCCGGTCAGCGTCGCGTTCTGGTCGACCACGATGACGACCTGGGTGACTCTCTCGGTGGCGTCGGCCGCGTCGGAGCCGTCCGTGTCGCTCTGGGAATCGTCACTGGAGTTGCTCGTGTTGGTCGAGTCCGGACCCAGATCCAGGGTCAGGCCCAGCGGGATCGAGGTGACCCCAACCGTGCCGCCGGAGATCTCGTCGTTGTTCACGACCTGGCCGTTGCGCAGCACGTCCGAGCCGTCGACGATGGCGTCGACGATGAGGGTCTGGTCCTGATCGCCGCCGGTCGCGGTCGCACCGGTATTGCTGTCCTGGGCCGTGACGATGATATCGACGTCTGTCAGATCGACATCGCTGTCCAGCGGCGGCCGGACCTCG
>JANQLT010000179.1 GCA_028280455.1 Kiloniellales bacterium
GGCCTTGAGCGTGTTCATGACTGCGTTCTCCGGTGTGTGTAGGCTTGTTGTCTCAAGTTTCGAAAGACTATATGGCAAAACCCCCGATAATGGCAAGTAGTTTCGTTTCATTATTAAAGTAATGTTGAAGTATATTTATCGATAGTTTGAGATAAATCCGCCGGACATGATTCGTCGCGCTCGTTCAAAGACCTGCGCGAAGTCGAGTTGAGAGGGGCTGCGCGACCCTGTGGCAGGGCCGTGACCGGGCGGGTCTCAGCGGCCCCGGCTGGAGCGCAGGCCGGCGGCCAGGAGGATGCCGCCGGTCGCCAGGACCAGCCCGACCCAGGCGAAGGCGCTCGGCCATTCGCCGAGCACCGGGATGGCGATCAGCGCGGCCATGCCGGGCACCATCGCCATCATCGCCGCGGTGGGCGCGGTGCCGATGGTGCGGATCGCCGTGGTGAAGCAGAAGACCGCCAGCAGGCTCGGGCCGAGCCCCTGATAGACGGCCTGCAGCAGGATCTCCGACCAGGGCGCCACGCTCACCTGCTTCGGCAGGAAGGCCAGGTAGGCCGGCGCGAACCACAGGAGGTTGACCGTCGGGATGCAGACCATGGTCTGCACGGCGGTCAGCTTCCAGGCCTTGGTGGCAACCAGGTTGACGGCGACGAAGAGCGCCGCCACCAGGAACATGAGATGGCCGATCCAGGCATCGCTCGAGACGCCGACCGACTCCCGGTCCCAGGCGATCAGGCCGCAGCCGAGCAGAATGACCGCCATGCCGGCGACCCGCCGGCGATCCGGCCGGTCCTGCAGCCAGACCCAGCCGAGCGCGGCGGCGAAGACCGGCAGGGTGCCGTTCATCATGATGCCGGCATGGGAGGCCGGGGCGAAATGGAAGCCGCCGAAGGCGAAGAGCAGGTAGGGCGCGCCCTGGCCGCAGGCGATCACGGCGACCTGCCACCAGCGCAGGTGACGCGGCCAGTAGCGCCAGACGAAAGGCGCGATGGCCAGGCTGGCGACCGCGAAGCGCAGGAAGATCATGTCGTGGATCGTCAGGCTCTGGATCACGCCGAGCCGGGAGACCACGACCCAGCCCGACCAGATCATCACGACGCCGAGCGCGGCGAGCCATCCCAGCAGCGGGCGAGCGGCATCGGACATGGGCGGGCGCGGTCCTGACAGCCTGGACGATCGACGGAAAAGCAGCGCCCGGCAGGGGACCGCCGGGCGGGAGAGCCGGCCTAGTGGACGTCCTCGTCGGGGTAGACGCCCCAGACCTCGGCGCGCTTGAGCCAGCCCTTGAAGCCGTCGACCTCGACCACGCACCAGACGCCGCCGCAGCTCTCCAGCTTGGCGATGACGCCGCGCTCGAGCTTGGCCAGGGGCCGGGAATCGTCCTGCGGGTCGCGCCGCAGGCTGACGCTCTCGGCGGTGATCTGCACGCTGCGCTTGCCCTGCAGCATCGACTGGTGGACCCAGCCCGCCGTGCCCTCGGCATCGCGGATCCGCCGCCAGGTGTCGAACTCGTCGATGATCTCCACCGGCAGGTCCCGGCGCTGATAGACCCAGTCGATGGGGTAGCGGGTGCCCGGACCGGTCCGCAGATTGACCTCCGGCGCCCGCAGGGAGACGAAGCGCGGCAGGCCGGGACTGGCGCTCTCGCTCGGCGCCGTGGCCGCCTCGGCCCCGGTCTGCTGGGCCCGGATCCCAGCGCCCGGCCAGCCCGCGAGCAGCAGCAGCGCCGCCAGGGCCAGGCAGAGTCGGGGCGAGGGTCGGGCTAAGCGCATGTTCGGCCAGGTCATTGCGGCCCCGTAGGTACTGATCGACCCGGCTGCGGTCAAGCGGCGCAGGGCGACGGGAGACCACAAGCTGCCCCGGGCGCGTCTGCGCCGCCGCCCGGTCCGGGTCGAATGGCGGCGGCGGGCCGCTTCATGCTAGTTTTACCGCCTCGGTTGCGGACGGGAGGCGTCGGTGCAAACCGCCCTTTGCAAGACCCTCGGCCTCGACTACCCGATCATCCAGGCGGGGATCGGCGGCGCGGCCGGCCCGGAGCTCGCCGCGGCCGTCTCCAACGCCGGGGCCCTGGGCACCCTGACGCTGACCGGCGACGGCAGGGAGGGCAGCCGCCGGCGCATCGCGGCGCTTCGCGACCTGACCGACCGGCGCTTCGCGACGAACGTGATACTGGCCTACGACGTCGAGGCGGAGCTCGACGCCATGGCCGAGGCGAAACCGCCGCTGGTCTCGCTCTTCTGGGGCGATCCGGCGCCCCACGTCGAGCGGTTCCATGCCATCGGCTCGAAGGTCATGCTGACGGTCGGCAGCGTGGAGGAAGCCAAGCGGGCCGCCGACGCCGGGGTCGACATGGTGGTGGCACAGGGCTGGGAGGCGGGCGGTCACGTTCGCGGCCGCGTGGCCAGCCTGGCACTGGTGCCGGCCGTGGTCGACGCGGTCGCGCCGCTTCCGGTGATCGCGGCCGGCGGTATCTCGGACGGCCGGGGCCTGGCGGCCGTCCTGGCGCTCGGGGCGCAGGCGGCCCTGGTCGGCACCCGCTTCCTGGCCAGCCGGGAGGCCAACACCCATCGGGCCTACCGCGCCAAGGTGCTGGCCGCGACGGCGGCCGACACCGTCTATTCCAAGCTTTTCGACGGCGGCTGGCCCGGCGCGCCGGGGCGCGTGGTCCGAACCGACCTGGTGGCAGCCTGGGAGGCCGCCGGGCAGCCCGAGCCGGGTCGGCGCCAAGGCGAGGGCCAGGTCATCGCCCGCGACGACGACGGCTCGCCGATAGAGCGCTACCAGGCCGTCACGGCCCGCCGCGAGATCGAGGGCGACATCGAGAGCCTGCCCCTGTGGGCCGGGCAGGGCGTCGGCTTGGTCAAGCGGGAACAGGGCGCCGCCGAGATCATCGAGGAGATGGTCGGGGAGGCCCGGGCCGCGATGGCACGGGGCGCAGAGCTGACCGGGTCCTAGATCGTTCCGCGCCGGGCGGCCGCGGCCGATCGCCGCCCACTCGGCTCCCTCCCGCTCTGGACAAGGATTGGGGGCCTTGCTATGGCAAGCGCCCGTCCTCTGGCCCGGTGAGTCCTCTGAAAATGTCGTCCAACAAGCCCCTGGTCGTGGTGACCCGCCGTCTGCCCGACGTCATCGAGACGCGGATGATGGAGCTGTTCAATGCCAAGCTCAACGTCGACGACCATCCGATGACCCAGGCGGAGCTGGTCGACGCCGCCAAGCAGGCCGACGTCCTGGTGCCGACCGTCACCGACCGCATCGATGCGGGCGTGCTGTCCCAGGCCTCGCCGAACCTGCGCCTGATCGCCTCCTTCGGCACCGGCGTCGACAACATCGACCTGAAGACGGCCCGGCAGCGCGGCATGACGGTGACCAACACGCCCGGCGTCCTGACCGACGACACCGCCGACATGACCATGGCGCTGATGCTGGCCACGCCGCGCCGCCTCTCCGAGGGCGAGCGCCTGGTGCGCAGCGGCCAGTGGCAGGGCTGGGGGCCGACCTCGATGCTGGGCCACCGGATCACCGGCAAGCGCCTCGGCATCATCGGCATGGGCCGCATCGGCCAGGCCGTCGCCCGGCGCGCCCGCGGCTTCGGCCTCTCGATCCACTACCACAACCGGCGCCGGGTGCATCCCGACATCGAGGCCGAGCTGGAGGCGACCTATTGGGAGAGCCTCGACCAGATGCTCTCGCGCATGGACATCATCTCGGTCAACTGCCCGCACACCCCGGCGACCTACCACCTGCTCTCGGCGCGCCGGCTCAAGCTGCTGCAGCCGCAGTGCTACATCGTCAACACCAGCCGCGGCGAGGTGATCGACGAGAACGCCCTGACCCGCATGCTGGAGTCCGGCGAGGTGGCCGGCGCCGCGCTCGACGTCTACGAGCACGAGCCGGCGGTGAACCCGAAGCTGCTCAAGCTGGAGAACGTCATTCTGCTGCCGCACATGGGCTCCTCGACCATCGAGGGCCGGATCGACATGGGCGAGAAGGTGATCATCAACATCAAGACCTTCGTCGACGGCCACACGCCGCCCGACCGGGTCCTGGAAGCGATGTTCTGAGCAGGCGCCAGGCGCGCCAAGAGCGCGATCTAGAGGAACCTCTCATCGATTGGTGGCTACTGCCGCTAACCCCTATGGTCATTGCCGGGCGGGCGAAGCCCGAGCGCTTCGCGCTCCCGGCAATCCATCGAGATCCAAGACTCCGTCGTCGATGGACCCTCGGGCCGTCGCCCGCCGAAGGGCTATGGCCCGCAGGCGGATCAAGTCCACTGCTGTCCGGTCTAGCTTCGGGTCCAAGGGTGCAAGACGCTGCCGCGGCTGGAAGATGCACTCATCCGGCAGAGTAGAGGCTCGTCGAGAGACGCTTGCCTTTCGGCGCTTCGCGCCAGCCCCCTCCCGGCGCTCCGCGAAGCAAGCTAACACTAAGGCCAGACTATTGCATTTATATGAAAATTATTTAAAAGTAGGTTTGTTCACAATTTAGCTTCCGGACTCAAATGAATAATGTCAGCTCTGACGTTTGTGATGATGCAAAATGTGAATATATTGCTCTCATTTAGATAGCGTGATCTGAGCTTTGTGCCAACCAATCATGTCTTGTCGTATATTAGTTTGAGCACGGATACTCATTAGGATAGTTAAGTATCCTTAGAATCACACCCATGGAATAATATTTTGCGTGCGGATTGTCTTGCGATATCAACTTCCACGCTGACATACCAACTTTAATTCACATCATAAGCTTTTCAAAGGAAGGTTTT
>JANQLT010000227.1 GCA_028280455.1 Kiloniellales bacterium
ACGCGGAATCACGGCACCGGCCCGCTCCCCCTCCCGGCCACCCAATAGGATACTGCCGTGGATGGCCGGGAGGGGGAGCGGGCCGGTGCCGTCCGATCGGAAAACGATCTAGTTGGCAGGCGGACGGTCCTTCTTGACGGTCGGGCCGAAGTTGATGCCGGAGCGCGAGGCGCGTCTATTCGAGCCGGCCCGCTTGGCCATCGGCTCGGCCTGGCCGCGCGGCCGCGCCGGCGGCGTGCGGCCGACCACCTCGGCGATGCTCGGGACCTCGCGCGGCGTGATCAGGCCGTTGAGCTGGGCGCCCGACTCGACGCTGATCTTGACGTAGCGGATATCCGAGAGGATCCGGCCGGCCTTGCCGACGGCGACGGAGCGGGCATCGACGCCGCCGGTCACCAGACCGTTGACGCGGGCCTCTTCGGCCGCGATGAAGCCGTCGATTCGGCCCTTTTCACCGACCTCGAGCCTGCCGCCGGTGGCATCGCCCAGCAGCTCGCCGTCGACCCGGAAATCCCCCGTGAACTCGACATTGCCGATGATCTTGGCATTGGCGGCGAGGACGGAGCCGCCTCTCGGCTGCAGGGGTTGTGCGCCGGGCGCGGCTCCGGGCGCGGCCCCGGACACGGTCTGCGCCGCCGCCGGCGCGGCCGGCACCGGCTCGTCTTCCGTCGCCTCTACTGGCGGGCCTTCCGTCGTCGGCTGCGCTGCGCCTCGGTCCTTGTCGCTGGCTTTCTTGAAACGCTTCGAGAATTCCTCGGAGAACACGGTTCTGACCCCCCCAAACATCTCGCTTTAACCGGCTGATCTTGCCTCGGGTTCTTCTCGGCGCCCCGTCGCCACATTATTAACACATCTTAACGGCGGCCGACGACTCCGACTTCATCCCCAAGCGAGTCGGCTAGCCCGGTCGGACGGCTTTGGAGCGGCGAGGCCTTGCCCATGCGTCTCTACGGCCTCTTGGGATTCACCCATGGCTGGGCCCGGGTCATGACCGTCATGAGTCCCGAGGGCGGCGCCCGGGTCCGGGCAGCGCTGGGCGATCCGGACGGGGCCGTCGTGCAGGAAGGCGAGGGGTCCTTGGTCAGGGTCTTCGAGCGCCGGGGCGGTGCGCTCCGCCGGCTGGCCGAGCGGCACGGCATCGAGCTGCTCGAGCGGCCCCAGTGGGAGGCCAGGAAGCGCGAGATCGAGGCGGCCCCCCAAACTCTGAAAGCGAGCCCTGAAAGGGAGCCCTGAAAGCGGGCGCTGAAAGCAGACCCCGAATGCCTGGCGGACAGGCGCTGTCGGACTGTACCTCGGCCGCACGATCGGACTAGGATGGCGCCAAGTCGCCGCCGCGGCCGCCGGAAAGGCGTGCTGCGGCGCCTTGCGCCATGGCGAGCGACGATCCAACGGAAGGGGCCCAGCGCGCGAGACGGCGGGCCGAGGGAGAGCCGGAATGCTGAAATCGCTGCTGATCGATCCGGAGAAATGCACGAGCTGCCTGCAGTGCGAGATGGCCTGCTCCTTCGAGCACGAAGGGGCCTTCAATCCGGCCAAGTCCCGGATCAAGGTCTTCGAGTTCGAACACGGCCGGCGGGCGATCCCCTACACCTGCACGCAATGCGCCGAGGCCTGGTGCCTGCATGCCTGTCCCGTCGAGGCCCTGTCGCGCAACACGGAGACCGGCGCGGTCGAGCTCGACGAGGCGATCTGCGTCGGTTGCAAGGTCTGCACCATCGCCTGCCCCTTCGGCACCATCAATTACAACGCCGATAGCGGCAAGGTGGCCAAGTGCGACCTCTGCGGCGGCGATCCGCAGTGCGCGGAGGCTTGCCCGACGGGCGCCATCACCTATGTCGACGCCAACTGGACCGGCCTCGAGCGCATGAAACAGTGGGCGGTCAAGACCGACAGCCAAGCGCCCAACCAATCGCCTGGGGCCTGATCGGACAAGGGGAGCGACGAAGATGTCCTGGCAACGCAAAGTACTCCGCGTCGATCTGAGCGACGGCAGCCACAAGGTCGAGCCGCTGAACATGGACTGGGCAAACGCCTATCTCGGCGAGCGCGGTCTGGCCTCCAAGTACCTCATGGAGATGATGGACCCCAAGACCGACCCGATGGCGCCGGAGAACGTCCTGATCTTCGCCACCGGGCCGCTGACCGGCACCATGGCTTCGACCAGCGGCCGCTACGCCGTGGTCACCAAGGGGCCGCTGACCAACGCCATCGCCTGCTCGAACTCGGGCGGCAAGTTCGGCGCCGAGCTGAAGTACGCCGGCTACGACCTGCTGATCCTGGAGGGCCGCTCGCCCCAGCCCGTCTATCTGCACATCGTCGACGACCGGGTCGAGATCCTGCCGGCCGACGAGCTCTGGGGCACGACGGTCTGGCACACCGAGGAGCACCTCAAGGCCAAGCACCAGAACCCGCTGCTCAAGGTCGCCTCGATCGGCAAGGCGGGCGAGTCGGGCGTCTACTATGCCTGCATCGTCAACGACCTGCACCGCGCGGCCGGCCGCTCCGGCGTCGGGGCCGTGATGGGCTCGAAGAACCTCAAGGCCATCGCCGTGCACGGCACGGTCGGAGTCCGGGTCGAGGACCCCAAGGCCTTCATGGCCGCGGCCAAGCACTGCAACGACCTGCTGGCCGAGAGCGACGGCCGCAAGGAGCTGACCGAGCTCGGCACCAACGCCATGATGGACTCCATGCAGGAGTTCGGCAGCCTGCCGACCCGCAACTTCCGCGAGGTGCAGTTCGAGGGCGTCGAGAAGGTCAACGCCTCGGCCATGTCCGCGCCGGACGCCTCCGGCCACGTCAACCTGATCACCAACAAGGCCTGCTTCGGCTGCACCATCGCCTGCGGGCGCATCGCCCACATCAACGAGAAGCACTTCACCATCGTCAACCGGCCCGAGTACCGCCATGCCTCGGGCGGCCTGGAGTACGAGACCGCCTTCGCCTTCGGGCCGGCCTGCGGGATCGACGACATCGATGCCCTGACCTTCGCCGGCTACATGATGAACGAGCACGGCATGGACCCGATCTCCTTCGGCGTCACCTTGGCCGCCGCCATGGAGCTCTACGACATCGGCGCCCTGACCAAGGAGCAGACCGACGGCATCGCCCTCGAGTTCGGCAACGCCGAGGCGCTGACCGTGATGGCCGAGAAGACCGGCAAGGGCGAGGGCTTCGGCAAGGAGCTGGGCCTCGGCTCCAAGCGGCTCTGCGAGAAGTACGGCCACCCCGAGCTCTTCATGGGCGTCAAGGGCCAGGAGTTCCCGGGCTACGACACCCGCGGCCTGCAGGGCATGGGCCTGGGCTACGCCACCTCCAACCGCGGCGCCTGCCACCTCAAGCACGACACCTTCGCCGAGGACATGGAGGACCAGTCCGGTACCGGCAAGGCCAAGCCCTGCAAGGACACGCAGGACAGCACGGCGGCGCTCGACTCGACCGGCATCTGCCTCTTCACGGCCGGCTCCTGGGGCCCCGAGGAGCTGGCGATGATGGTCAACGCCGCCTGCGAGGGCGAGTGGGACAAGGCCCGCATGCTGGAGACCGGCGAGCGGGTCTGGAACCTGGAGCGGCAGTTCAACCTGGCGGCCGGCCTGACCAAGGCGGACGACACCCTGCCCAAGCGCCTGCTCGAGGAGCCGGCGCCTTCCGGCACCGCCAAGGGCAAGGTCACCGAGCTCGACAAGATGCTGCCCGAGTACTACGCGCTGCGTGGCTGGACCGAGGAGGGCGTGCCGACCAACGAGACGCTCGCGCGGCTCGGCCTCTAGGCGGCGCGGCGCGAAGCCATGGACTACGTCGTCCTCGGCGCCGGCCCGGCCGGCGTCATCGCCGCCGAGACCCTGAGGCGCATGGACCGCGGCGGCCGGGTCACCCTGGTCGGCGACGAGCCGGAGGCGCCCTATTCGCGCATGGCGATCCCCTACCTCCTGGCCGAGACCGTCGAGGAGGAGGGCACCCACCTGCGCCACGGCGCCGGCCACTACGACGCGCGGCAGATCGAGCTGCGGCAGGACCGCGCCGCGGGCATCGACGTCGCCGACGCCCGGGTCCGCCTTGAAGGCGGCGAGTCGCTCGCCTACGACAAGCTGCTGATCGCCACGGGCTCGCGCCCGACCCGGCCGCCGATCCCCGGCATGGACCTGCCCGGCATCGAGTCCTGCTGGACCCTGGAGGACGCGCGCCGGATCATCGCCGGCACCCGCGAGGGCGCCCGCGTGGTGCTGATGGGCGCCGGCTTCATCGGCTGCATCGTCCTGGAGGCCCTGGCCCGCCGCAAGGTCGAGCTGACGGTCGTCGAGATGGCGCCGCGCATGCTGGCGCGCATGATGGACGACGTCGGCGGCGACATGATCGAGCGCTGGTGCGAGGCCAGGGGCGTGGCGGTCAAGACCGGCACGCGCGTCGAAGCCATCGAGCGCAACGACGACGTCCTGACCCTCAAGCTGGGCGAGGCGGGCGAGCTGGAGGCCGACCTGGTGGTCTGCGCCACCGGCGTCCAGCCGAACCTGGAGCTGCTGGAGGGCAGCGGGGTCGAGACCGAGTTCGGCATCCTGGTCGACGCGCGGCTGGCGACCAACGTCGAGAACATCCACGCCGCGGGCGACGTGGCGCAAGGCCCGGACTTCTCGACCGGCGCGCGCGCCGTCCACGCCATCCAGCCGACCGCCAGCGAGCACGGCCGCATCGCCGCCCTCAACATGGCCGGCCGCGAGACGGCCTACCGCGGCAGCCTGTCGATGAACGTGCTCAACACCCTGGGCCTGATCTCCAGCTCCTTCGGGCTCTGGGAGGGCGCCGAGGGCGGCGAGCGGGCGGTGGCGGCCGACCGGGAGGGCTTCAAGTATCTCCGCCTGGAGTTCCGCGACGACGTGCTGGTCGGGGCCCTGGCGCTCGGTCTGACCCAGCACGTCGGCGTCATCCGCGGCCTGGTGCAGACCGGAGTCCGGCTCGGCGCCTGGAAGGATCGCCTGCTGCGCGATCCGCATCAGGTCATGCATGCCTATCTCGAGCGCGCGAGGTCCCGACCATGAACATCACCGTCAAGACCGGCGGCCTGCTCGGCAAGTACCTGCCGGCCGGCGGCAACGGCAAGCAGGCCGAGCTGGAGATCCCGGACGGCGCGACGCCGATCGACGTCCTGCGCCAGCTCGGCATGCCCCTGGAGAAGAGCTACCTGGTCTCGCTGAACGGCACGGCCCTGCCCAAGGCCGAGCGCGAGACCCGCGCCCTGGCGGCCGGCGACACCCTGGCGATCATGCCGCCGCTGAAGGGCGGCTAGGGGCCGACCCGCTCCTTGAGGTTCAGCGCCTCGGCGACGCCGAGGGCGAAGCCGATATCGTCGACGATGGCCTGCACGCGGCGCGGGTCGTCGAGCGGCTGGGAAAGGCTGCCGGCCTCGAAGAGGTCCTTCTTGCGGTTGACCGAGGCCAGGACCCGTCGGTCGTTGAAGGCGACGGCGAGCCGGCCGCCGAGGCTGTCGGAGAGCGACTTCAAGCGCTCGACCATGGCGGGGTCGAGAAGCGCGCGCGAGTCCCGCGGGCTGTCGCTGTAGACGTCGAAGCGCCGCTCGAAGTCGTCGTCCTCCAACTCGATGCGCTCGAAGCGGCCGCCGCTTCCTTCGAACAGCTTGCCGAGCCAGCCCTTGTCGCGGGCGACGATGGTGGTCCCGGCGAACGGCCGGTCGACCTGAAAGGTCGCCAGAATGCCCCGGAAGACCGTGCGATTGCTCTTGCCGGAGCGGCGGCTGAGCTTGGCGTCCATGACGTGGAAGTCGACGCCGTCGAGCTCGCCGGTGATCTCGTCCTCGACCCGGCTCCAGTGATGGAAGGGCAGGAGCTGCAGGCTCTTGAAGGCCTCCACGTGGGTCCGCGGCGCTTCCAGCGAGTAGCCCATGTCGAGGAAGCCGCAGGTCTTCTCGAGCAGGAAGGCCTTCACGGACTTCTGAACCCGCGAATAGCTCCAGGCGGCGGCGAACACGCCGACGATGCCCGTGGCGAAGGCGGCGATCCAGTAGAGATCGCGCTCGCCGCTGCTGCTGAGCGCCAGGATCACGATGCCCGTGATCAGCGCGGCCGCGACGCCGCCGAACAGCCGGGCGTCGCGCCTCGCCTTGAGCCGCTCCTGCTCCTTCTCCCGGAGCCAGGGGCTCAGCTCGCGTCGATAGAACTCGTTGATGCCCTTGAGGCGCGGGTGGGCCTCGTTCAGCACAAAGGCATCCATGGTCTTGCTCCGCTCGGCCGGCATGGCCGGTCAGCCATTGTCGCCGGAACCTCTTTCGAATCCCTTGCGGATCTCGTGGTTGCGCAGGATCACCTCGAGGCAGCGGGCGTCGTCGAAATCCGTGACGCCGGGGTTGGCATACTTGTCCCGCAGGCTCCGGACCATCTGACGCTCGTTGGGCAGGAGCTGCTCTTCCAGCGGCGCGATGCGCTCGAGCAGGGCCGTCACCTCGGCCAGGCGCAGGAGGTTGCTCATCGGCTCGACCCCTTGGTTGCCGGAACGATGCTAGAGAAGCGCCGTGGCTTGCGAAAGGGGCGGCGGCGGGGGCTTCCCATTCCGCCGCCGCTGGGCTCTATTGGGCGCGCTCAAGGTGCCAAACGAAGGGGAGCGAGGCCCGCCATGGAGAGCAATTTCCAGCGCTACGATACCGAAGACCTCCGGCGCAAGGACCGCGACCATACGATCCATCCCTGGACCGACTTCGCGACCTTCAAGGACGAGGGCTCGATGGTGCTGACCGAGTCCGAGGGCGCCTACATCTTCGACAGCGAGGGCAAGCGCTACATCGACGGCATCGGCGGCCTCTGGTGCGTCAACATCGGCTACGGCAGCGACGAGATCGCCCAGGCCATCGCCGACCAGGCCCGGCGCCTGGCCTACTTCTCCTCCTTCGGGCACCACACCACGCCGCCGGCGGCCGAGCTCGGCGCCAAGCTGGCGGTGCTGACGCCCGAGGGCCTGAACTACACCTTCTTCGGCACCGGCGGCTCGATGGCCAACGACACGGCCGTGCGCATCATCCATTTCTACTTCAACCGGCTCGGCAAGCCGGAGAAGAAGAAGATCATCTCGCGCCACGACGCCTATCACGGCAGCACCTACCTGGCGATGACGCTGACCGGCGTCGCCTTCGACCACCAGGGCTTCGACCTGGCGCCGGACCTGGTCTATCGGGTCTCCAACCCCAATCCCTACCGCCGCCCCGAGGGCATGACGGTCGAGGACTACTGCGACCATCTGGTCCAGGAGCTGGAGGACAAGATCCTCGAGCTGGGGCCGGACAAGGTCGCGGCCTTCTTCGCCGAGCCGATCATGGGCGCCGGCGGAGTCATCGTGCCGCCCCCGGGCTATCACAAGCGGACCAAGGAGGTCTGCGCCCGCCACGACGTGCTCTACGTCTCCGACGAGGTGGTCACGGCCTTCGGCCGGCTCGGCCACTTCTTCGCCTCGGAGACGGTCTTCGACCTGGTGCCCGACGTCATCGTCAGCGCCAAGGGCCTGACCTCCGGCTACCAGCCGCTCTCGGCGACGATCCTCAACGAGCAGATCTACGAGGTGATCTCCAAGCCGCAAGCCAAGGGCGCGCTCTTCACCCACGGCTTCACCTATTCCGGCCATCCGGTCTGCTGCGCGGCGGGTCTGAAGAACATCGAGATCATGGAGCGCGACGACATCTGCGGCCATGTCCGCAAGGTCGGCCCCTACTTCGAGGAGCGCCTGCAGGGCCTGCACGACCTGCCGATCGTCGGCGACGTGCGCGGCAGCCATTTCATGATGTGCGTCGAGAACGTCGCCGACAAGGAGAGCAAGGCGCTGTTCCCGGCCGAGGTCAAGATCGGCAGCCGGATCGCCGCGCAATGC
>JANQLT010000099.1 GCA_028280455.1 Kiloniellales bacterium
CGACATCTCCATGCTCGACTGCCAGATCTCGCTGCTCAACTACATGGCCACCATGCACTTCCTGTCGGGCAAGAACCCGGGGCCGGAAGGCAACGGGCACTTCGTCCATGTCCCCTACAACACCTTCAGGACCAAGACCCGGCACATCATCATCGCCGTCATCTTCGACAGCTTCTGGCCGAAGCTGCTCGAGGTCCTGGGCAACCCGGCCCTCGAGCGCGACGATTTCCTCGAGCAGCCCGGACGGCTGGCCGAGCGCGCCTTCATCGAGGCGGAGGTCGAGAAGGTCCTGGTGACCCGCGACGCGGAGCACTGGCTGGCGGCCCTGTCCGAAAAGCGGATCCCTTGCGCGCCCGTGAACGACTTCCAGCACGCCTTGTCGGACCCGCAAGTCCTCGCCCGCAACATGGTCGTCGACGTGCCCATGCCGGGCGGCCAGCCGGTCACCATGCCGGGCAACCCGATCAAGCTCGGCAACAGCGCCGACGACGGCTTCGCCGCGCCGCCGCGGCGTGGCGAGCACAGCGAGGCGGTCTTCACGTCGCTGCTCGGCATGGCGCCTGACCGTCTGGCCGCGCTGCGCGAACGTGGCGTGATCGAATGATGGGCGCCACCGGGAGCATCGCCTCTGCCGCCCGGCCGCGCGCCGCGGCGGCGCCGCAGGATCTCACGGTGGCCCTGGCGGACGATGTCCTGGCCCTGACCTACGAGCGGCTGTCGGCGGCCGACCGCGCGCAACTGAAGCGGCTCCTCTTCGACCATCTCGCGGTCTGCCGACGGGGCGCCGAGGCGCCTTGGAGCCGGGTCGTGCAGGACTACGTCCGCTCGCTGGAGTCCGCCGGCGCCGCCCGGGTCTTCGGCGCCGGCTTCGACGCCTCGCCGGCCGCCGCGGCCCTGGCCAACGCCACCGCGGCGCACGGCCTCGAGCTGGACGACACCCACGACGAGTCGATCACCCATCCCGGCGCGCCGATCATCGCCGCCGGCCTGGCGCTGGCCCAGGCCCACGGCCTCGGCGGCCGCGAGCTGCTGCCGGCGATCGCCGCCGGCTACGAGGTGGTCGGGCGGATCGGCGCCGCCACCGGGGCCGCCCAGGTGCTGGAGCGCGGCAACCACCCGACCGCCCTGTTCTGCGGCTTCGGCGTGGCGGCGGCGGCGGCCAAGCTGCTCGGCCTGGAGCGCGACGGCCTGATCGCCGCCTGGGGCCTGCAGCTCTCCGCGGCCGGCGGCTCCATGCAGTTCTCGATCGATGCCGCCGGCACGGCCGTCAAGCGCCTGCACGGCGGCTACGCCGCTCAGGGCGGTCTGCTCGCCGCCGAGCTGGCGCGCCGCGGCCTGGCCGGGCCCGGCCAGGCCTTCGACGGCGACTACGGCCTCTGCCGGCTCTACGGCAGCGCGCCACGGCTCGAGCGCCTGGCGAAGGGCAGGGATGCCGCGCTGGAAATCCATGCCATCAGCTTCAAGCCCTATCCCTGCTGCCGGCTGTTCCACTCGACCCTGGACGCCTTGGCGACGGTGACCGACGGCTTCGCGCTTCCCGCCGAGAGCATCCGGCGGGTGCGGGTCGGCGGCCCGGCGATCCTGGCGAGCCAGCACATGCTGCGGCGGCCGCGCTCGGAGATGGCGGCCCAATACAGCCTGCCCTTCACCCTGGGCGCGGCCATGGCCTTCGGGCCCGAAGCCATCGAGGGCTTCGCCGAGGCGGCGCTGTCCGACTCCCGGATTCTGGCTTTCGCCGACCGGGTCGAGGCCGTGGCCGACGCCGAGCTCGAGGCGGCCTTTCCGCGGCACTTCGGCAGTTGGGTCGAGATCGAGCGGGGCGACGGCGAGACGCGCCGCGCCGACGTGCTGGACAGTCTCGGCACGCCGGCGCGGCCGATGACCGAAGCCGCGCTGATCCGCAAGTACGCGACTCTCTGCGAGGCGCTGCCCGGCCTGCCGGCCGGCCAGGCGCTCCGGGCCCGGGTCGAGGCCTTCGCGGCCGGCGGCGGCGCCGACGAATTGCTCGATGGATTTGGATTGGGGGACGGCTGATGGCGGGAACGACGACACTCGAGGAAACGGCAATCACGCGGACCGACGCTCCGGTGCCGGCGGAGCGCCTGCAAGGGGACGTGGCGCGGGTGCTGGAGGCCGTCTATGGCGGCGGGGTGGCGATCGTGCCCCTGGATGTCGCCTACGCGATCATCGGCCACCGGCCGGAGGCGATCCGCAGCATCTTCGACGCCAAGCAGCGCAGCTACGAGAAGCCGAGCGGCATGTTCGCCAACTGGCGGATGAGCCGCGAGATCCACCTGCTGCCGGACGAGAAGCACGACATGGTGCGCACGATCATCGAGGAGGAGCGCCTGCCGTTCTCGGTCGTGGCGCCGTTCCGCCGGGACCATCCGATCTTTGCCAAGGTCGATCCCTTCGTGCTCGAGTCCTCGACCAAGGCCGGCACGCTCGACATGCTGCTCAACGCCGGCATCTTCCACGACGAGATCGCCCGCCAGAGCCACGAGCGCATGGCGCCGATCTTCGGCTCCTCGGCCAACACCTCCCTGAAAGGCAGCAAGTACCGCCTCGGCGACATCGAGGAACGGGTCCGCGAGGCGGCGAGCATCGAGGTCGACTACGGGCTCTCCAAGTATGCCAACGACGAGGGCCGGTCGAGCACGATCATCGACTTCCGCGACTTCTCGGTGGTGCGCGTCGGCGTCTGCTTCGACCGGCTGCAAGCGGCCTTCAAGACGCGTTTCGGCGTGGTGCTGGAGCCGCCGCGCTAGCGCCGGCGAAAGGGGAGAGAGGCAAATGACCGACGCCTACGAAGAGGTCGGATTCACCACGGAGCGGATCGGCTTCGGCGAGCGCCCCGGCATCGCGGTGGTCGATTTCCAGCGCGCCTTTACCGAGGATCGCTTTCCGCTCGGCGGCCGGCCGATGGTCGAGGCCGCCTTGCACAAGACGGCCGAGCTCCTGAAGGCCGCCAGGGCCGCGAACATCCCGGTGGCCAACTGCTACACCGCCTACAGCAGCGCGCGCGATGCGCCCTACTGGAAGATCCCGACCGTGATCGAGACCTTCCATCACGGCCATCCCTGCACGGAGCTCGACCCGCGGATCTTCGATCCGGACTACGACACGCTGTTCTGCAAGACCGCGGGGTCGCTGTTCTTCCAGACCTCGGCCATCTCCTTCTTCATCAAGGAGCGCGTGGACACGGTCATCGTCGTCGGCTGCAACACCAGCGGCTGCATCCGGGCGACCGTGAACGATGCCTTCTCCTACGGCTTTCGGGTCGCCATCCCGCGCGAATGCGTCGGCGACGTCGACGAAGGGCCGCACAACGACAACCTCCGCGACGTCGGACGGCGCTACGCGGACGTGATCTCGCTCGAGGAGACGCTGGCCTACATCGACGAGGTCCGCAAACGGAATAGCTGATTGGGCATCCGGCCGGTGCGGCCGGTGCCCCGGGGGAGACGCCGGCCGAGCGACGACCGGCGTGAACAACGAGGGAATACGGAGCAGGATTATGAAGATCGCGAAGCTATTCGGCATTGCGGCCGTGACTCTGGCGCTGGCCGCGCCGGGCGTCGTTCAGGCCGCGGAGACGACAATCAAGTTCCCGGTCGAATACAACGCCGACGTCACGCCGGGCCTGGCCAATCAGGAGTTCGTCAAGCTGATCGAGGAACGCTCGAACGGCGAGATCAAGGCCGAGTTCTTTCCGGGCGGGCAGCTCTACAAGGGGCTCGACGTCCTGCAGGCGGTGCTGCGGGGCGATGCCCAGATGACCACGCTGGTCTCGGTCTACTGGAGCGCGATCTCGCCGCAACTGGCCATCTTCGACCTGCCCTTCGCCTTTCCGACCCACGAGGCCTTCTACCGGGCCACCGAGGACCAGGCCTTCATGAGCAAGGTCTTCGCCGAGGTCGAGGCCAAGGGCGGCAAGGTCATCGGCGTGCTGCCCTACGACTACCTGCTGCCCGGCAACACCCAGCGTGCGACGATCATGCCCGCGGACTTCGACGGCCTTAAGCTGCGCGCGCTCGGCAAGACCAACGCCAAGACCTTGGAAGCGCTCGGCGCCCGGGCGGTGCCGATCAACATCACCGAGGTCAACGGGGCGCTGGAGCAGGGGGTGATCGACGGCCTCAACACGCCGGCCGACGCCTTCGTCTCCTACAAGTGGGACGAGACGGTCAAGCACGTCACCTACGCCAAGTACTACTTCGCCTTCTATCCCTGGGCCGTGAACGCGGACTGGTGGGCCGGCCTGAGCGAGGCGCACCGGACGCTGATCCAGGAGGTCGTGACGGAAGTCACCGTGCGGCACCGCGAGCGGGCCCGTCAGGCCGCCGCCGAGGCGATGGAGAAGCTGAAGGCGGCCGGCGTCCGGCTCCACGAGCAGACCGAGGCGGAGCAGGGCGCTTGGATGAAGGCGGTCGCGCCGGTCTGGAGCGAGGCCGAGGAGACCTACGGCAAGCCGATCGTCGACGCGCTGCGCAGCGCGAGCGGCACCAAGATGTGATCTGCCGGACGGATCTGTGATGACGGCCGCCAAGCAACTGCTCGGCTGGTTCGAGTACGGGCTTGGCGGCCTCATTCTCCTGGCCGGCCTGATCATCGTCAGCCTGGAGATCCTCGGGCGCGGCTTCCTCGGCTTCTCGCTGCTCTGGTCGGAGGAGCTGTCCCGCTACCTGCTGATCTGGACCGTCTACATGGGCGCCGCCGCGGCGACCCGGGACGGCTCGCACATCAGGGTGGAGTTCTTGTTGCATCTCCTGCCGGACCGCTGGTCGCGGCGGCTCGCGCTGTTCGATACCGCCCTCTGCCTCCTCTTCACCCTGACCCTGGTCTATGCCGGCTACCTCCTGGTGGAGGACAGCCGCTTCCTGGGTCTGAGGCCGACGGACAGCAACCTGCCGGTGCCGATCTGGGTCTTTCAGTCGATCGTGCCCCTGGGCTTCGCCCTGATGAGCCTGCGCCTCGCGATCACGCTGCTGCAGCAGGCCAGGGGGCGGGGCCCGGCGCCCGGCGGGCCGGACCCGTCCGGCGCCCTCGGACGCGAGACCTGACGCCATGGCGATCTTCCTCGTCTGCTCGCTGTTCCTGCTGCTCGTCCTCGGCGTGCCGGTCGCCTTCGCGCTCGGCCTCGTCGGGCTGGCGACGGTGCTGCTGTTCGACGTCACCTCGCTCACCCAGATGGCGCAGTCCCAGTTCGCCAACCTGGACAGCTTCGTGCTGCTGGCCATCCCTTTCTTCATCCTGGCCGGCAACGTCATGGTCGAAGGCCGGATGGCCACGCCGCTGGTCGACTTCGTCCGCGCCCTGACCCGGCCGATCGCCGGCGGCACGGCGGTGGGCGCGGCCATCGCCTCGGCCCTGTTCGGCGCCATGACGGGGTCCTCCGCGGCCTCGGCCGCGGCGCTCGGCCGGGTGACCATCCCGCAGCTCAACCGGCTCGGCTATCCGGCCTCCTTCTCGGCCGGGCTGATGGCCGCCGGCGGCACCCTCGGCATCATGATTCCGCCGAGCATCGTCTTCATCATCTATGGCGCCATGGCGCAGCAGTCGGTCAGCAAGCTGTTCCTGGCCGGGCTCTTGCCGGGGATCTTCATCACGGCGCTGATCGCCATCCTGACCTACGTGCTGGTGCGCCTGAACGGCTGGTCGGACGCCGGCCGCCTGGATCTCCGGGAGGTCGTCGAGTCCCTGCGCCGCGCCGCGCCCGCCTTGCTGATGCCCGCGATCGTCCTGGGCGGCATCTACGGCGGCATCTTCACGCCCACCGAGGCGGCGGCGGTCGCCGCCCTCTACGGGCTGTTCATCGGCGCGGTGGTCTACCGCACGGTGACCCTCGAGAACCTGCCGCGGATCTTCGCCAACAGCGCCAAGATGACGGGCGTCATCCTGTTCATCATCGCCGAGGCGCTGTTCATCGGCATGCTGGCCACCTTGGCGGGGATCCCCTCCGCGATCGTCACGGCCGTGGAGGTCGCCAACCTCTCCCACTGGGAGTTCCTGCTGGTCGTCAACCTGGTGCTTCTGGTGCTCGGCTGCTTCCTCGACGGCGTCACCATCCTGACGGTGGTGGCGCCGCTCCTGCTGCCCAGCATCCTCAGTCTCGGTATCGACCCGATCCACTTCGGCGTGCTCCTGGCGCTCAACATCGAGATCGCCTCGATCACGCCGCCCATCGGGATCAACCTCTTCGTCATCAGCGGCATCTCCGACACCGCGATCGAGCAGGTCATCAAGGGGGTGGTGCCCTACGTGTTCCTGCTGCTCGCCGCGCTGGTCGTGGTCACCTACGTCCCCTGGCTCTCGCTGGCGCTTCTGCCGTGAGGCACCGACACCTTGGCAAGGGAGGGCTCCATGAGCGCCCAATACATCGATGAGCTGACCCGCGACTTCCGTCTCGACGTGGACAAGGCGGCGCTGCTCGTGGTCGATCTGCAATACGCCAGCGGCAGCCGGCACCACGGCCTGGGCCGGCATCTCGACGCCCAGGGACGCCTGGCCGAGGCCAGCTACCGCTTCGACCGCATCGAGCGGCTCGTCCTGCCGAACACGGCGCGGCTGCTCGACGGCTTCCGCCGTGTCGGCGCGCGGGTGATCTATGTGACCCTCGGCGCGGCGCTGCCGGACTATGCCGACGCGCCGCCGTCTCTGCGCGGCTTCTTCGAGGCCACCAACAACCATGTCGGCACGCGCGAGCACGAGATCGTCGAGGCGGTGGCGCCGCGGCCCGGTGAGCCGGTGCTGAACAAGACGACCCAGGGCGCCTTCGCCTCCACCGGGATCGACAGCCTGCTGCGGGCCCTCGGCGTCGAGCAGCTCGTCATGGTCGGCGTCTCGACCAACAACTGCGTCGAGACGACGGCGCGGGAGGCCGTGGACCGGGGCTATGCCGCCTTGATGGTCGCCGACGCCACGGGCACCTGCAGCGAGGAGTTCCAGAGCGTCACGCTGCGGGGCTTCCGCCGGCTCTGGGGCCGGGTCGCCACGACCGACGAGGTGCTGGCCGAGATCGGCGCCGCCGAGGCGCCCGACGCCTTGTCCGCCTGACGCCTTGTCCGCCTGACGCCGTTCGGCGCGGATCAGGCGCCGTCGCCGCCGCCGTGGCGCTGCAAGGTCATCTCGTAGCGGAAGCGGTCGGCCGGGTGGGCGTTCATGGAGAGCTCGATGAGGTTGCCCAGGTCGTCGACGTAGCGGCGCCTGACGATCAGCACCGGCGCGCCTACCTTCAGGCCCAGGCGGGTCGCCAGGTTGAGGTCGGCCTCGGCCGCCTCGATGTCCTGCAGCACGTTCTGCACGTTGACGCCGTAGCGCTGCTCGATCATGGCGTGGACGGCCGTGCGCTCCCGTCCGATATCGGCGATCACCTCGGCGAAGGCGGGCGCGATGTAGAGATCGGTGTAGCAGATCGGCTGCGCCAGATCGTCGGCGTGGCGCAGGGCGGCGATGCGCAGCCAGGCGCTGTTCGGCGGGCAGCGCAGCCGCTTCGCCTGCTCGCCCTCGACGATGATCCGCTCGACCGAGATCACGTCGAGCTGGGTGCTGCTGGCGTACTGCATCAGCCCGTCGATGGAGTCGATCGAGTTGACGAAGCGGGGGGCCGCCGGCCGCGGCGTCACCACCGAGCCGGCACCCTGGCGGCGGGCGATCACGCCTTGGACCTGCAGGCGGCGCAGGGCTTCGCGCACGGTGTAACGGCTGACCTCGAAGCGGTCGCAGAGCTCGGCTTCCGAGGGCAGCCGGTCGCCGATCCCGTAGTGGCCGGCCTCGATATCGCTCAGCAGGCTGCGCACGATGGCCCGGTATCGCGGGCCATCGGCCCTTGTCGTCGTGCCGGCGGCGGTCAAACCGCGCCCTCCTCGCGGAGCCGGGCGATCCCCGCGGGCGTGTAGCCCAGCTCCGCCAGGATCGTCTCGCTGTCCTCGCCGAGCTGCGGCCCGCAATGGGTCGGCAGATCCATGTCCGAGAGGCGGATCGGCCCGGTCAGCATGTCCACGGAGGGGCCGCCGTTGCGCGGCTGGAAGGAGGCCACGCGCCGCTGCTCGCGGACGAAGGGATTGTCCAGCGCCTGGGCGACGTCGTAGACCGGCGCCACCGGCACGCTACCGGCAAGGCGCTCGATCCAATCCTGCGTATCGAGCGTCTCGAAGGTCCGGTCGAGCAGCTCGGTCAGCTCGTCCCGGTGGGCCAGCCGCGCCTTGAAGTCGTGGAATCGCGGGTCCGTGGCCAGCTTCGGGCGGCCGAGCTTGGCGCAGAACAGCGGCCAGAACTTCTCCTTGTTGCACATGACGAAGATCCAGCCGTCGCGCGTCCGGTAGAGCTGGCTCGGGGTCAGCGACGGGTGGGCCGAGCGCGGCTCACGGCCCTGTCGATGCCCGCCGTTGAAGTACCAGGCCGCCAGGTAGTTCAGGTTGTGCAAGGCGACGTCGAAGAGGCTGACGTCGACGTCGCGCCCGCGGCCCGTCTCGCGGGCGCCGACCAGGGCGGAGACCAGGGCGAAGCCGGTCATCAGGCCGGTCATCATGTCGACGATCGACAGGCCGAAGCGCGCGGGCGGCCCGTTCGGCTCGCCGGTCAGGCTGAGGTAGCCCGCCTCGGCCTGCATCAGGTAGTCGTAGCCCGGCCAGGACTTGCGCGTGCCCTCGCGGCCGTAGGCGGAGAGATGGGCGCAGACGATCCGCGGGTTGATGTCCTTGAGATCCTCGTAGGTCAGCCGCAGGCGCTCCGCCTGGGTGCCCCGCAGGTTGTCGATCAGGGCGTCGCTCGTCTCGACCAGGGCTTCGAGGACTTCCCGTCCGGCGGCCGTCTTGAGGTTCAGGGTGAGACTGCGCTTGTTGCGGTTGAAGGCCTGGAAGAAGTGGCTGTTGCCCTCCTCGAAGAAGTAGGGCCCGACCTGGCGGCCGACGTCGCCGCCGTCGCTCGGGTTCTCGATCTTGATCACCTCGGCGCCCAGGTCGGCCATCAGCATGGTGCCGAAGGGCCCGGCGCCGTACTGCTCCACGGCGATCACGCGCACGCCGTCCAAGGGCAGGCGGGCCTCGTCGGATGGTTGCTTCATCAGACCGGGTTCCGCTCGATCAGCCGCTTGGCGATGAGCAGCCGCTGCAGCTCGTTGGTGCCTTCGCCGATCGCCAGCAGCGGCGCGTCGCGATAGAGGCGCTCGACGACGAACTCCTTGGCGTAGCCGTAGCCGCCGAAGATGCGCATGCATTCCAGGGAGTTCTCGATCGCCGCCTCGCTGGCGAAGAGCTTGGCCATGCCGGCCTCCATGTCGCAGCGCTCGCCGCGGTCGAGGGCGTTGGCGGCCTGTTCGACCAGCAGCCGCGATGCCTCGGTCCGGGTCGCCATGTCGGCGAGCTTGAGGGCGATGGCCTGGTGCTGGTGGATCGGCTTGCCGAAGGTCTTGCGCTGCTGGCTGTAGGCGACGGCCTCGTCGAGCGCCGCCTGGGCGATGCCGACGCCGCGCGCGGCCACGTTGACGCGGCCGAGCTCGAGGCCGGAGAGGGCGCATTGCAGGCCCTGGCCTTCCACGCCGCCGATCAGGCAGTCGGCCGGCACGCGGTAGTCCTCGAAGATCAGCTCGGCGCTGTCGATGCCCTTGTAGCCGAGCTTCTCCAGCTTGCGGCTGACGCCGAAGCCCTCGCGCTTCTCGGCCAGCAGCATGCTCATGCCCCTGTGCCGCGGCTCGGCCTGCAGGTCGGTCTTGACCAGCAGCGCGAAGCATTGGCCCTCGATGCCGTTGGAGATCCAGATCTTGGTCCCGTTCACCCGGTAGTCCTCGCCCTCGCGGCGGGCCAGGGTGCGGATCGCCTGCAGGTCGGTGCCGCAATCGGGCTCGGTCAGCGCCAGGCCGCCGCGCAGCTCGCCGCTGGCGAAGCGCGGCAGGAAGCGCTGCTTCTGCGCCTCGGTGCCGCGCTGCTCGACGATGTAGGCCATGATCAGATGGGAGTTGATGATCCCGGTCAGCGACATCCAGACCCGCGCGATGCGCTCGATCATCCGGGCGTAGAGGCTGGGCGACAGGCCGAGGCCGCCGTAGTCGGGCGAGATCAGGGCGCCGAACAGGCCCAGCTCCTTCATCCCCTCGACGATGCCGTGGGGATAGGCGTCGGCATGCTCCAGGGCCATGGCATGAGGCCGGACCTCGCGCTCGAGGAACTTGTCGAGGCTGTCGAGGATCAGGCGCTCCTGCTCCTGCCGCTCCTCGTCGGCGGGCGTCACGGCGGCGCTCGACATGCTGCGCTCCTCCAAAGGCTCGGTCACGCGGTGCCCAGCGCCGCGGCGAACTGCCGCGCCGGCAAGCTTTCCGGCGCCGCCAGGATCAGGCTTTCGATCTCCTCGGCCCGGCGCGCGGAGACCGAGGCCGTGGCGTTCTGCCGGAACTTCTCGGCGATCTCCTCGTTGGCCAGAGGCCGGTCGGCGGCGCCGCGGTTGACCGCCTCGCGGTGGTGCAGGCTCCGGCCGTCGGACAGCGCGATCGAGACCTCGCCGGAATAGGCCTTGGGATAGGGCGAGTCCGGGTCCGGCTCGCAGTCGACCCGGGCGGCGAGCTCGAGGATCTCCGGATCGCGGAGCGTGTCTCCCTCGATCTCGGCCAGGCTGACCTGTCCGCGGCGGATCGCGGCGGCGACCAGGAAGGGGACGCTGAACTGGGCATCGTAGCTGTTCGCCGGGCGCTTCTTGTTGGCTTCCGGCTCGCAGACCACCGGCATGACCTCGCGCGGCAGGCGCACCGTGATCCGCTCGACCGCGGCCCCGTTGATGTCCGGGGAGAGCGCGAGGGCGGCGTCGATGGAGCCGTGGGTGAAGTGGCAGGCGGGAAAGGGCTTGATGGCGGTCTCCATCAGCTCCCAGACGCTGCCCAGGTCGCGGGTCGCGATCGACAGGTCGCAGGCCTCGAAGCGCGCGCCGAGATAGCTGCGGTAGAGCCCGTATCGGCCCTCGTAGGGTTGGCTGGCGCCGACGAAGCCCGCCGCGGCCAAGGTCGCGGCCTGCAGGCCGGCGGCCGCGGCCCAGCCGGGATGGATGCGCTTGGTCCAGCCGCCGTCCTCGAGGAACTCCAGGCTGCCCGACGCGAAGCTGAGGGCGATGCCCTGGGCCTGGCGCAGCTCGGCCGCGGTGAGGTCCAGGAGCTTGCCGGCGACCAGCGCGCTGGAGAAGGCGCCGACCACGCCGGTCGGGTGGAAGCCGGCGGCATGGAACTGGCTGTTCGCGGCCTGGCCCAGGCGCGCGGCCACCTCGACGCCGAGCACATAGGCCGTCAGCAGGCGCTCGAAGTCGGCGCCGGCGAGCTCGGCCGCGGCCAGGGCGGCGGGGAAGGCGCTGGCCGTCGGATGGACCACCGCGCCGATGTGGGTGTCGTCGAAGTCCAGGCCGTGGCAGAGCAACCCGTTGAGGGTGGCGGCGTCGCGCGGCGCCAGGCGGCTCGGCAGGCCGAGCACGGCGCAGTCGCCGGCACCGCCGACGCGCTGCAAGGCGACCAGCGTGCGCTGGGCGAAGTCGCGCTTGCCCGAAGCCAGGGCGATGCCGATGGCGTCCAGCAGGTGGTGCCGGGCGCGCCGCCGGACCGTCTCGGGGATCGCGTCGGCGGTCAGCGTCGCGGCGAAGTCGGCGAGCCGCTCGGCGATCGCGACCTGGTTGTGGGTTGGGTCATGCATGCTCTGGGTTCCAAAGTCCGGGTGTCTAGGTGGCGCAATGGGCGCGTTTCGGAATCAGGCTGGCGCGCTCGAAGGCCATGAAAACCGTGCCGTCGGCCTTGTAGCCTTCGGTGCGCGTGGTCACGATTCCCTGGGTCGGGCGCGATTGCGACTCGCGCACCGAGAGGACCTCGCTGCGGGCATAGACGGTGTCGCCCGGGAAGACCGGCGCCGTCAGCTTGATCTCGCGCCAGCCCAGGTTGGCGACCGACTTGGCGCTGACGTCGTTCACCGTCATGCCGACGACGATGGCCAGGGTGAGGGCGCTGTTCACCAGGGGCCGGCCGAACTCGCTCTCGGCCGCGAAGGCGTGGTCGCAGTGCAGTGGATGGCTGTTCATGGTCAGCAGGCTGAACTGGATGTTATCGGCCTCGGTGATGGTCCGGCCCGGCCGGTGCTCATAGACGTCGCCGACCGTGAAGTCCTCCAAGGCCCGCCCATAGCTGGCCAGATAGCGCTGGGGCGCGATCTCGGCTGGATCGAGCATCGTCACCTCGACTAAAGCAGGGTTTCAATTTGTCTGGACAATTTTAGCGAGGAAGCTCGGGATTGGAAGAGGAAAAGCGGAGGGAGTGATCCTGGACCGCCGCCGGCCATTGGCAACCAGTGCCCGGATGCGCTCAAAATGTCTGGACAAATCCTTTGGGCGATTGAGAGATTTCTGGCAGGCTGTCGAGTCCTTGCCTCCGATAAGATCCTCCGTATTGACATTGTCAATACAAAGCCCTCACCCTTGCTGGCATGTCCAAGCGCCGCACGTCGTCCTCGGATGCCACCGGAGCCGCGACTCTCGCGGTCGCCGACCGCCCTTCGTCCGGCGACACCAAGGGCAGCATCAACCTGCGGGTCGAGGCAGGCACGCGCCAACTGATCGACGATGCGGCGGCGGTTCTCGGCAAGACGCGCACCGAGTTCATGATCGAGAGCGCACGGCGGGAGGCCATCGACGTGCTGCTCGACCAGAAGCTCTTCGTTCTCGATCCCGAGCGCTACGCCGATTTCATGCAGGCGCTCGACAATCCTCCCGCACCGGGACCGAAGCTGCGGGCGCTGCTGCGCCGGGTCCCGGCCTGGGAGAGGTAGCACTCCAGCCGCAGCGGTGTAGGCCAATCCTCTCGGCACCCACGCCCCTGACGGCCGACCATGACCTCTCGGCGTTCGACTGCGGCGAGCCGGCATTGAACGACTGGCTGCGGCATCGCGCCCTGAAGAACGAGAGCCGATTCTCGCGAACCTATGTCGTCTGCGACGGCGACCGCGTGGTCGCCTATTTCTGCATCTCCGCGGGGGCCGTCCAGCGCTCGGCGACGCCGGGCAAGCTTCGCCGCAACGCCCCGGACTCGATTCCGGTCTCGGTCATCGGGCGACTGGCCGTCAGCCGCGACCATGCGGGCAAGGGACTGGGGGCCGACCTGCTCGCAGATGCTCTGCGCCGGATAGCGGTGGCCTCCCAGAGCATCGGCATCGGGGCAGTGCTCGTTCAGGCCAAGAGCGATGCGGCGAAGCGGTTCTATATGAGCTGCGCGGAGTTCATCGAATACCCGGCGGACAGCCGGACCCTCTATCTCCCGATCGAGACCGTCGTGGCGGCCTTTGGCAAGGACTGAAGTGCGATCAGCTCGCCTTGGCCAGGAACCCCGACACCCGCGACAAGCCTTCCTTCAAAACGGCCGGGTTGTTCGCGTAGCCGATGCGGACGTAGCCCTCGATGTCGAGGGCCGAGCCGGGCGTGAACATGACGCCGGTTTCCTCGAGGAGGGCGATGCAGAGCTCCCGGGAGCGCATCTCGAGGTCGTATCTCAGCAGGGCCGTCGTGCCGGCGCGCGGCTTGACCCAAAACATGCGCGGCTCCTGCTCGACCCAGTCTTCGAGGATCTTCAGGTTGCCGCGGGTGATGGCGTGGCTGCGGCTCAGCACGGCGTCGCGGTTCTCCAGGGCCAGGGCGGCGAAGTGGTCGTCGATCATGCCCACCGAGATGGTGTCGTAGTCGCGGTGGATCGACACGGCTTCGATGACCTCCTGCGGGGCGGCGACCCAGCCGAGGCGCAGGCCGGCGAGCGAGAAGGCCTTGGACATGCCCGCCGTGCTGATGCCCTTTTCGTAGATGTCGGCCATGGAGGCGGTCATGCCGTCGCCGGCCTGGTCGGTGCCGCGGTAGACCTCGTCGCAGAGGATCCAGGTGCCGAAGGGGCGGGCTATGTCGGCGATCGCCTCCAGCATCTCGGGCTCGATCAGCGCGCCGGTCGGGTTGTTGGGGTTGTTCAGGGCGATCAGCCGGGTGGCGGGCGTCACCAGGCGGCGGAGGGCGTCGAGATCCGGCAGCCAGCCGTGCCGCTCCTGCAGTCTCAGAAGCCGCACGTCCGCGCCGATGGAGGCGGGGATCGAATAGTGCTGCTGATAGGTCGGCACCACGGCCACCACCTGGTCGCCCGTGCTCACCAGAGCCTTGTGGACCAGCATGTTGGCGCCGATCGTGCCGTGGGTGACGACGACGTTCGCCGGCGCCTGCCGCTCGTAGAGCGCGGCGATGGCGCGGCGCAGGCGCTCGGAGCCTTCGATCGCGCCGTAGGTCATCTTCATCGAGAGCAGCTCGGAGAGGTCCGTGTCGTTGCGGCCGGTCAGTTGCATCAGCTCGCCGATGGTCAGGCTCTCGACGCAGGTCTCGGCCAGGTTCCAATCACACCTGGTCTCCCACTCGTTCATCCAGATCTCGACGCCAAAGGGGGCGATGTGCACGGATGTCTCCTTCGCTCGGCACGGTGATAGGCAATCTTCGGCAGGCGGCTCCAGCCGGTCGATCAGAGCCTAGTGCGGCGCCTTCTTTTCGCAAGAAGCGGATAGCTTGCGGGCCGCAGGCGGTCTATGGCTCCCGCAGGTCCGGCAAGGCAAGGGGGGTGCCATGAGCGTCAAGGCCATCCGCGAGATCGACTACGTCATCCTGCCCTGCCGCGACCTGGCGGCGGCGCGGCTGTTCTACCGCGACGTCATGGGCTTCGCGCTGGTCGAGGACCACGAGGTCTGGGTCCGCTTCGAGGTCGGCAGCAGCTTCCTGACCCTGCGGCCGCGCGGGCCGTGGCTTGCCTGGCACGACGGCCCGTTGGACCCGGGCACGGCCTGCGTGCAATTGGCCTTCCAAGTCGCACCCGAGGAAGTCGACGCCTGTCACGCCGAGCTGGTCGAGAAGGGCGTCGAGATCGTCGAGCCGCCGGCCGACCAGGATTTCGGCCACCGCACGCTGTTTTTCCGTGACAGCGAGGACAACGTCGTCGAGATCTACGCGGAGATCTAGCGGCGGCCTCTCGACGGGATGGCTGTCCTCGATCCGGCCGACAGGCGACGCGGTTGGAGCCCTGGCCCATGGACTATGACGACACCAACATGGCCGCCGTGTACGACTCGGGGCGCGGCTACGACCCGGAGACGCTGCGGCAGTGGCTGGCGCTGCTGTCCGACGCACTGCCCGAGGAGGGCATCTCGCGCATCGTCGATCTCGGCTGCGGCACCGGCCGCTTCACGGAGCCGCTGTCCGTTCATTTCGAGGCCGAGGTGATCGGCATCGATCCCTCGGCGACGATGCTCGAACAGGCCCGCGCGAAGTGCGCCCGTAGCAGCGTTCGTTTCGAGCTGCTGACGGGGAGTAGGCTCCCCGTGGAGGACGGCTCGGCCGACATGGTGTTCCTGTCGATGGTCTATCACCACCTGCCGGACCCCGGGCAGACGATGCGTGAATGCCACCGCATCCTGCGCGACGGCGGCTACGTCTGCATCCGGAACAGCACGCTCGATGCGATCGGGAGCTTTCCCTACCTGAGGTTCTTCAACGGGATCCGGTCCATTGCGGAAGGACAACTGACATCGCGCCTGCAGATGACGTCGGTTCTCGAAAGCGCCGGTTTCGAGAGCGTGACGCACAAGGCCGTCACGCACGAGATGTCGCCCGATTGGCGGAGCTTCGCCGACAAGATGGCCTTGCGCGCCGACTCCTTCCTGGCCCGCTTGCCCGATGACGACTTCGAGGCGGGCATGGCCGTCCTGCGTGCCTACGCCGAGCAAGAGGCCCCCGGCGGCGCGGTGACCCAGGAGGTCGACTTCTTCGTTTTCCGACGATGACCCATGGGGTCCGCGAGAGCGCCGACGACGTCATCGAAAATGGCGCTGGGGCCCGGTGTCCGCTTGGCTGAAAGGCCGAGACCCAGTCATCTCCGGTCACCCTCGGGCTTGACTGGGCTGTGTCTATTCCGCCCGTTGCCTCAATCGTGCCGGGTCACCTGGCCCAGGCCGGGCCAGGCCGGGCGGGTGGCGATGTCCTTGCTGCCGCAGCCGCTGCAGCGCAGCCGGGCGCCGACCTCGGGCACCGGGAAGTCGGGGCCGAGCTGGCCGAGCAGGGTCTCGATGGCCAGCTCCGCGTTATGGCCGCAGCGGTTGCACCAGCAGAACACCCCGATGCCGGACTCGACCAGCTCGCCGAGACAGGTCGCCGCGTGGCGCCGCTCGTCCTCGGACATCTGCTGCCGCCTGAAACCGCCCACCCATGCCGCTCCGATCCGTCACCACGGATGAGAACATAACAAGAACATTTGGGTGAGTCAAAGACACGACCGAAGCCGGCCGTGGTCGGCGTCACGCCAGCGGTTTCTCGAGATGCTCGACGTAGACCAGGATCGTGCAGCCGTTCGGCGTATGCGACGAATGCTGCGTGCCGGCGCGCAGCCAGACCATGTCGCCGGGGCCGTAGCGGGTGCCGTCGTGGTCGATCAGCTCGCCCTCGACCATGAAGAAGAACTCGTCGGCGCTATGCTCGTGGGCCGGCGAGACGGCGCCCGGCGCCATGCGCATGGCGTGGAAGCCGGTCCAGGACGGCCGGGCCTCGTCGAGCGGTAGCTGGCTCAGGCCGTCGTAGGTTCGGCCGTCGGGCCCGCTGTCGTTGAAGGGGCTGGTGAAGATGTTGCGGACCACGCGGTCCGCCGGATCGACGGGCTTCATGGCGGAGTCTCTCTTGCCGTGGTTGCGGCGGGGGCGGGCGGGCGTGCGCGCGTCAGGGGCCGGCGCGGACCACCTGCAGGCGGCGGTCGAAGACCTTGAGGGCCTCGACGAGGCTCTCGCAGCGGGCCAGGCGGTGGCCGCCGGAGGTGACCGTGAACTCGACGCCGCGCTGGTTGCCGCCGCTGCGCTTGGCGATGGTGAAGGCCGGCCGCTCGTGGCTGTTGCGGAACACCGAGAAGACCGCCATGCCGCCGCTGACGTCGATGGCGTAGTCGCGCCACTCGCCGTTCATCACGCGTCGGCTGTAGAGGGAGAGCAAGCGGTTGAGCTCGTGTCGGGTGAAGAAGACTCGACGTCTGGCCGCCTTCGTGGGCCCTGTCCTGAGGTCTTCGAGCCGGTAAAGCTTGCCCATCGTGGCGCGCTTCTCCTCCAGCATGATCTTTTTGTTGCAGGAGAAGTCTCGCCGAAATCCCGGCCGCCGTCCAGCGCCGAGCGGTTAACGTCGTGCGACGAAAGCGGCAGAAACCGGGGCCCGGATCAGCCCCCGATAGGCCCTGGACTGGGGCCTCCGGCGGCCTCTATTGCAGGCGGGCGTAGCCGCTGGCCTGGGAGTCCGGCTGGTCGTAGCAGGTCACCCGGCCGAGGGTCCGGTAGCAGTAGGGGCCCATGCCCGGATAGGCGCCGTCGAAGCCGGCTTCGGCGATGCCTTCGCCGTCGCGCGGCCGGCAGTAGCCCTCGCCCTTGGTGTAGCGCAGGGTCGAGCAGTCCTGCCCGGTCATCCAGGTCATGGCGTGGTCGCCGACCGTCTTCTTGGTGTTGATGAAGGTCGCCGTGGCGGCCACGAAGAGGCCCGGCCCGGTGGCTATCTCGCAGCCGGTGAGGCCCAGGATCGAGAGGGCGAGGACGATTGCGCGAACCATAGCTTGGCCTTTCCGAACTCTTGCCGTCCCGCGCTTAGCGCTTGGGGGCCTGGGGATCGGCAGCGCCCGCATCGTCGGATCGGGCATGCCTGGCATTGACCTGAAGTGTCGCCTTTGAGAGTAAATAAAACCCAAACGGGGTCCCGCCGATCGGGCCCGAGCATCCGAGGGAGAGCAGCATGGCCGCCGTGCCCCCGATCTGCGAGTTCGGCTGGAAGGCCGTCGATTTCGAGCTCGACGGCGTCGACGGCAAGAGCTACGGCCTGCAGGACATCCGCGGCCCCAAGGGCACGCTGATCATGTTCATCTGCAACCATTGTCCTTATGTCCGCTCGATCGTCGACCGCATCGTGCGCGACGCCAAGGACCTGGAGGCCGAGGGCATCCGCTCGATCGCGATCATGTCCAACGACACCGAGGCCTACCCGGACGATTCCTTCGACAACATGAAATCCTTCGCCGAGCGCCACGGCTTCACCTTCCCCTATGTGATCGACCGGACCCAGGCCGTCGCCCGCGCCTACGGCGCCGTCTGCACGCCCGATTTCTTCGGCTTCAACGCCGACCTCGAGCTGCAGTACAGGGGCCGCTTGGACGAGTCCAAGACGACCCTGGTGCCCGACGCCCGGCGCGAGCTCTTCGAGGCCATGTCCGAGGTCGCACGCTCCGGCCGCGGCCCCGAGGCGCAGACCGCCTCGATGGGCTGCTCCATCAAGTGGCGCGCCGCCTGACGGACGGGGCGCCCGATTCCTTAGGAGGTTACCGGATCTGGTGGCATCGCCGGCCCACTGCGAAAGGGAAACGAACTTCCCCCTCACCCAGCTCCGGCTAGGCTCGGCTGCGCCTCACCAAGCCTGCGCATCCCTCTCCCCCGTCGGGGGAGAGGGCGTAGAGGCTTAGCGAAGCCGAAGGCTGAGCTTAGCCGGAGCCGGGTGAGGGGGAAGTTCGTTTCGATGTCGAAGGCTGCCGCGATGAGCGGCGATTGCCGGAGCGTCGCCGAATCAGCGGACCAGTGACGTTCCACCCAAGCAGGGCACGCCTCAAAAACGCCCGGAGAGGGTGAAGAAGACGCGCGGCGCGTGGCTGTCTCGGCTGGCCACCGGGCGGGTCAGCGGCAGCGCCACCTCGAGCTCGCTCTCCATCAGGCCGAAGAGGTCGAAGCGCAGGCCGCCGCCGGTCGAGGAGAGCGAATCCCGGACCTGGCCGCCGCCGGCCACGTCGTTCCAGACCGCGCCCCAGTCGTAGAAGCCGTAGAGCTGCACCCCGGGCAGCCAGGCCAGCGGCAGCGCTTGCCCGTAGCGCAGCTCGAGGCTGCCGGCGAGGCCTTCTTCGCCGGTCAGCTCCGAGAAGTCGTAGGCCCGCCCGAAGCGGTCGCCGCCGAGGGCGAACTCCTCGGAGGAGAGCAGGGGATCGAAGCTGGTCTGACCGCGGAAGGCGGCCTGCAGGCCGAAGCCGTAGGGCAGCTCCTGCCGGCGCAGCGCCTCCAGTGTCAGCTTGGTGAAAGCCGGCTCGCCGTCGAGCCGCGAGCGCAGCGGGCCGCCGGCCGGCGAGGCATCGAGTATGTCGAGCCCCTGGCCGATCTCGAGGCTGACGAAGGTGGCGCCCTCCAGCTCGTCGCTGAAGCTCGCGTCGAGCGTGCCGCGCAGGACCCGGAGCCGGTCGTCGAGCACGTCGTTGCCGAGCTGCTCCTGCTTCAGCTCCCGGAAATCGAAGGCGCCGCCGATGAACAGGTTGAAAGCGCGCGAGCGCACCAGCGGGTAGCGCAGGCTCACTTCGGTGCCGAGCGAGCTGCTCAGCGTGTCGAAAGCGGCCAAGTTGTCGCCGGCGTCGACCCGGCTGCGGGAGACCCGAATTGCGGCGGTCAGGCCGTCGGCCATCAGCGGCTGGACGTAGAGCAGGTCGCCGTAGAGCAGCTCCTCGGGCTGGTCGGGCACGGTGAAGAAGCCGAGCTGCAGCCGCTCGGCCAGCGAGAAGGCACTGTTGGCGCCGAGGCTGGCGTAGCCCTGCAGCCGGCCGACCGCCGGGGTGCCGCGGTTGTCGAGATAGAGCGTGGCGTCGAAGCGGTCTTCCTCGAGCATCAGGACCAGCTCGTAGCGCCCGGCCTCGTCGTCGATCGGCCGCAGGCCCGAGGCGACGCTCAGGCCCGGCAGGTCCTCGATCAGCAGCACCACGCGCTCCAACAGGGCCAGCGTCAGCGGGCGGGCCGCCCGCAGGCGCTCGGCGTAGGCCTGCAGGCCCCAGCGCCCGGGCCGGACGCCCTGGAAGGTCACCTTGTCCAGGTAGCCTTCGACGATCCGCACGCGCAGCAGGCCGCCGGCCAGGTCCTGCGGCGGCGCGATGGCGCGCGAGAGGATGAAGCCGGCTGCGCGATAGCGCGCCGTCATGGCATCGAGGATCGCGCCGATGTCGGCCAGGCCGACCGGCCGGCCGAGGTAGTCCCGGTAGTCTTCGGCGAGCGCCTCGGGCGCGATGGCCTCGGCGCCCTCGATGCGCACCGCCGTCAACACGATTTGGCCGGCCTCGTCGCCCGGGTCCGGCGGGCGCGGCGCGGCCTCGGGTAGCTCGATCTCCGGGGTCGGCTCGGCGGGCGGCCGCTCGCGCTCCTGGATGCGGCGCTCGATCTGGCCGGGGTCGGCCTGGTCCGCCTGCGGCGCCAAGGCTTGGCCCAGCGCCGTCGGCGGCGCGGCAAGCCAGAACAGGGCGGCGATCCGGCATAGGAGGGCCATGGCGGCTGCGCGCTGCTCGGCGACCCGGTTCTTGGTGGGCAGAGCAGGCACGACCGCGCCCCGGCTCCTCTGGCTACAAGTTATTTCAAATTTGATACAAAAGTATTTTGCTTGCTATCTTCAGCCAATACTTAGTATTGACTGACGATCACTTCATATTAACCCAAAAACCTAAATTTTTCTTAATTCGAATTCCATATAAATCTGTCCTTGACCTGAGGCTTCTGGGCCCGATCGGGGCCAGCCCGGAGACAAGGAAGAAAAAGATGAGTGTTCGTCGTCCCGTGGGCTCCCTTTTCAACCGCTTGCTCTGTGCCTTGGCGATCCTCTGCGCCAGTGCCGGCGCGGCCCTGGGCCTAGAGGAAGGCCCCTGGACCGTCGCCGCCGTGCATGGCGAGGCCCAGGTCTCCCTGCCGACGCGGGCACCGCGTGTCCTGAAGCCCGGCGACAGGATCGAGCCCGGCAGCGAGATCGCCACCGCCGCCGGCAGCCGGGTCACCTTGACCCGCGGCAAGACCAGCATGACCCTCTCGCCGGACAGCCGGACGCAGATCCCCTTCGACAGCGACCGCGGCCAGCGCACGACCATCTTCCAGCGATTCGGGTCCCTGCTGCTACAGGTGGACAAGCGCCCCGAGCAGCACTTCGAGGTCAAGACGCCGTTTCTCGCCGCCGTCGTGAAGGGCACGACCTTCTCGGTGGCCGTCGGCGGCACCGGCGCCTCGGTCTTCGTCAGCGAGGGCGCGGTCGAAGTCGGTGCGCTGGCCAGCGGTCAGGTCCGGCTGGTGCGGCCCGGGCAGACGGCCTCGGTCGGGCAGGGTCCCAATGCCGACCTGAAGATCCATCGAGGCGACCGCCAGCAGGGCGAGCGCGGCACGGGCGAGGCCGCCGCCGCGGGACCGGCGGGCAAGCCCGTGGCGGCCGGCACGCAGAGCGACCGTACGACGCTGTCCGCCATCCCGAAAGCGATGTCGTTGGCCGCCCCGCTGCAGGGGCTGAAGATCACCCGCACGATCGGCCTCGAGTCGCTGGATATCGCGTCCTTGACCGACGGCTTGGTGGCACCGGTCGCGCCGCCTGCCCGGGTCGAGGGCCTGGTTCAGACGAGAGTCAGCGACGGCGGCGCGCAGCCTCGGGCCGCCGGCAGTGCGCTGCAGCCGGCCGCGCCGAGCAGCCTGGCCCTCACCGGCGACCGGGCCTCGGTCGTGCCGCAGCGGGTCGACAGCATCAGGTCTGGCCTCGGCGAGGTCGCGCCGGGCCTGAGCGACGTCGCCCGCGGACTGCCGAGCAACGGCGCCGGTCTTGCCGGCGCGGCGCCGGGGCTGACGCAGAGCACGCCCGACGTCAGCCGTGTGGTGCGGCGGATCGTCAACCCGGCGCTCGATGGTGCGCCCACAGGCGGTTCGCCACAGGGTGGCGTCACCGCCGGCGGCGTCGGCGACTGACGCCGGCGACGGCCAGCGGGCTCGGTCGGATCGGAGGTCGACGGCAATGGTCGCGAGCAGGCTCGAGGGAGCGCGTGCGTCCGCGCTGAGGGCACTGCCGGCCCGCTTGCGGGCCTGGCTCTGGCCGCTCGGCGCCCTCTGCGCCATCGTCATCGTCACGCAGCTCGGCCTGCTCAAGCCGCTGGAGCGCGACCTCCAGGACTTCCGCTTCGAGCTGCTGCAGCGGCCGGCCGGCGACTCGCTGCTGCTGGTCGAGATCGACCCGCGCAGCCTCGATCGTCTGGAGGTCTGGCCCTGGCCGCGCCGCCACCACGCCGCGGTGATCGACCGGCTGCTGGCGGCCGGGGCGACCCGCGTCGCCTTCGACGTCGATTTCTCCTCGCCCTCGAACCCCGAGGACGACGCCCTGCTGGAAGCCGCCTTGGCGCGGGCCGCGGGGCGCGTCGTCCTGCCGGTCTTCCGGCAGCCCGTGCCGGGGCCGCAGGGCCTGACCTGGTCCCATTCGCTGCCCCTGGAGCGCTTCCGGCGCCAGGCCGATCTGGCCTCCGTCAACGTCTGGCCGGAAAGCGACGGCCTGGTCCGGCGGCTGGCGCTGCGCGACCACTGGCCGGCCGGGGCGGTGCCCAGCCTCTCGGCGGTGCTCGCCGGCCGGGAGCAGGCGCCCTTCGATCTCTATGGCGTCGACTTCGCCTTCGACCCCGCGAGCATTCCGCGCGTCTCCTTCGCCGACGTGCTGCGGGGCACCTTCGATCCCGCGCTGGTCGCCGGCCGCCAGGTGGTCATCGGCGCGACCGCGGCCGCGCTGCGCGACGACGTCCCGGTGCCGGTCTACACCTCGATCAACGGCGTCCTCTTGCATGCCCTGGGGGCGCAGACCCTCGCCGAGGGCCGGGCCCTGCAGAGCGCCAGTCCCCTGGCGGTCCTGCTCCTGGCCGGCGTGCTCGGGGCGGTCTTCGCCGGGCTGACTCGCAACGCGACCTGGCGGCGCAGCCTCGCCGCCGTCGCCGGGCTCGCCGCCGGTCTGCTGCTGCTGTCCCTCGTCGTACAGACCGAAGCCGCCGTGCTGCTCGACGTCCTGCCGGCGGTCGCCCTGCTGCTGCTGCTCTTCGCCGGCAACCTGATCAAGCGCATCGACCGGCAGAGCATCGACCTCTTCATCCAGAACATCCGCATGCGCCAGCTCGAGCTCTTCATGCGCAACGTGGTGGAGAGCAGCTTCGACGGCATCCTGACCATCGAGCGCGACGGCCGGATCCGCACCGCGAACCGCGCGGCGGGCCAGACGTTCGGCGAGGACCCCGACGCGCTTGTCGGGCAGCGCGCCGTCGGCCTGATTCCCGAGCTGGCCGACTACCTCTCGGCCGGCGACTGGCGGCTCGGCGAGCGTCCGCTCGGCCAGTGCGAGATGTTCGGCCGGCGCGCCGACGGCCGCAGCTTCCCGCTGGAGGTCGGCCTGTCCCAGGTGGCGACGGACGACGGCGCGGTGACCGTCGCGATCCTGCGCGACATCACCGAGCGCAAGCGCCACGAGGCCGAGCTCGAGCACCAGGCCATGCACGACGCCTTGACCGGGCTGCCGAACCGCGTGCTGCTGGCCGATCGCCTGGAGCGGGCGGTGACCAAGGCCGGCCGAAACGGCAAGCCGGTCGCCTTGCTGCTGCTCGACCTGGACCGCTTCAAGGCGATCAACGACACTCTGGGCCACCAGATGGGCGACCGGCTGCTCTGTCAGGTGGCCGAGCGCCTGACCGGTCCGCTGCGGGCCAGCGATACCATCGCCCGCCTCGGCGGCGACGAGTTCGCCGTCGTGCTGTCCGACGTGACCGATCTCGAGGCCGTGCGGGCCGCCGCCTCGCGGGTGGTCGAGAGCCTCTGCGAGCCCTTCCCGATCGACGACCTCTCGCTGGAGATCGGCGCCTCTATCGGCATCGCGGTCTATCCCCAGCATGCCGCCGAGCCGGCGCGGCTGCTGCAGTGCGCCGACGTCGCCATGTATCTCGCCAAGCGCGAGGGCGGCGGTGTGGCGGTCTACGACTCGAGGCGCGACCACAACTCGGTGCGGCACCTGACCATCACCGGCGAGCTGCGCAAGGCCATCGAGGCGGAGCAGCTCTGCTTCCACTACCAGCCCAAGATCGACCTCGCCAGCGGCCGGGTGATCGGCGTCGAGGCGCTGATCCGCTGGATGCACCCGGAGCTCGGCTTCGTGCCGCCGGACGAGTTCATCCTGCACGCCGAGCAGACCGGGCTGATCGAGCCGATCACCTTCTGGGGCTTCGAGCAGGCCTGCTCCCAGTACGACCGCTGGCGCGACGGCGGCCTGGATTTCGGCATCGCCGTGAACCTCTCCGTGCGCTGCCTGCACGACGAGTCGATCCCCGGGCGCCTGATCGCCATCCTGGAACGCTGGTCGGTGCCGCCGGAGAAGATCACGGTGGAGATCACCGAGACCGCGATCATGTCCGATCCGGAGCGCGTCGCGGCCAACGTCGGTCGCCTGCACGACTACGGCATGCGGCTCTCGGTCGACGATTTCGGCACCGGCCATTCCTCGCTCGCCTACCTGCGCCGCCTGCCGCTGAACGAGCTGAAGATCGACCGCAGCTTCGTGATGCAGATGACCGAGAACGACGACGATGCCGTCATCGTGCGCTCGACGGTCGACCTCGCCCACAGCCTCGGCCTCAAGGTCGTCGCCGAGGGCGTGGAGAGCGAGCGGCACCTGAAGATCCTGCGGGCCCTCGATTGCGACACCGCCCAGGGCTACTTCATCGGTCGGCCGATGACCGAGGAGGCTCTGCGGTCCTGGCACGGCGATTGGGCCGGCGACAGCGCTCCCGCCGAGGCGCCGCCGGCCGCCTCCCTGCCGGCCCTGGCCACGGCCTGACGGGCCGCGCCGACGGCTGTAGTCTGGGCCCTCTCCAAGACGGGAGGCTCGGACCATGACGCTCGAGAGCGAGACTATCTCCGGCGGCTGCCTGTGCGGCGCGGTGCGCTACGAGGCCGAGGGCTTCCTCGACGACGCCTTCTATTGCCATTGCCGCATGTGCCAGCGCGCGAGCGGCACGCCGGCAGAGGTCTCGGTGCCTCTGGTGCCGGGCTCGCTGCGCTTCACCAAGGGTGCGCCCAAGCACTACCAGTCCTCGTCCTTCGGTAAGCGCGGCTTCTGCCCAGACTGCGGCGCGCGGCTCTGCTGGACGCCGACGCGCGAGGCCCAGGCCCACTGGCTGAGCGTCACCGTCGGCTCGCTCGACGCGCCCGAGCGCGCGGTCCCACAGAGCCATGGCTGCGTGGAGAGCCAGCTACCCTGGTACAAGCTCGACGACAATCTGCCGCGCCGGCGCAGCGAGGAGGACCCGGAGATCGTCGCGGCCTGGGCGGCGGTGGAGGGCGAGGGGCGCTAGCCCTGCCCGCGCGTTGAGGCGCGCCCGGGCCTCGCCTAGGATCACGCCATGAGCGCAGGCGTGCCCGTGGTCGATCTGGCGCCGGCGGCGGGTTCCGAGCCGGCCGGGGCGCAAGCCGTGGCCGACGCGGTGGCGGTGGCCTGCCGGGACTACGGCTTCTTCCAGATCGTCGGCCACGGCATCGAGGCCGCGCTGATCGAGGCGGTCTTCGCCGAGACGCGCGGCTTCTTCGCCCTGCCCATGGCCGAGAAGCGCGCCCTGCTCCGTAGCAAGGAGAACCCGCGCGGCTACTACGACCGCGAGCTGACCAAGAACGCCCGCGACCTGAAGGAGGTCTTCGACTTCGGCGTCGAGCCCCATCCGGCGCTGCCGAGCGACCACCCGAAGAACCGTTGGCCGGTCGACGGCCACAACCTCTGGCCTGCGTCCTTGCCGCGCTTCAAGACGACTCTCACCGCCTACTTCCGGGCCTGCGAGGCGCTCGGCCACCGCCTGCTGGCGATGTTCTGCCAGGGGGTCGGCGCGCCGGCCGACGCCTTGAGCCCCTTCTTCGGCAGCGACCACACGAGCTTCATGCGGCTCAACCACTATCCCTTGGCGGACCTGCTGGAGCCGGATCTGGCGCGGCAGGTGACGCCGCTCGGCGACATGGCGCTGCATCACCACACCGACGCCGGCGTGCTGACCATCCTGCTGCAGGACGAGGTCGGCGGCCTGCAGGTCCATAGCCGCGGCGCCTGGCGCGACGTCGAGCCGATCGAGGGCGCGCTGGTGATCAACGTCGGCGACATGATGCAGGTCTGGTCCAACGACCTCTACCCGGCCGCCCTGCATCGGGTGACGCCGATCACCGACAAGCCGCGCCTTTCGCTGCCCTTCTTCTTCAACCCCGCCTACGACACCGACTGCGCGCCGCTCGCGGCGCTGATCGGCGCGGAGGGGCCGCACTACCGGCCGGTCAACTGGGGCCTGTTCCGCCAGGCCCGCACCGACGGCGACTACGCCGACTACGGCAAGGAGATCCAGCTCGAAGACTTCCGGCTGGTTTGATCGCCAAGCCCGCCGCCGCCCTCCCCAATGGTCATCCTCGGGCTTGACCCGAGGATCCATTGTCCCGTTCGCAGGATCTTGCGATCCGAGGCATGGATGCTCGGGTCAAGCCCGAGCATGACAGGGGCGTGTGCTGGCGCGGCGTGCCGGACGAGCTAACCCGCCGGCGCCGTCTGCTTGTTCAGAAAAGGCTCCAGCGGCGAGCCCTCGATGGCCTCGAGGTTGACGTTCCAGGCGATGGTGATGCGTGGCCGGGTGCCGTTGTAGGGGCCGACGAAGTGGACCATCTCGCCCGGGAACATCAGCATGGCGCCCGGCGGGAAGGCGGGCTTCAGCGGGTTGGTCATGCGGCCCGGCTCGATCTGGCAGCAGTCGGCGAAGCGCGGGTCGACGAAGCAGAAGCGGCCGGCGTTGTCGTCCTCCGGGTCCTCGTCGCCGGCCTCGAGGCAGTAGACCACGCTGGCGTAGGCCCGGGTATGGCTGTGCGGCATGATGTAGTCGCCGCGGCCGTAGACGTTGGCCCAGCCGATGTCGATGGCGGCGCTCTCGTGCCCCAGGGCCTGGCGGAAGAAGGCCAGGGCCCGGGCGTTGAGCAGGCGCGCCTCGGGCAGGTCCCAGTGCTCGACGTCGTAGATCTTGGTGCCGCCCAGCGAGCGGCTGTACTGCACGGCCGTGCCGGGCTCGGCGGCGCGGGCCAGGACGTGGGCGGTCAGCGCCTCGTGGTAGAGGGCGCTGTCGTCGAAGACCGTGCGGTAGATGGTCCCCGCCTGGTCGCGGGCCAGCAGGCGCTGGCCCTCGGGCCAGACGGGCAGGGCCCGGCCGCCGATCTCGATGCTCTCTTCGGTGCCTTGAATCGCCAAGTAGTTTCCCTCCAGAAGGCCCGGAAACAGCCGGATTGCCGGCTTTATCGGAGCCGCGAGCCGAGCTAATGTAGCGCCCCTTTTCGCGGGCGGAGTCAAGAGGAGCGCCGGTGGCCGACATTTTCAAGGAAGTCGACGAGGAACTTCGCCAGGAACACTACAAGAAGCTCTGGGACAAGTACGGCACCTACCTGATCGCCGCGGCGGTGGCGCTGGTCCTGGCCGTCGGCGGCTACCAGGCTTGGACGGCTTGGCAGCAGAGCCAGCGCGAAGAGGCCTCGAACCAGTACAGCACGGCTCTGGTCCTGCTCCAGGAGGGCAGGGCGGAGGAGGCCGAGCAGGCCTTCACGGCGATCGGCGGCCCGAGCGACGGCGGCTACGCGATCCTCGCCTCGCTGCAGTCGGCCAGGCTCAAGGCCGAGGCCGGCGACCTCGAGGGCGCCGTGGCGATCTGGGATGCCCTGGCCGCCAACAGCGCCGCCGGCCCGGCCTTCCAGGGCGCGGCGACCCTGCTCTCGGTGACCCACCAGATCGACAGCGGCGACCCGGCGCAGCTCGAGGCGCGGCTCGAGCCGCTGGCCGAGCCCGGCCAGGCCTTCCGGCCCTCGGCCCTTGAGCTCTCGGCGCTGCTCGCCCTGCGCCGCGGCGACTCGGCCCTGGCGCGGGAGCGCTACACGGCCATCGCCGACGACATCGCGGCGCCGACCAGCCTGCGGACCCGGGCCACGCAGATGCTGGCCGTCCTGGGCCCCGCCAGCTAAAGCCTAGAGGAGCCGTCCCGTGCGTTTGCGCTTCGATCTCGCGGTGCTGTCGCTCGTCGCCGGTCTGCTGGCCGCCTGCGACACGGTCGAGGAGTGGATCGACAGCGATCGCAATCCGCCGCTGCCGGGCGAGCGGATCTCGGTGCTGGCGCTCGACGCCGCGCTGGAGGCCGACCCCCGGGTGGCCGACCTCAAGGTCCAGCTCCCCGAGCCCTACGTCAACGAGTCCTGGTCGCAGCCCGGCGGCTCCCCCAACCACGCCATGTACCACCTCTCCCTCGACGCGCCCCTGGTCGAGCTCTGGCGGGCCGACGTCGGCGAAGCCTCGGACGACGAGCGCCTGCTGCTGTCGCAGCCCGTAGTCGCCGGTGACCGGGTCTTCACCATGGATTCCGCCTCCATCGTCACGGCCTTCAGCCGGGCCAGCGGCGACGAGCTCTGGCGCATCGACCTGGAGGACGAGGAGGAAGAGGACGACGGCTTCTTCGGCGGCGGCATCGCCTACGAGGCCGGCCGGCTCTTCGTCACCACCGGCTTCGCCCGGGTCTACGCGCTCGACGCCCGCACCGGCGTGATCCTCTGGCGCCAGCAGGTCGCCGGGCCGATCCGCGCGGCGCCTGCCGTCAGCTCCGAGCGGGTCTTCGTGCTGACCGTCGACAATCAGCTCTTCGCGCTCTCCGCCATCGACGGCAACAGGCTCTGGGAGCACAGCGGCATCCAGGAGACGGCCGGCCTGATCGGCACCGCCAGCCCGGCCATCGACGGCTCGGTGATCGTCGTGCCTTACTCCTCGGGCGAGATCTTCGGCATGCTGGCCGAGAGCGGCCGCATCCTCTGGTCCGACAGCCTCTCGGCGATCCGCCGCGTCGACCCGATCGCCGACCTGGCGCATATCCGCGGCCTGCCGGTGATCGACCGCGGCCTGGTGGTGGCGATCTCCCACTCCGGGCGCATGGTGGCGATCGACCAGCGGCGCGGCACCCGGGCCTGGGACATCGACGTCGGCGGCATCGAGATGCCCTGGGTCGCCGGCGAGTTCATCTTCGTGCTGACCAACGACAACCAGGTGCTCTGCCTGACCCGGCGCGAGGGCCGCGTGCGCTGGGTGCGTCAGCTGGACCGCTTCGAGGACCCGGAGGATCTCGACGACCCGATCCAGTGGGTCGGCCCGGTGCTGGCCGGCGACCGGCTGATCGTCGCCGGCAGCCACGAAAAGGCCCTGTCGATCTCGCCCTATACCGGCGAGCCCCTGGGCGAGCTCGAGCTGCCCGGCAAGCCCGCCATTGCGCCGATCGTCGCCGACCGGACCCTCTACTTCCTGCTGGAGAACGCGGCGCTGATCGCCCTGCGCTGAGCCGCGGCCGGTGCCGCGGCAAGAGGAGTCATGACCGCCACCCTCGCCATTCTCGGCCGGCCCAACGTCGGCAAGTCGACCCTGTTCAATCGGCTGGTCGGCCGCCGTCTGGCCCTGGTCGACGATCAGCCCGGCGTCACCCGCGACCGCCGCGAGGGCGAGGCCATGCTCTACGGCCTGCGCTTCACCGCCATCGACACGGCCGGCCTGGAGGAGGCCTTCGACGACAGCCTGGAAGCGCGCATGCGCGCCCAGACCGAGAAGGCCGCGGCCGAGGCCGACGTGGTGCTGCTGCTGATCGACGCCCGCGCCGGCGTCACGCCGATGGACGAGCACTTCGCCGAGTGGCTGCGCCGGACCGGCACGCCGGTGGTCGTCGTCGCCAACAAGGCCGAGGGCCAGGCCGGCGAGCCGGGCCGCCTCGACGCCTACGGCCTCGGCCTTGGCGATCCGGTGCCGGTCTCGGCCGAGCACGGCGAGGGCCTGGCCGACCTGCACGAGGCGCTGCTGCCGATCATCGGCGAAGGCGCGACCGACGAGAGCGCGCGCGCGGCGCGCGACGACGAGGCGCCGCCGCTCAAGCTCGCCATCGTCGGCCGGCCCAACGTCGGCAAGTCGACCCTGGTCAACAAGCTGATCGGCGAGGAGCGTCTGCTGACCGGTCCCGAGGCCGGCATCACCCGCGACGCCATCGCCGTCGGCTGGCACTACAAGGACCAGGCGATCGAGCTGGTCGACACCGCCGGCCTGCGCCGCCGTGCCCGGGTCGACGCCAAGCTGGAGAAGCTCTCGGCCGGCGACACCCTGCGCACCATCCGCTTCGCCGAGGTCGTCGTGCTGGTGGTCGAGGCCGAGGCGCCGATGGAGCGCCAGGACCTGACCATCGCCCGCCAGGTGCTCGACGAGGGCCGGGCCCTGGTCATCGCCGTCAACAAGTGGGACCTCTGCGCCGACAAGCAGGGCGCGATCGGCGCCGTGCGCGACCGCCTGACGCGCTCCCTGCCGCAGTCCAAGGGCGTGCCCTTCGTGCCGCTCTCCGCCAAGACCGGCCACAACCTGAACCGCCTGATGGACGAGGTGCTGGCGATCTACGAGGTCTGGAACCGCCGCGTGCCGACCGGCGCCCTCAACCGCTGGCTCGACGCCGTCGGCGCCTCGCACCCGCCGCCTATGAAGGCCGGCCGCCCGAACCGCCTGAAGTACATCACCCAGGCCAAGGGCCGCCCGCCGACCTTCGCCCTCTTCTGCAGCCACCCCCAGGCCCTGCCGACGAGCTACCTGCGCTACCTGGAGAACGCCCTGCGCGAGGCCTTCGACCTGCCGGGCACGCCGATCCGCATCCACCCGCGGCGGGGGAAGAACCCCTACGCCGACGACAAGCGGAAACGCGGCTAAGCCGCCGATAGCCGAGTCCCACTCCTCTCACCCTGAGCCTCCTCATCCCGAGCCTGACGAGGGACGAAGGGTGAGGCGGCGCGCACGAGCGTGCCCGCCGGCATGCGTCGGCGGGCTCATGCTTCGTCAGGCTCAGCATGAGGCCGGCAGTGGTGCTTCAGCCTTGGAAGGCCACCAGCTCCCCGTGCCGCGTGCAGCCCGGCTCCGCCAGCTCGACGAACAGCTCCGTCACCGCCTCGGGCTCCGGCAGGCTTTGCGGGTCTTCGCCGGGGAAGGCCTGCATGCGCATACGGGTGCGCAGGGCGCCGGGGGAGAGCAGGTTGACGCGGACGGCGGTCTTTTCCGTCTCGGCGGCGTAGGTCAGGGCCAGGCACTCCAGCGCGGCCTTGGAGACGGCGTAGGGGCCCCAGTAGGCGCGCGGGTCCTGCGTGGCGCCGGTGGTGACGAAGATCGCCCGGCCGGCGTCGGAGAGGCGCAGCAGCGGGTCGAGGCTGCGGATCAGGCGCCAGTTGGCGGTGAGGTTGACGTCCATCACGGCGCGCCAGTCGGCCGGCTTGACGTGGCCGAGGGGCGAGAGCGGGCCGAGCAGGCCGGCGTTGCCGACCAGGATGTCGAGCCGGCCGAAGCGCTCGTGCAGCAGTGCGCCGAGCCGGTCCAGCGCGTCGTGCTCCGTCAGGTCCTGCGGCACCAGGGTCGCCTTCTGGCCGCCGGCCTGGCGGATCTGGTCGTCGACCTCCTCCAGGCCGCCGACCGTGCGGGCCAGCAGCACCAGGTGGGCGCCCTCGGCGGCTAAGCGGCGGGCGACCGCGGCGCCCAGGCCGCGCGAGGCGCCGGTCACCAGGGCGATGCGGCCGGCCAGGCGGCCCTCAGCGCTGGCGCTCAAGGCTCTTGTCCGCGGCGCGCCGCCGCTCAGGGCTCTCGTCCGCGGCGCGGCGCCGCAGGCGGCCGCGCAGGCCGCCGAGACCGCCTTCGCAGGCGGCCAGGATCAGCATCGCCACGAATGCGCCGGCCAGGGCGTAGCAGAGGCCCTCGGCGGTGGCCGGCAGGGCGGGCTCGTAGCCCTTGAAGGTGTCGCGGGCGATCGCCGGGTCCCAGTGCTTGGCGAAGACCAAGGGCCGCTCCAGGGGCGTCGCCTGCAGCAGGGCGCCGTAGGCGGTCTCGAACTCGTCGGCGCGGCCGAGCCGCTCCAGCTCGCGCTTGGCGGCATGGGCGGCGGCGCTGGTGCCGGCGTTTTGCAGCTCGGCGATGTAGGCCTCGATGCTGCGGCCCAGGGTCTGGGCGTCGGCCATCAGGCGCTGCAGGTCGTCGCGGGTCTGGTCGAGCCGGCCGCCGAGGCGCTGCAGGTACTGCTGGTAGAAGGCCGGGAACTGCGCGAAGGCGCCGGCGCCGAAGAGCGAAGCCAGGCCGTTGAGCAGCCGACCGATCACGCCATCTCGGCCAGCAGGGTGAGCTGCTGGGGCCCGCTGGCGCCGTCGCGGTCGCTCAAGCTGGTCGGGTAGTCGCCGGTGAAGCAGGCGTCGCAGTATTGCGGATGCGCGGTGTCGCGGCCGCCCTCGCCCATGGCCCGGTAGAGGCCGTCGAGCGAGACGAAGGCCAGGCTGTCGACGCCGATGTGCCGGGCCATGGCTTCGACGTCGAGGCTGGCGGCCAGCAGCTCGCCGCGCTCCGGCGTGTCGATGCCGTAGAAGCAGGAGTGGCTGGTCGGCGGCGCGGCGATGCGCATATGCACGCTGGTCGCGCCCGCGGCGCGGACCATCTCGACGATCTTCACCGAGGTCGTGCCGCGCACGATGGAGTCGTCGACCAGCACCACGCGCTTGTCCTTGAGCAGCGCGGTGTTGGCGTTGTGCTTCAGGCGCACGCCGAGATTGCGGATCTGCTGCGCCGGCTCGATGAAGGTGCGGCCGACGTAGTGGTTGCGGATGATGCCCAGCTCGAAGGCGATGCCGGCCTGCTTGGCGTAGCCGATCGCCGCCGGCACGCCGGAGTCCGGCACCGGGATCACCAGGTCGGCCTCGACCGGGCTCTCCTTGGCCAGCTCGGCGCCGATCAGCCGGCGCGACTCGTAGACGCTGCGGCCGTCCATCACCGAGTCGGGCCGGGCGAAGTAGATGTGCTCGAAGATGCAGGGCCGGCGCCGGGCGGGCGGGAAGGGGCGCAGGGAGTGCACGCCGCTGTCGTCGATCACGACCATCTCGCCGGCCTCGATCTCGCGCAGCGTCTTGGCGCCGAGGATGTCGAAGGCGCAGGTCTCCGAGGCGAGGATGTGGCTGCCGTCGAGCTCGCCCAGGACCAGCGGCCGGACGCCGAGGGGGTCGCGCACGCCGATCACGCAGTTGTCGGCCAGGGCGACCAGCGAGTAGGCGCCCTCGACCTGGCGCAGGGCCTCAATCATGCGGTCGATCAGCGAGCCGGCCCGCGAGGTGGCGATCAGGTGGACGATGACCTCGGTGTCGGAGGTCGACTGGAACAGCGAGCCGCGGTGCACCAGCTCCTTGCGAAGCCGGTAGGCGTTGGTCAGGTTGCCGTTGTGCGCCAGCGCCAGGCCGCCGATCTCGAGGTCGGCGAAGAGCGGCTGGACGTTGCGCAGCACCGTGTCGCCGCTGGTCGAGTAGCGCGTGTGGCCGATCGCCGCGTGGCCGGCCAGGCGGGACATGACCTGCTCGCTGGAGAAGATGTCGCCGACCAGGCCGAGGTCGCGGTGGGCGTGGAACTGCTGGCCGTCGAAGGTGACCATGCCGGCCGCTTCCTGGCCGCGGTGCTGCAAGGCATGCAGGCCGAGGGCGGTGTGGGCCGCGGCGTCGTCGTGGCCGTGGATGCCGAAGACGGCACACTCTTCGTGGAACTTGTCGTCTTCGAACTCGAAAGGATGGCCGATTGCCATGTCTCTCCCGCTGCCGGAGCCCGCCTGCCGCGTCATGGCGCCCCGCTCATGTCGCCCCGCCCATATCGCCAGGGTCATTGGGCGGTCTCGAAGAGGCGCTGCATATCCTTTCGCTCAGCGTCCTTATACCCCGACGGGCCGCCGGGTCCAGCCTCATCTGACCCCGACTCGGAGGCCCCCGATACCTCCGGCTTGATCAGGCGCTGCAGGCTCGGCGACTCGCCGGCGGTGGCCGGGTCGATCTCCGGGCGCAGGCTCTCCGGCATGGCTTGCAGGATCGCGTCGGCGCCCTGCTCGACCAGGGGCAGGGCGCGGGCCTCGCTGATCCAGCTCGGGTGGTCCTCGCGCGGCAGGGCCAGGACCAGGCCGATCCAGGCCAGGCAGACCAGGAAGGCGCCGCGCAGGAAGCCGAACAGCAGGCCGAGCGAGCGGTCGACCGCGCCCAGGCTGCTCTCGCGGATGTGACGCGAGATCATGTGGCAGAGCACCGAGAGGGCGACCAGGACGAGGATGAACACGCTGGCGCCGGCGGCGATCTCGGCGAAGATCTTGATGGCGATCAGGTCGCGCGCATAGGGCAGCAGCAGCGGCAGGCCGTAGACCGTCGCCACGGCCGCGCCGATCCAGGCCGCCATCGACAGCAGCTCATGGACGAAGCCGCGCACGAAGGCGAGGGCGCCCGAGATCAGGATGACCACGAAGATCGCCAGGTCGGTGACGTTGATCGGCAAGTCGTCCATGGGCCGGCGTCTGCTTGGCTCTCGTCTGCTGGCTCTGCGGAAGGCGCCGCGCTAGAGGCTGCGCCGGGCCTCAGTGTCGCCCAGAGGCGCCCCGATTCGCGCCACCAGATCGGCCACATGACCCATGGTTTCAACCTCCAGCGGCGTCTCGCTCCGGCCGTCCTTGCGCGCCTTGGCCGCCGGCGCGAAGGCCCGCGCGAAGCCCAGCTTGGCGGCCTCCTTGAGGCGCAGGTCGCGCCGCCCGACCTGGCGGACCTCGCCGGACAGGCCGATCTCGCCGAACAGAACGCAGTCCGACGGCACCGCCTGGTTGCCGGCCGCCGAGACGATGGCCGCGGCCATCGCCAGGTCCGCCGCCGGCTCGTTCAGGCGCAAGCCGCCGACGACGTTCAGATAGACATCCCGGCCGGCGAAGGAAAGCCCGCAGCGGGCCTCCAGCACGGCCAGGACCATGGCGAGCCGGGCCTGGTCCCAGCCGACCACCGCGCGGCGCGGCGTGCCGAGCGGCGAGGCCGAGACAAGGGCTTGAACCTCCACCAGAATCGGCCGGGTGCCCTCGATGCCGGCGAACACGCAGGCGCCGGTCACCTCGCCCTGGCGCTCTGTCAAAAACAGGGCCGAGGGGTTCTCGACCTCGATCAGGCCGCCGTCGCTCATCTCGAAGACGCCGATCTCGTCGGTCGGCCCGAAGCGGTTCTTGACCGCGCGCAGGATGCGGAACTGGTGGCCGCGCTCGCCCTCGAAGGCGAGGACCGTGTCGACCATGTGCTCCAGCACCTTAGGTCCGGCGATCAGGCCCTCCTTGGTGACATGGCCGACCAGCAGCAGGGTGAAGCCGCGCTGCTTGGCCAGGCGGATCAGCTCCTGGGCGCTGCCGCGCACCTGGGCCACGGTGCCCGGCGCCGACTCCAGGCTGTCGAGGAACATGGTCTGGATCGAGTCGACGATGACCACGGCCGCCTCGGTGAGGTTCGACTCCAGGCCGGCCAGGATCTCGCGCACCGAGGTCGCCGCGGCCAACGCGACGGGCGCGTCGGCCAGGCCGAGCCGGGTCGCGCGCAGCCGGATCTGGTCGATCGACTCCTCGCCGGAGATGTAGGCGCAGGGCACCGGCGCGCCGGCCTTGCCGCGAGCCAGCATGGCCGCCGCCTGCAGCAGCACGGTCGACTTGCCGACGCCGGGGTCGCCGCCGATCAGCACCGCCGAGCCGGGGATCAGGCCGCCGCCGCAGACCCGGTCGAACTCGCCGATGCCGCTGGTCAGGCGCGGCAGGACTTGGCCGTCCGCGCGCGTCTCGTCGAGCCGGTCGAAGACCAGGGCTCGCCCGGAGCGTCCACCGCTGAGGCCGCCCGGCGTGCTCTGCGGCAGGGCCTCCTCGACCATCGAGTTCCATTCGCCGCAGGCTTCGCAGCGCCCGCTCCACTTCGGCGCCTGCGCGCCGCAGGCCTGGCAGACGTAGCGGGACTGCCGCTTGGCCACTAGACGCCGCCTCGCCGGCCTGCCGGAATGCCGAGTGCCCTCCTCCCCCCGCGAGGGGGAGGACCGAGGAGGGGGGCGATCGGCGTCCGCCGATCAACAGAGGGATACTTCGTGGGCCGGGCCGAAAGCCCGGCCGCCCCCCTCCCTAACCCTCCCCCTCGCAGGGGGAGGGAACAGGTTTGCGCAACCGGACCTGCGATTGCCGCGACGGGACTCGACGGCGTCACGCCACCTTGACCTCGGTTTCGATGGGACCCTCGGCCAGGCCGTTGATGAACTGGCGGATGTAGGGGTTGTCGGTGCTGTCGACCTCGGCGGTCGGGCCGGTCCAGACCATCTTGCCGGCGTAGAGCATGGCGATGCGGTGGGAGATCCGCCGGGCGCTGTCCATGTCGTGGGTGATCGAGAGCGCGGTGGCGCCCAGGTCGTGCACGCACTTGACGATCAGCTCGTCGATGATGTCGCCCATGATCGGGTCGAGCCCGGTGGTCGGCTCGTCGAAGAACAGGATCTCAGGCTCGGTGGCGATGGCCCGGGCCAGGCCGACTCGCTTGCGCATGCCGACCGAGAGCTCGGCCGGATAGGCCTCGGCCATGTCCTGGCCGAGGCCGACGTCGGCCATCTTCTCGAGAGCGATCTGTCTCGCCTCGCGCGTGCCGCGTCCCTGCACTTCGATCAGGCCGAAGGCGACGTTGCGCCAGACCGGCAGGGAATCGAACAGGGCCGCGGCCTGGAACAGCATGCCGATCTTGCGGCGCACGGCTTCGAGGTCGTCGCCGGCAAGGCCGACCGCTTCCCGGCCGTCGATCTTGATGCTGCCGGCGTCGGGCTGCAGCAGCCCGAGGATGCACTTGGTCAGCACCGACTTGCCCATGCCCGAGCCGCCGATGACGACCAGCGATTCGCCCTCGTAGATGTCGAGATCGAGCTCGTCGAGGACCACCTTGGGGCCGAAGGCCTTGCAGAGTCCGTGGATCTCGATCTTGACCGCTTTCTCGCTCATCGCGCGAAGAACAGCTCGGTGATGAAGTAGTTGAAGCAGAGGATCAGGATCGAGGCCGAGACCACGGCGTTGGTGGTCGCGGTGCCGACGCCCTGGGCGCCGCCGCGCGAGTGGTAGCCGTGGTAGCAGCCCATCAGGGTCACCAGGAACCCGAAGACGCTGGCCTTGACCAGGCCCGAGATCACGTCGATCGGCTCCAGGAAGTCGAGCGTGTTCTTGATGTAGGTCGCCGGGTTGAAGCCGAGCTTGAAGACCGAGACCACGTAGCCGCCGAACACGCCGATGATGTCGGCGGTCAGCACCAGCAGCGGCAGCATGGTGATGCCGGCCAGCAGGCGCGGCGCGACCAGGTACTTCAGCGGGTTCGTCGCCAGGGTGTCGAGCGCGTCGATCTGCTCGGTGACGCGCATGGTGCCGATCTCGGCGGCCATCGCCGCGCCGATCCGCCCGGCGACCATCAGCCCGGCCAGCACCGGGCCCAGCTCGCGGGTGATCGAGACGATCACCACGTTGGGGATCGCGCTCTCGGCGTTGAAGCGCGAGAAGCCGGTGTAGCTCTGCAGCGCCAGCACCATCCCGGTGAAGATCGCCGTCAGGCCGACCACGGGCAGCGAGTAGTAGCCGATCTCGACCATCTGCCGGCCGATCAGCCGCGGGTAGAAGGGCGGCCGGACGATGTGCGACAGCGAGATCAGGGCGAAGAGGGTCAGGCGGCCGACCGCGGACAGGAAGGCCAGGAAGGTCCGGCCGAGAGGCTGCAGCAGCGGCATGCTCAGGCGCCGCTGTAGACCCGGTGGTAGCGCCGGCCGAGCGCGGTCAGGATCTCGTAGCCGATGGTGCCGGCCTCGTCCGCCAGCCTGTCGGGGCCCTGCTCGGGGTCGAGCAGATCGACGATGCCGCCGGGTCGCGCCTGCGCGGGCGGCACGTCGGTCACGTCCAGAGTGATGAGATCCATCGACACCCGACCAATCACGGCGACCCTCTGGCCAGCGATGAAAGCGCTTCCCTTGTCGGACAGCGAACGCAGATAGCCGTCCGCATATCCGACTCCGAGTGTCGCGACTCGCATTGGCCCCCCGGCGCGGTAATCGGCACCATAGCCAACGCTCTGTGGAGCGTCAATCTCACGCACTTGGAGGATTCTTGCTTTCAGGCCAACGACTTGGACCATCGGATTGGGCTTGCCGGGAAGCGGATTCACGCCATAGAGCGCGACCCCCGGGCGGGCCAGATCGAAGTGATAGTCGGGCCCGAGGAAGACCCCCGGAGAGTTCGCCAGGCTCGCCGGCGCCCGGGGCAGACGGGTCAGGGCCGCCCGGAAGTCGGCGAGCTGGCGGGCGTTCATCGGCCCCTCCCTGTCCTCGGCGCAGGCCAGGTGCGACATCAGCAGGGCGACCTCGATGCCGGACAGGCGCTCCGGCTCGGCGGCCAGGCGGTCGAGCTCCCGGGGCGGCAGGCCGAGCCGGCACATGCCGCTGTCGAGGTGGACGGCGGCCGGCAGGGCGCGGCCCTCCGCGGCGGCGCGCCGGGCCCAGGCCTCGATGTCGCCGAGGCTGTTGAGCACGGGCCGCAGGCGATGCGCGAGGTAGTCGCCCTCGCAGCCCGGCATGAGGCCGTTGAGCACGTGGATCTCGGCGGCGGGGCAGGGCTCGGCGAGGATGCCGCGCAGGGCGATGGCCTCGTCCAGGGTGGCGACGAAGAACTGCGTCGCGCCTTCCGCGGCGAGCGCCGGGGCGACGTCGCCTAAGCCCAGGCCGTAGGCGTCGGCCTTGCAGACGGCGGCACAGGGAGTCGCGCCCAGCTCGGCCTGCAGGCGACGGTAGTTCTCGCGGATCGCCCCGAGGTCGATCGACAGCACCGCCCCCGCGCGCCGCGCCGCCGGCGAGTCCCAGAGCGCCGGATCGGCGAGCGACGGGTCAGCCGATCTCATCGGGCAGGTGGTCGTCCTCGGCCAGGTCGTCGAAGCGGGTGAAGCGGCCGTCGAACATCATGTCGATGGTCGCGATCGGGCCGTGGCGCTGCTTGGCGACGATGACCTCCGCCTTGTTGCGCATGCTCTCCAGCTTCTCCTCGTAGCGCTGCAGGCGCTCCTGGTACTTCTCGTCGCTCTCGGTCGCCCGCTCGCGCGGCTTCTCGCGCGAGAGATAGTACTCCTCGCGGTAGATGAACATCACCACGTCGGCGTCCTGCTCGATCGAGCCGGACTCGCGCAGGTCGGCGAGCTGTGGCCGCTTGTCGTCGCGCTGCTCGGTCTGGCGCGAGAGCTGCGAGAGCGCGATCACCGGCACGTTCAGCTCCTTGGCCACCGCCTTGAGCCCGCGGGTGATCTCGGAGACTTCCTGGACGCGGTTGTCGTTGCGGCCGGTGGTCACCGCGCTCATGAGCTGCAGGTAGTCGATGATGATCAACGACAGGCCGTGCTGCCGCTTCAGCCGGCGCGCACGGGTGCGCAGCGCCGGCACGGTCAAGGAGGGCGTGTCGTCGATGAACAGCGGCAGCTCGTGCAGCTCGCGGCTCGCCTGGAACAGCGTGTCGAAGTCGCGGTCATGGATCTCGCCGCGCCGGATGGAGTCCGAGCGGATGCGCGTCTCCGTGGAGAGAATCCGCGTGGCGAGCTGCTCGGCGGACATCTCCAGCGAGAAGAGCGCCACGACCTCTTTCTGGTCGAAGGGATTGCCTTCGTCGTCCTGGCCCTGGCGTTTGCTGCGCACCGCGTTGAAGGCGATGTTGGCGGCCAGCGAGGATTTGCCCATGGAGGGGCGCGCCGCGAGGATGATCAGGTCCGAGGAGTGCAGCCCGCCGAGACAGCGGTCGAGATCGCGGAAGCCGGTGGGCACGCCGGCGACATGGCCGCTGCGTTGCAGCGCGGCTTCCGCCATCTCGATCGACTGGATGAGCGCCGAGCGGAAGTCGCGCAGGCCGCCTTCGATCTGCCCGCTTTCCGCCAGGTTGTAGAGGCGCTGCTCGCCGCGCTCGATCTGCTGGCCGGCGGAATCGTCGAGGTCGTGCTCGAAGGCATCGTTGACCATGTCATCGCCGAGCGCGATGAGCTGGCGGCGCAGGTAGAGGTCGTGGATGGTCTCGCCGTAGTCGCGCGCGTTGACGATGGAGACGTAGTTGTCCTGCAGCTCCGTCAGATAGGCGGCACCGCCGATGTCGGACAGCGCTTCGCTGCGCTCGAAGAGGTTCTTCAGCGTGACCGCGTTGGCGATCTTGCTCTGGTCGAGCAGCTTGCCGCAGGCTTCGTAGATGCGCGCGTTGATCGGGTCCGCGAAATGCTCCGGCAGAAGAAAGTCGGCGACGCGCTCGTATGCCGTGTTGCTGGCCAGGATCGCGCCCAGCAAGGCCTGCTCGGCCTCGTAGTTGACCGGGGGCTCGCGGAAGCGCTGATCGTTTGAGCTGTCCTGCTGCGGCAGGTGAGCGAGGGCGGAGGAACCGGGTGAATCCATGACCTCACGAACCTAGCAAGGTGCGGAGCGGTCGACACGCGGCATCGAGAGTGAATCGGGAGAAACACGGGGATAAGGAAATGCCTGTCCCTCAATCCAAGCCGCTGCGCTCCACTCTTCACAGCCTGCGCGCGCTGCCCCGAGTCGGTCGAGTCGCGACTCTATCGCAGGCCGATGGCCGCCATCTCCTCGAGCTCCGCGCCGGACGGCGTACGATAGCAACGCAGGATCAGGTCGCCGCCCGGCATGAGGTTGAAGTTGGCCTCCGGGTGCCGGTGATGGAGCCAATGGTGGCGCGCGATGTAGCGAAAGACGCGCGTCGCCACGAAGGGCTTCAGCAGCGCGGGGGCGGCCTCGCGGGCCCGCTCGCTGGTCAGGTGCAGCAGCGGGTGGATCAGCTCCGACATCAGCGGCATGGCGATCAGCGGCAGCAGCGCGCCGAGGCTGAACCAGGGACCGCCGAGCCAGCAGACCAGGGCCAGGACCGGCAGCGTCGGCGCGACGAAGCGCAGGAACTCGCCCGGATCGCCGACCCGCAGGCCGTAGTCCTGCGCCGGGATGTGGCCCTGGCCGCGCGCCAGGAGCCGCTCGCGCAAGCGCGCTTCCTCGTCGGCGCTGGCGAACTGGGTGACGTGGTCCCGGCGGAAGGTCGTCTTGTGATGGATGACGTAGTGCGCGTACCAGGCACGGAGAACGTACGTGCCGAGCCGCGCGTGTCTACGACAGAACCGGCGCAGTCGCGCCGAGCTGTGGCCGAAGATCCGGTGAAAAAGCGACTCGCAAAGGCTGACGACCAGATAGCCGACGATCAGACCGGCGAGGATGGCCGCGGACTCGTACATCCGACGGGCACCTTGCCGGGCACCGGCACGGCCGCGCGGCCGATCAGTCGCGGGTTTCGGCGTCTTCCTCGGCCGTCTCGCTCTCGGCCGCAGCGCCGGCCTCGGCCTCGCCCTCGGCGTCCGCTTCGGTTTCGACCTGCTCCTCGGCCTCGACCTCGGCGATCACCGCCTCGACGGCGGCCATCTCGGCCTCGCGCTGCTCGTCGGCGCTCACCACATGGCCGGTCTTGGCCTGCAGCTCGGCCTCTTCAGCCGAGCGGGCCACGTTGGCGGTGATCTCGACGGCCACCTCGGGGTGCAGCCGCAGCTTCACCGGGTGCAGGCCGAGCATCTTGATCGGCTTGTCGAGCTGCACCTGCTGGCGGGCGACGGTGCAGCCGGCCTCGGTCACCGCCTCGGAGAGGTCGCGCGCCGAGACCGAGCCGTAGAGCTGGCCGCTGTCGCCGGCCTGGCGGATCAAGGTCACGCTCAGGCCTTCGAGCTTCTCGGCCACCGACTCCGCCTCGGTGCGGCGGTTGAGGTTCTCGGCCTCGAGCTGGGCGCGCCGGGTCTCGAACAGCTCGAGGTTCTCCTTGGTCGCGCGCAGGGCCTTCTTCTGCGGCAGCAGGTAGTTGCGCGCGAAGCCGGGCTTGACCGCGACCACGTCGCCCATCTGGCCAAGCTTCTCGATGCGTTCCAACAGGATCACGTCCATCACTCTTCATCCTCTCGGTCGGGCCCCATGGCCGCCAGCCGCCCGCGCAGGTCGGCCCATTGATCGAACAGGCCGACGAGCACCACGAAGGCCGCCGGCCAGGTGAATAGAATCAGCAAGATGTAGAACAGCGCCAGCAACAGGCCGCCGTTGCGCGCCCGCCGGGCGTAGGCGTGGATCACCGCCAGGCCGGCGAAGAAGAAGGGCATCAGCAGCACCGGCGCGACGTTGAGCGCGACGTAGCCGAGGTCGCCCGGGATCAGGAAGGCGACCAGCAGCACGACGGCGAGGACCGGCGCGATCCAGCTCGGCAGGCGCAGGTCGGCGATGTCGGGCGAGGGCCGCAGGTTGCGGCCGAAGCGCACCAGGACGCCCTGGGCCAAGATGCCGTTCAGCGCCAGCAGCAGCAGGTAGCTGACGATGCCGAAGCCGAGCGCGAAGCTCGCCATGCCCGCCGCCATCTGGACGACGTTCTCCGGCGTGGCGTTGGGCAGGGTGACGTTCAGGGCCTCGCGCAGGTGCGCCTCGATGGTCGCCTGCATGCCGCCGCTCTCGGCGAGCAGGAAGGCCAGGGTCACCGCGACCCAGACCAGGCCGATCCAGAGCAGGCAGGTTGTCAGCAGCCCCGGCGGATACCACTCGATGTCGCCGGGCCCCGCCGCCGTGCCGTCCGCGGCGACGCTCGCCTGCCGGTTGAGCAGCGCCTGGCGCACCAGGATCAGCGTCGGCCCGACCAGGAACAGCAGCGCGCCCAGGGCGGCCACCAGGCTGGCGACCAAGGCGGCCACGACCAGCACGGTGCCGCCGGCGATCGCCGCGCCGATCAGGCCCTGGGACAGACCCGTCAGGAACAGCGGCAGCGGCGCCAGGAACAGCAGCAGCAGGCCGCCGGGCTGACTGGCCGCGATCATCAGGGGCAGGGCGCTCAACAGGCCCGCCCCGATCGCCACTATGAGGGCCGCGTTCATGCTCGCCTCGTCCCGGCTTCCGCCGTCCTCGGACCCGGAAGCCGGTCTCCTTACTTGATGATGTAGGGCATCAAGGCGAGATAGCGCGCCCGCTTGATCGCCTGCGCCAGCTCGCGCTGCTTCTTGGAGGAAACCGCGGTGATCCGGCTCGGCACGATCTTGCCGCGCTCCGAGACGAAGCGCTGCAGCAGCTTGACGTCCTTGTAGTCGATCTTGGGCGCGTTGGAGCCGCTGAAGGGGCAGCTCTTGCGGCGCCGGAAGAAGGGCCGGCGCACGGCCGTGCCCTTGGTGACGATCTTGACCGCCATCAGCTCTCTCCCGCTTCGCTCTTGGCTTCCTTGCCGTCGCCCTCGGCGGCGGCCTTGGCCGGCTGTCCGCGATCGCCCTCGTTGCGCCCTCCGCCGTCGCGCGGGCCGCGATCCCGGTCGCCACGATCCCTATCGCCGCGCGGCCCGTCACGGTCGCCGCGGAAGCCGCCTCGGCCGCCGAAGCGCCGGCCGTCGCGGCCGCCACGATCGTCGCGACCGCCGCGGCTGCGCATCATGATCGAGGGCTCTTCCTCGAGCTCCTTCACCCGCGTCGTCAGGTAGCGGATGACGTCCTCGTTGAGGTGCATCTGCCGCTCCAGCTCGACGATCGCCGCGGGCGGCGCGTCGAGGTTGAAGAGCATGTAGTGCCCCTTGCGGTTCTTCTTGATGCGGTAGGCGAGGTTCTTGAGACCCCAATACTCGCGCTTCTTGACCTCGCCGCCGTGCTCCTTGACGAGCTCGGTGAGCTGGTCGGCCAGGGCATCGACCTGGGCGGCCGAGATGTCCTGACGCGCGATGAACACGTTCTCGTAGAACGCCATCGTCTTCGGTACTCCCTCTGGCTGTTCGCGAGCCGGCGCCCGTCTCGGCGGGCCGCCCGGCCCTAGCCGGCCCGGGGCCAATCCCCGTCCCGGCAAGGAGCTATGTCAGCGCGCGCCTCGGGCGCGCGGCGCGGGACTATACACAAGGCCGCCGGAGAGGCAAGCGGCCTCCCCCCGTCCCCTCGTCCCCCCGGCCCGTCCCCCCCAGGGCTATCGCACATGAGTCAAAAGGCTGATGAAGTCTTTGTCGTTCCATCTTGCTTTGAGTCTTTTGTGGCTGAGGGGAATGTCTTGCGGGTCTGCCCTGAGTACATTGAGGGCGAGGCGTCGCAAGACGGCAAGATT
>JANQLT010000124.1 GCA_028280455.1 Kiloniellales bacterium
ATACCAGGCGGCGATGAGTGGAACTCATCGCGGTCTGGCAAGCGCGACCGCGCGCCCGCAGCGAAGCGAGGAAAGCCTGCGTGGCGCTTGAACGCCATAGGGACGGCGATGAGTCATACTCATCGCCGTCCGGTATGAGACAACGACGCCGGGCTACTGCCCGAGCTTGTTGAGCAGGCCCTTCAGCAGGTCTTCCGGCTTGACGTCCTGAAGCTGCTGCGGCTGGGGCTGGCTGTTGGTCGGTGCCGGGCCCGTTGTGCTCGGCGCGCTCTCGTCGCGGCGCTGGAAGACGTCGCCGCCGATCTTGGCGTTGGGCTTGTCGAGCGGGCCGGTCAGGGTCGCGGTGAGGAAGGGCGAGTCGGGGTTCTGGTTGCGGTAGACGTCGGTGCGGCTGTTGACCTGCCAGGCCGGCAGGCTGGCGCTGCCGCGGGTCAAGGCGACGGCGTCGCGGCCGTCGAGGCGCAGGTCGTTGGTCTGCACCAGGCCGCGCTCGATCCGGAAGGTGCCGCTGAGCCGCGAGCTGGTGCCGGCGAAGGCCTGGAACAGCGAGGTGCCGGTGTCGGTCAGGCCGCGCACCTCGCGCACCTGCTGGCCGAGCACGGAGAGCAGCGCCGCGCCCACGGCCTCCTCGGCCTTGGCCTGGACCTGGAGCTGCCCGGCCAGGTCGCCCGAGCCGCTCAGGGCCGAGACCAGCTCGGCCTCGCTGCGGCCGCGGCTGCTGATGTTGGCGTTCAAGGTGACCGGGCCCGAGACCCGGTCGAACTTGGCCATGCGCCGCAGGAGCTGGTTGCTGTCGATCTCGATGGCGGTGATCGCCAGGCCGAGCGCCGGGACGCCCTGGCCGTCGAGCTTGCCGCGGACCTGCAGGGCCCCGCCGAACATGTTGCCGCTGAGCCGCGAGACGTCGAGCACGCCGTTGCTCAGGCTGCCGGCGAAGTCGGCGTTGGCCAGGCGCAGGTCCTGGTGCTGGATCGCGCTCGACTTGATCTTGAGGTTGGCATCGAGCGCGCCGAGCCCGGACAGGTCGATCGGCGCGCCGGACCAGCGCGGGCTGAGGCTGCCGGCGCCGGTGCCGCCCGAGCCGCCGGCACCGCCCGCGCCGTCGATCAGCCGCGACAGCGGCAGGTCGCCGGTGGTCAGCTCGGCCGTCAGCATTGGCCGGGCGCCGCCGAGAACGACGTTGGCGCTGCCCGACATCTCGACCGGGCCGAGCGTGCCGCGCAGATCGCGCAGCTCGACCCGGCCGGCGTTGCCGAAGACATGGGCGCCCATGTCGACGCCGCCCAGGTTGGGATCGACCCGCGCGCCGAGGCCGGCCGCCGAGGCGAGCCGCGCCAGCGAGCGGTGCTTGAGGCGGACGTTCAGGTTGAAGTCGCCGAGGCTCGGCTGGCCGCCGACCAGGACGGCGTCGATGTTGCCGGACAGGCCGAGCGGCCCGGCGATGCCGGACATCTCGGTGACCCGGATCCGCTCGCCGCCGCCGGAGACCTTGGCCGCCAGCTCGACGCCGCCGAGGCCCTCGCCGAGCGCCGGCCCGCCCAGGGCCCGCGACAGCTTCGCCAGGCTGTCGTGCTTGATGTTCAGGGCGAGGTTCAGGTCGCGCGGCGCCGGCCGGGCGCCGTTCAGGTCGAGGCCGAGTCCGCCGTCGAGGCCGAAGGGCCCGAGCCGGCCCTGCAAGCCGCTGATCGCGACCTCTGTCGGCGTGCCGGCCAGGCGCGCCTTGAGGTCGAGACCGCCGATGCCGCCGCGCAGGCCGTTCGGGCCGGCGAGCGCCCGGCTGAGGCGCAGGGCGTCGGGATGCTTGGCGTCCAGCGTGACGTCGAAGGCCAGGGGCGCCGCCAGCAGCCTGGCGGTGCCGGCCAGCCCGAAACGGCCGCCGAGGACGGCGAGCTTGCTGTTGAAGGCGAGCCCGTCGAGCGAGCCGGAGACGTTGCCGGTCATGTTGAAGGCGCCGATGCGGCCGAGCAGGTCGGACTGCACGCCGGCCAGGGCGGCCAGCTTGACCGGATCGGCGATGCGCAGGTCGAGGGTGCCGTCGACCGCCGGCCGGCCGTCCAGGCCGCTGACGGCGCCGCTGTAGGACAGGGCGCTGCCGGCCAGGTCGGCGACGCTGGCCTCGGTGATCGACAGGGCGCCGTCCTGCAACGTGCCCTGCAGCGTGATGTCGCGCGCGCTCTGGCCCTGGTAGGTCAGGGCGCCGACGCGCAGGTTGAGGTTGGCGTCGAAGGCCTGCAGCGGCCCCGCGGCCTCGGTCCGGGCCGGCGCGTCGGCCGGCTCGGCCGCGGCATCGCTCGCCGGCTTGCTATCGCCGCCCTGGGGCTGGGCCGCTGTTCCCGACGACGCCGACGCGGCCGCAGCGTCGCGCGGCAGGTAGGCGTCGAGGTTCAGCGTATCGAGGGCCAGGCCGATGCCGAGGCCGGGCCGCTCGCGCAGGGCGACCACCACGCCGCCGGCCAGGCGGCTCAGGTCGACGCGCAGATCGAACTCGGACAGGCTGAGCTGGCTCGCCGTGGCGTCGATCCGCGAGGTCACGCTCATGCGGCGCAGGCGGTCGGCCGGCACCTCGGCGACCGGTGCGCCGAGCCAGTCCAGGACCGCCCGCAGATTATCGGACGCGCCTTCCAGGCGCCCCTGGAAGCGCGGCCCCTGCTCGCTCGCCTCCAGCACGCCGGTCAGCGCCACGTCGGAGCCGCCCGGCAGCAGGGCCAGGGCCTGGTCGAGCGACAGCCGGCCCTCGTTCAGCAGGGCGCTGACCCGGACCTGCCGGATCACCTGGCCGCGCAGGACCACCGCGTCGACCGTCAGGTCGAGGGCGCCGTTGAGGTCGCTGGGCAGGGCGAAGGCCTGCGCCGCCTCGGAGACGGCCGTCTCGCTCGCGGGCGCCGAGGCCGTGGCCGCCTCGCCTTCCGGCGCCTCGCTCGGAGCGGCCGGCTCGTCTTCGACCTTCGCCTGCGCGGGTGCCGCCGGACCGGCCCCGGCCAGCAGCTCGTCGAGGTCGAGACGCGCGGCCGCCAGCTTGACGCGCAGATCCATCGGCGGCCCGAGCGCCAGGGTGAGATTGCTTTCCAGCGTGGTCGAGCCGAGGCCGAGGCGCAGCTCGGTCGCCATGACCCGCGTGTTGTCCGCCTCGATGACCCCTTCGAGGCTGAAGGCATTGCGCAGCGCCGCCGGCAGGTCCTGCGCCTCGGGCGCCAGCAGGTCGACCAGCGCGGCCAGGTTCTCGCCCTGTCCCTTCAGCTTGCCGCGCAGCCCGAAGGACTCCGGATGGCGCGACAGCGTGCCGTTGAACTGGGCCTCGGCCGGCGCGTCGGGCAGGCCGAGCGTCAGGTTGAAGGTGGTGGCGCCAGCTTCCGGCAACTGGCCCAGGGTCGCCTCGATCCGGCCACGCATGCCGTGGCTGGTCACCTCGCCGGTGACGGCGAAGGGGCCGCGCAGGGTCTCGGCGACGATCCGGGCATCGATCGCCTCGACCCGCTCCTCGCGCCCGCTCGGGGCGTCGCGATAGACCAGCGTGCCTTGCTCGATGACGAAATTGTCGACCCGGACCGTGAAGTCCTCGCCCCCGCCCGCGTCGCCGCCGCTTGCCTCGCTATCGCCGCCGGCCGGGGCCTGCTCGCCCGCGCCGCCCGTTGCGGTCTCGGCCGCCGCCGACGCGGTCTCCGCGAAGTCCCAGTTGCTGCGGCCGTCGGGCAGCACCTCGAGCAGGATCCGCGGCCGGACCAGCGACACGCTCTGGACCTGGATGCGGCCGCCCAGCAGCGGCAGCATCGCCACTTCGATCTGCAGGGCTTCCAGATCGAGCATCTCGGGCTGGGAGCCGCCGTCGATGTTGGCCAGGCTGACCTGCTCGGCCGAGAGGGCCGGCGAGGGCAGGATCGCCAGGCTGACATCGCCTTCGATGGTCAGCTTGCGGCCGGTCGCCTTCTCCGCCTCCTCGGCGATGACGGCCTTGTACTGATTCCAGTCGACGAAGCTGGGACCGATGAGAATGGCGGCGACCAGTACCACGAGCAGCAGCGCCAGCGCCGTCAGGACCTTGCCCAATAAATGTCTCCCCGCTCGCCCCCGCCGGGCTGGTCCCCGCGGGCACGTGAACGTCCTCGGCACGGACCGGCGACCATGCCCCACTGGGCCGCCGCCCATGCCCCGGTACGTAGCTTCCCCCCTGGCAGGATAGATTGGTTCCAAGTCTCGGAAAAGCAACGCATCCGGCCCCGGCCTGCGGGTGATCCCGGGGGCGTGATCGGGGGCGGGAGCGGGCCTTGCGCCCGTCCGTCGCGGATCTAAGCTGTCGTATCGCTCGGGCGAATGACGGAGACCAAGGTCGTGGCGGAGATCGTCAACCTTCGGCAGGCCCGCAAACGCCGGGCCCGGCAGGAGAAGGCAGCCAAGGCGGCGGAGAACCGCCGCGCCTTCGGCCGCAGCAAGGCCGAACGCACGAGCGACGAGGCTGAGCGTGAAAAGCTGCAATCGACTTTGGATGGCCAGAAGCTCGAGGGTGACGAAGAGTAAGCCCGACCGGCGTCGATATCGACCTCAGTAGTAGCGGCTCTCTCTTGAGTATTGGCGATATCTGAAGGCCATCACGATCAAGAATGTGAAGGCGAAGAGAGCGATCAGAACGCTGCCGGCGAAAACGAAAAAGTCGGCACTGCTGGCATAGGCGCCAACGGCCCTGTTAATTCGGGGAAAGAGCCCTGCGTATACGATGGCGATATCGTAGCCATCGCAAGCCGCCTGGAGGGCGGCGCTGTAGCAAGGTGCGGCGGCGTTCGGTCGAACGAAGAGCCAGGTTCCTTGGCGTAGGTCGCCTCGATGGTCGGTGAAGACATAGGTAATCTCAGATCTGCGCCCTAACTCGACGTAGCTGACGATCTCCCCGGTCGCCTTCATCGGTGAAATCCAGATTGCGCCGTAGGAAATGGCGTCTTTGACGGTCCAAGCGGCAAACACGATGCAGCCACCGAGGATCAACACCAGCGCGGCGATCCTCAGTGTAATGAAGTCCTTCTCGGCCTCGCGCGGGTCGTACATCGGGTGACCTAGCGGCGATCAGCGTCTTCCAAACCCATGGTAGCACAGGTTCAGTCGCCACTTTGGCGGCCGAGGCTGAAACGCTAGGCAAGCGTCAGAAAGCGCGGTCGCTTGCTGCTGCCCCCGCGATCGGCCCGGCTCAGGGCGCGATGACCTTGCCCGGGTTCATCAGGTTGTCGGGGTCGAGCGCCTGCTTGATCTGGCGCATGACGGCGACGGCCTCGCCCTGCTCGGCCTGCAGGAACTTCATCTTGCCGTAGCCGATGCCGTGCTCGCCGGTGCAGGTGCCGCCCATCGCCAGGGCGCGCATCACCATGCGCTCGTTGTGGGCCTCGGCGCGCGCCATCTCCTCCGCGTCGTCGGGATCGATGACGTAGACCAGGTGGAAGTTGCCGTCGCCGACGTGGCCGACGACGGGCGCCAGCAGGCCGCTCTCCTCGATGTCCTTCTTGGTCTCCAGCAGGCAGTCGGCCAGGCGCGAGATCGGCACGCAGACGTCGGTCGGCCAGCCCTGCGCGCCCGGCCGCAGGGCCAGGGCCGCGTAGTAGGCGTCGTGGCGGGCCTGCCAGAGGGCGTTGCGCTCCTCCTGCAGGCTGGCCCAGCGGAAGTCGCCGCCGCCGAGCTCGGCCGAGAGCGCGCCGACCCGCTCGGCCTGCTCCCGGACCCAGGCATCGGTGCCGTGGAACTCGAAGAACAGGGTCGGCTTCACCGCCTCGTTGCGCTTCGAGTAGCGGTTGACGGCGTCCATCTGGACCTCGTCGAGCAGCTCGATGCGGGCCACGGGAATGCCGGACTGGATGGTCAGGATCGCCGTGTTGACCGCGCCCTCCAGGTCGTCGAAGGGGCAGACGGCGACGGAGGTCGCCTCCGGGATGCCATGCAGGCGGAGCTGGACCTCGGTGATCACCCCCAGGGTGCCCTCGGAGCCGACGAACAGCCGGGTCAGGTCGTAGCCGGCGGCCGACTTGCGGGCCCGGCCGCCGGTGCGGATCACCCGGCCGTCGGCCAGGACCACCGTCAGGCCCATGACCGCCTCGCGCATGGTGCCGTAGCGCACGGCGTTGGTGCCGGAGGCGCGGGTCGCGGTCATGCCGCCGATCGAGGCGTCGGCGCCCGGGTCGATCGGGAAGAACAGCCCGCTGTCGCGCAGGTGCTGGTTGAGCTGCTTGCGCGTGACGCCGGCCTGGACCCGGCAGTCGAGGTCTTCGGCGTTGACCTCCAAGACCCGGTCCAGGGCGCTGACATCGATGCAGATGCCGCCATGCAGGGCCGCCACCTGGCCCTCCAGCGAGGTGCCGGTGCCGAAGGGGATGATCGGCCGGCCGGCCGCGGCGCAGGCCCGGACGATCGCCGCCACCTCCTCGCTGCTCTCGGCGAAGGCGACGGCGTCGGGCGCCTTCGCCGGGTGGTAGGACTCGTCCTTGCCGTGGCGCTCGCGCACGGCGGCGGCCGTCGACAGCCGCTCGCCCAGGAGGCCCTGGAGAGTCTCGATCAGCGCGTCTTTGGGCAGGCTTTCTGCGGTCACGGCCCGGCTCCTTCCGGGCCGACTATAGCAGAGGCGCGGCCGGCCGGGAGGGAGGCCCTCACGCGGCCGTCGGCCCGTGCTCCTGCAGGCGCCGGGCCAGCCGCCGCTCGCGGGCGCGGTTCAGGGCGTAGAGCGCGGCGGCCAGGACGTGGTCGTAGACCCAGGCCGAGACCGGCCGGATCACCGGGCGCGAGATCAGCCAGGCGGCCCAGCGGTAGTTGGGCAGCTCGCGCCAGATCGCCGCGAAGGCCGCCACGCCGATGAACAGCCGGCCGTCGCGGTCGATGGCATGCAGCCGGCGCTTGACGGCCTCGCGCTCCAGGCCGAGACGCTCGGTGATGTAGCGGTCGCGGGAGATGTCGCACCAGGCGAGGTCGAGCTGGCGGGAGCGGCTGATCCGCTTGTAGTGGCGGATCTCGCCGCGGCAGACCGGGCAGGCCCCGTTGTAGAAGGTGGTCAGGCGGCGTCGCTTCTCGGGATCGGCGGTCGCGGGGGGCGGCCGGAGGATGGTCTCTTGGGTCATGACTCGTCCTGCTCGCGCCCGGCGCTGCGGCCTCTTCCCTCCCCCCAACTTGTCGGACAAGGCCGGCGCCTTCGCGGGGCGCAGTCTCAAGCTCCTAGGTGGTTCATATCCGCGGAGAAGCCAAGCGACTTCTTCGCGCTCGGGCGATTGCCCCAGTGGTAGAGGCAAAATGCGTCAATGTGATGACCGCTAGGCGGGTCGCGACCGGCCGGGCGATCAGGCGGCACGCTCATGGCTGCCTCCTCTTTCGGGCTCGGGCTCGGGGTCGTCGATGGCCTCGGTCTCGATCGCCAGGGGGCCGAGCAGCGCTTCGAAGGCCGGCAGCTCGAAGGCCTCGACGCAGGCGCGCGCGCCGGGCCGCGTCAGGGCGCCGCTGGCGATCTGCCGCGCCACCAGCAGGGCCGGCAAGGTCGGCACCCAGGGCCCGTCGCCCCGGTCGGCGACCAGGCGCCAGGCCCGGCGCTCGACCCGTCCCGCCGCGCTCCGGCCGCGCAGCACGACCTGCATGCCGCCGCGCGCGCTGCCCAGGGGCGCGAGGCCCTCGGCCAGGCGCGTCAGGCCCTTGGCCAGGGGCGCGAGGCTCGGCAGCAGGCCCAGCCGCACCGGCCAGGACAGGGCCCAGAGCCCGAGCTGCGCCGGCGTCGCCTCCAAGCCGGCTTGGAAGCGCAGCGCGCGCAGGCCCGGGTAGCGCGCCGGCAGGAGGTCGAGATCGGGCGCATCGCAGGCGCCGATCCAGCGCGGCCCCAAGGCGCCGTAGAGCGGATCGTCGGGACCGAGGCGCCGCTGGCTCTGCCAGCCGTAGGCGACCCCGGGCCGTCCCTCGGCGATCACCGGCAGCGGCTTGCCGACCCCCTCCAGCACGCCGGCGACCATGGCGACGCCGCGCTCCTGCCGCTGGGCCGAGAGGATGGCGATATCGATGCTCTCGACCTGGGCCAGGCCCTCGGCGAGCGCGGCGACGACGCTGGAGGACAGGGCGGGAATGCTGCTGGCGCCGGTCAGGGCGATGACGCCCGCCGCCTCGGCCGAGACGTCGAGGGCGACGACCCGCTGCACGAAGTCCCGGGCATCGGCCAGGTCGAGGTAATGCAGGCCGCGGTCGATGCAGGTCTCGAGCACTGCCAGGCTGCGCCCCTGGAAGGGCCCGCTGGCATCGACCACCAGATCGGGGCGCGTGGCCTCGATGGCCGCCGGAAAGCCCTGCGGCAGGGTCAGGGCGACCGGCTCGACCCGGGCCTCGGGGTTCCGCTGCCGGATCGCCTCGCAGCAGCGGACGGCCCGGGCCATTTGCCGGCTGGCCAGGAAGACCGCGAAGCCAGGCTCCCTGGCGAGCCCCATCGACAGGCGATGGCCGAAGACGCCGCTGCCGCCGAGCACCAGGACACGGAAGGCGCTCATGACGGCGCCCCCGGCAGCCAGCCCTCCGGCCGGAAGACCATCAGATGGAGGACCACCAGGATCGCGCCGAAGGCGGGCCAGCCCAGCCAGAACCAGCGCTTGATGAGCCGCGCGGCTTCCGGGCCGAGCGGCCGGCCGGCCAGGGCGTCGGCCTTAGCCAGCCGGGCGATGCGGATCTGAAGGCCGACCACCGGCAGCCAGCAGGCCCCGGCCAGCAGATAGAGCGCGATCGCGGCGAGCAGCCAGTCGCTGTCCAGCGGATGGCCGAGCTCGGTCGCCAGGGCGAGGCCCGTGAGCGGCTGCAGCACGACGGCCGGGGCGATGAACAGCCAGTCGGCCCAGACCACCGCCCGCGCCGCCTCGGCGATCGCCGGCGCGCCGGCGCTGCGGCTGACGAACCAGAAGTGAAAGGCGCTGCCGAGACCGAGCCCCAGCAGGACCACGGCGCCGAGCACGTGCAAGCTGCGCAGCCAGAGATCGTCCATGGCCCTTGTCGCCTCCGTCAGGCCCTCGTCAGCTTGGCGACGCGCGCGCCCATCTTCATCAGGGTCACCAGCGTGCCGCGCGGCAGCCGCTTGACCTGCTCGTACCAGTCGGCCGTCGCCTCGACGAAGGACAGCATGCGCTCGATGCGGCTCTTGACCTCCTTCGGCGTCTGGCGCTCGTCGCGGGCTTCCGCCACACAGGCGCGCAGCATCGCCAGGGTCGGGTCGATCTCCCGCTTCTTGCGCTCCTCGACGATGATGCTGAAGAGATCCCAGGCGTCGTGGGAGGTCTCGAAGTGATCGCGCCGGTCGCCCATCACGTGGACCACGCTCACCAGCCCCCAGTTCTGCAGCTCGCGCAGGCTGTTGCTGACGTTCGAGCGCGCCACGCCCAGGGTCTCGGCGATGACCTCGGCCGGCAGCGGCCGGGGCGAGAGATAGAGCAGCGCATGGATCTGCGAGACCGTGCGATTGACGCCCCAGCGCCCGCCCATCTCGCCCCAGTGCAACACGAAGCGCTCCATCAACGGCGTCAGCTCCATCACGAGTTCCTGTTCTTTCTGTTATGACAGAAATTACTGTTTGAGATGGCTGATGTCAAGGCTCGGTTTCGCGGACCGCTGGACGCTGGGGCGGCAATCCGAGGCCGGTCGGCGGTCCTGTTTCGCGGAACCCGCGACTGCGCTATGGTCCGGCCATGAGCGGCGCCGGGCAGAGAATCATCGACAAGATCTCGGCACTCCCCGAGTCCGACAGGGCGTCGGTCGAGGACGGCGTGCTCGAGTACATCGACTGGCTCCTGGATCTCAGAGCGAAGATCGCGGTCGGCGAGGCCGACATCGCAGCCGGTCGCGTAAAGCCTGCCCGGGACGTGCTCGAGCGCCTCCTGGAGAAGTATGCCTCGCCATGACGTCGTCCTGACGGCGGCGGCAGAGCAAGACCTGGAAGACATCGGCGACTACATCGCGGTCTATCGTATCGAAGATCAGGTCGTCACCGTCGTCCGGGTGGTCCAGGGTTCCCGGGACATATCGCGCATCCTGCACGACGGCGAGCGTGACCTGGATCAATGAGAAACGGCCGAAAGGGGGCAAGCTCGAAGGCGAACGCGGGGCGCGCGGCAGCGCGCCCGGACGACAAGGAGACGTGAGCGATGACCGGGATCGAGAAGGCGATCAAGAAGCAGAAGCAGGCGGGGGCCGCCAAGGCCGCCACGCGCGAGGCCATGAAGCACGAGTCGCACCAGGCGGCCGATCAGGACTCCCGCCTCAAGCACTACGTCGAGAAGGAAAAGGCCGACCTGAAGCGCGACGCCAAGGAGGCCGAGGCCAACAAAGAGCTACGCAACGACTGACACAAGGCCCGTACGGCACCGGCTCAACTCTGCCATTGCGAGCCGCCATCAGGCGGCGCGGCAATCCAGAACCGCGTCGCTAGCTGCAAGTCACTGGATCGCTTCGCTGCGCTCGCAATGACGGCGCGATGGTGGAGTTGCCGGCGTGCGCGTGACCAGGGGCGACGTTTGCCGCAACTGTCAGTCGATTTCACAGGGATGAACACAGATGGACACGGATAACAGGAAACAGGATCAAGAGCTCTTCTAGTTTCCTGTTATCCGTGTCCATCTGTGTTCATCCGTGTCAAAACCAAACATCGAACCGCCTTTCTCACTGTCAGCAACTACTGTCGGTGACAGCGGTGACGGGCACAACGTCGTTTCCATCTAAAGCGACGTCGCGGCGCGGGCGGCTTGGTCGTAGAGGCCGGAGATCGCGCGCAGCAGGTTGGCGGCGTTGCCGGCTTGCACATTGAGCTCTTTCGCGCCGGCCGGCGCGAAGGCCTCCAGCGCCGAGATCAGGCAGTCCTCGCGGACCTGGCGGTAGCGCTCGCAGGCCGCCTCGCCGGCCTCCGTCGTGGCGTAGAGCATCTCCTTGCCGCTCTTCTCGCCGTCGATCAGGCCGAGGCGGGCGAGCTTGCGCAGGGCGTAGGTGACCGTGTGGCTGTCCTCGATGTTCAGCAGCAGGCAGAGGTCGGCCAGCTTCTTGCGCCGGCCGCGGTGGTTGACCTGGTGCAGCACCTGGACGTCGAGCGCGCTCAGGTCCGGGCAGCCGGCGGCCGCCATGCAGCGCACGATCCAGCGGTTGAAGGCGTTGGTCGCGGTGACCAGGCCGAACTCCAGCTCGCTCAGCTCGGTGGCCTGCTCGGAGACCAGGTGGGCGGAGGCGACGATCGGCCGGCCGCGCTGGCGGGCCGCGCTCAAGACAGGACCTCCGCGAAGACCCGCACCGGCATGGAGGCCGCGCCGCGCACCGGCAGGGGCATGGCGAAGAAGCGGAAGGCCTTGCCGTGCAGCGCCTCGAGCCCGCGCAGGTCCTCGACGATCAGGATGTCGTTGGCGAGCAGCCGGCTATGCGCCGGGCGCTCGGGATCGAGCTTGCCGTCGACGCTGACGCAGTCGACGCCGACCAGCTTGACGCCACGCTCGATCAACAGGTCGATCAGCGGCGTGCCGATGTAGGGGTTGGCGAGGTAGCGCTCGCCGCCCCAGTCGGCGTCCCAGCCGAAGTTGAACAGCACGGCATGGCCGGCGAGATCCTCGGGCAGCTCGACGTCGTCCGGGTTGACCGGCGCCTCCGGCGACCAGCCGCGCAGGTCGAGCGCGATGCCCGGCAGGATCAGCTCCTCGAGCCCGAGCTGGCCGATGTCGCGCGCCTCCGGGTAGCGGATGTAGGGCGAGTCGAGCCGGGTGCCGATCGAGCCGTAGAAGTTGAGCTCGGTGTAGGCGAAGGCGCACTTGCCGCCGTAGAGCGGCGCCGTGTCGGCGTGGCTCAGAGTCTCGCGCACGCGCGCCGTGCAATGGACCTTCTGGCCGTCGGGCCCGGTCATGGAGAAGCCCGGCATGCCGTCGTAGAAGGGCTGGGTCAGGTCGACAAAGGCGCTCATTCGGCGGCCTCCCGCTGGTCCTCCTTCCTACCGTAGCCGCCTCCGCCCGGCGTCTCCACCACCAGCACGTCGCCCGGGCCCATCTCGGCCTTGTCGGTGCCGGAGAGCGCCTGCCGGCCGCCGTCGGCCCGCTCGACCCAGTTGTTGCCGAGCGCCCCGGCCTCGCCGCCGGCCGCGCCGTAGGGCGGCACCTTGCGGTGGCTGGAGAGGATCGCCGCGGTCATGGCCTCGCCGAAGCGCAGCCGCCGGCGCACGCCGTCGCCGCCGCTCCACTGCCCCGCGCCGCCGCTGTCCTTGCGGATCTCGAAGCTCTCCAGCAGCACCGGGAAGCGCCACTCCAGCACCTCGGGGTCGGTCAGCCGCGAGTTGGTCATGTGGGTGTGCACGGCGTCGGTGCCGTCGAAGCCGGGGCCGGCGCCGGAGCCGCCGCAGATGGTCTCGTAGTACTGGTGGCGCTCGTTGCCGAAGGTGACGTTGTTCATGGTGCCCTGCGCCGCCGCCATGACGCCGAGCGCGCCGTAGAGCGTGTCGGTGATGATCTGGCTGGTCTCGACGTTGCCGGCGACCACCGCGGCCGGGTACTGCGGGTTCAGCATCGAGCCTTCCGGGATGATCAGCTCCAGCGGCTTCAGGCAGCCCTCGTTCATCGGGATCTCGTCGTCGACCAGGGTGCGGAAGACGTAGAGCACGGCCGCCCGGCAGACCGCCGAGGGGGCGTTGAAGTTGCTCTGCTGCTGATCGCTCGACTGGCTGAAGTCGATCACCGCGCTGCGCCGGGCCTTGTCGATGCGGATGTCGACGCTGACCTGGGCACCGTCGTCCAGCGGATAGGTGAAGGAGCCGTCCTTGAGCACGTCGAGCACCCGCCTGACCTGCTCCTCGGCGTTGTCCTGCACGTGGCCCATGTAGGCGTGGACCACGTCGAGGCCGAACTGGCCGATCATCCGGCGCAGCTCCTGCACGCCCTTCTCGTTGGCGGCGATCTGCGCCTTCAGGTCGGCGATGTTCTGCGGCACGTTGCGCGCCGGGTGCGGCCCGGAACCGAGGAGCGCGGCGATCTCGTCCTCGAGGAAGCGGCCGGCGTCGACCAGGGTGACGTTGTCGATCAGCACGCCCTCGTCCTCGACGGTCTTGCTGTCGGGCGGCACCGAGCCCGGCGTGATGCCGCCGACGTCGGCGTGGTGGCCGCGGCTGCCGACGTAGAACAGCAGCGTCTCGCCGGCCTCGTCGAAGACCGGCGTGATCACCGTGATGTCCGGCAGGTGGGTGCCGCCGTTGTAGGGCGCGTTGAGCACGTAGACGTCGCCTGGCGTCATGTTCTCGCCCCTGGCCCGGATCACCGCGCGCACCGACTCGCTCATCGAGCCCAGGTGCACCGGCATGTGCGGCGCGTTGGCGACCAGGTTGCCCTCGGGATCGAAGAGGGCACAGGAGAAGTCGAGCCGCTCCTTGATGTTCACCGAGTAGGCCGTGTTCTCGAGGGTCGAGCCCATCTGCTCGGCGATCGACATGAAGAGGTTGTTGAAGATCTCCAGCATGACCGGATCGACCTCGGTGCCGACGGCATGGGCCCGCTCCAAGGGCACGACGCGCTCCAGCACCAGGTGGTCGCGCGCCGTCACCGCGCCTCGCCAGCCGGGCTCGATCACCGTCGTGCTGGTCGGCTCGATGAGGATCGCCGGTCCCTCGACGCGGTCGCCCGGCACCAGGTCCTCGCGCCGATAGACCGGCGTCTCCTGCCAGGTCTCGCCGGCATACATCCGCACGCGCTCGGCCGGCGCCGGCGCTTCGTCGCGCGCGGCCAGCGGCTGCTCGGGATCCTCGGCGGCGTCGGTGTGGCCGATGGCCTCGACCGAGATCGCCTCGACGACCAGCGGCTTCTCGGCCATGACGAAGCCGTAGCGCTGGCGGTGCGCCGCCTCGAACTCGGCGACCAGCGCGTCGCGCGCGCCGAAGGCCACCATCATCGAGGAGTCGCTGCCCTCGTAGCGCAGGTGGGCCCGGCGCTCGACCGAGATCCTGCTGTCCGCGATGCGCTGCGCCCGCAGCTCCCCGGTCGCGTCCTCGGCCAGCGCGTCGAGCCGGCCGGCGATCTCCTCGACCAGGTCGTCGGACAGCCGCGCCTCGACGGCCTGCTCGCGCAAGGCCCGGAGGTCGGCCAGCCCCATGCCGTAGGCCGAGAGCACGCCGGCCAGCGGGTGCAGGAAGATGCGCGTCATGCCGAGCGTGTCGGCGATGTCGCAGGCATGCTGGCCGCCGGCGCCGCCGAAGCAGCAGAGCGTGTAGTCGGTGACGTCGTAGCCGCGCTGGGTCGAGATCTTCTTGATCGCGTTGGCCATGTTCTCGACCGCGATGCGGCGGAAGCCGGCGGCCACCGCCTCGGGCGCCCGCCGGTCGCCGGTGGCCTCGTGGATCTCCCCGGCCAGCGCCTCGAAGCCCGCGCGCACCGCCGCCTCGTCGAGCGGCTGGTCGCCCTGCGGCCCGAAGACCTTGGGGAAGTAGCGCGGCACGATGCGGCCCAGCATGACGTTGCAGTCGGTCACCGCCAGCGGCCCGCCGCGGCGGTAGCAGGCCGGGCCCGGGTTGGCGCCGGCCGAGTCCGGGCCGACCCGATAGCGCGCGCCGTCGAAGTGCAGGATCGAGCCGCCGCCGGCGGCCACGGTGTGGATCTGCATCATCGGCGCGCGCATGCGCACGCCGGCGACCAGCGTCTCGAAGGCCCGCTCGTAGTCGCCGTCGTAGTGCGCCACGTCGGTCGAGGTACCGCCCATGTCGAAGGTGATCAGCTTGTCGAAGCCGCCCATGACCGCCGTGCGCACCGCGCCGACGATGCCGCCGGCCGGCCCGGAGAGGATCGAGTCCTTGCCCTGAAACAGCGGGGCGCCGGTCAGGCCGCCGTTGGACTGCATGAACATCAGGCGCGCGCCGCCGAGCTCGCCGGCCACCTGGTC
>JANQLT010000168.1 GCA_028280455.1 Kiloniellales bacterium
GATGATGTGATGGAGAGAGTCGGCAATATGTGTGGCTGTGTTGGTTGGGATGATGTTTGTGCCAATGTCTGTCATGAGATCTAGAGTGTTAAGGGTGTCAGCGTGTGTTTTGTGGAGTGTGTTGATGGTTTCGCCGAGCCTAGCCGGAGCCGGGTGAGGGGGCGGTTCGTTTCGACCTCGAAGGCTGCCCGGCCCCAATGCCGCGCAAGCAGGGAAAGCTCAGAACGACAGCGGCACGGCCTGGCGGATGTGCGCCAGGCCGCGGACCTGCTCCAGCACCTCGGGCGCCAGGGGCTCGTCGATCTCGATCAGGGCGATGGCATCGGCACCCCGGGCGGCGCGGCCCAGGTGGAAGGTGGCGATGTTGACCCCGGCGTCGCCGAGCACGCTGCCGAGCGCACCGATCAGGCCGGGCTTGTCCTCGTTGGTGATGTAGAGCATGTGCGGGCCGAGGTCGGCCTCGACCGAGATGCCCTTGATCTCGACCAGGCGCGGCTTGTTGCCGCCGAACAGGGTGCCGGCGACCGAGCGGGTCTGGCGCTCGGTGCGCACCGTCAGGCGGATCAGCGTCTGATAGTCGCAGTCCCGGTCGTGCGTCACCTCGCTCACCTCGATGTCGCGCTCGCGCGCGATCACCGGTGCGTTGACCATGTTGACCGAGTCCAGCATCGGCCGCAGCAGGGCGGCCAGCGCGACCTGGGTCAGCGGCCGGCAGCTCAGGCCGGCGACCTGGCCTTCGTACTCCAGGGTCACGGCCTCCAGGCCGGTCTGGGTCATCTGGCCGGCGAAGCTGCCGAGCTGGCCGGCGAGCGCCATGTAGGGCTCGAGGCGCGCCGCCTCCTCGGCGGTCAGCGAGGGCATGTTGAGGGCGTTGCTGATCGCGCCGGTCAGCAGATAGTCGGCCATCTGCTCGGCGATCTGCACCGCGACCTTCTCCTGCGCCTCGGTCGTCGAGGCGCCGAGATGCGGCGTGGCGATCACCTGATCGAGGGCGAAGAGGCTGTTCTCGCGCGCCGGCTCCTCCTCGAAGACGTCGAGCGCAGCGCCGGCCACCTTGCCCTCGGCGATGGCGGCTTCCAGGTCCGGCTCGACGATCAGGCCGCCGCGCGCGCAGTTGATGATCCGCACGCCGGTCTTGCACTTCGCCAGCGCAGCCGCGTCGATGATGTTCCGGGTCTGCTCGGTCAGCGGCACGTGCAGGGTGATGAAGTCGGCGCGCTGCAACAGCGCGTCCAGCTCGACCTTCTCGATGGCGAGGTCGCGCGCCCGCTCCGGCGACAGGAAGGGATCGTAGGCCAGCACGCGCATCTTCAGGCCGAGGCCGCGGTTGGCGACGATGGCGCCGATGTTGCCGCAGCCGATGACGCCGAGCACCTTGCCGGTCAGCTCGACGCCCATGAAGCGGCTCTTCTCCCAGAGCCCGCTGCGGGTCGAGCGGTCGGCGGCGGGGATCTGCCGGGCCACCGCCAGCAGCAGGGCGATGGCATGCTCGGCCGTGGTGATGGAATTGCCGCCCGGCGTGTTCATGACGACGATGCCGCGCGCCGTGGCGGCGGGCAGGTCGACGTTGTCGACGCCGATGCCGGCGCGGCCGACGACGCGCAGCCGCGGCGCCGCGGCGATCACGTCCTCGGTCACCTTGGTCGCCGAGCGGACGATCAGGCCCTCGGCCTCGGCGACCTTGGCCGCCAGGGCCGCGCCGGTCAGGCCCGGCTCCAGCTCGACCGCCAGGCCGCGCTCGCGCAGCAGCTCGGCCGCCATCGGGCTCACCTTGTCGGCGATGAAGACCTTGGGCGCGCTCCGGTTCATGCGGCGGCGGCCTCCTCGGCCTTGGTGCGGCGATAGGCCCAGTCGAGCCAGGGCAGCAGGGCTTCGAGATCCTCGGTCTCGACCGTGGCACCGCCCCAGATGCGGAATCCGGGCGGCGCGTCGCGGTAGGCGCCGAGGTCGTAGCCGACGCCCTCGCGCTCCAAGGCGGCGACCACGGCCTTGGTGACGGCCTTTTGCTCGGGCTCGCCGAGCGCCTCGAACCAGGGATCGACCACCTTGAGGCAGATGCTGGTCGGCGAGCGCGTCGCCGGCGCCGCCGCCAGGAAATCGATCCAATCGGTCTGCGCGACCCACTTGTCGACGGCGGCGAGATTCGCCGTCGTGCGGGCGATCAGCGCGTCGCGGCCGCCGATCGAGTCGGCCCAGGTCAGCGCGTCGAGCGCGTCCTCGACGCAGAGCATCGAGGGCGTGTTGATGGTCGCGCCCTCGAACAGCGCCTCGTCGAGCTTGCCGGCCCTGGTCATGCGGAAGACCTTCGGCAGCGGCCAGTCGGGCCTGTAGCTCTCCAGCCGCTCGACCGCGCGCGGCGAAAGCAGCAGCATGCCGTGCGCCGCCTCGCCGCCCAGGGCCTTCTGCCAGGACCAGGTGACGACATCGAGCTTGTCGAGCGGCAGGTCCATGGCGAACACTGCCGAGGTGGCGTCGCAGATCGCCAGGCCCGTTCGCTCCGCCGGGATCCAGTCGCCGTCCGGCACGCGCACGCCCGAGGTCGTGCCGTTCCAGGTGAAGACCACGTCGCAGTCCCAGTCGACCTGGCCGAGGTCCGGCAGCGAGCCGTAGTCCGCCTCCAGCAGCCGGGCGTCGTTCAGGCGGAGCTGGCCGGTGATGTCCTTGGCCCAGCCCTTGCCGAAGGACTCCCAGGCCAGCACGTCGACGCCGCGGGCGCCGAGCATCGACCAGAGCGCCATCTCGACGGCGCCGCTGTCGGAGCCCGGCACGATGGCCAGGCGATAGTCCTCGGGCGCGCCGAGCAGCGCCTTGGAGCGGGCGATGACTTCCTTCAGGCGCGCCTTGGGCGCCGCCGCGCGGTGCGAGCGGCCGACCAGGGCGCCCTCGAGCGCCGCCGGCGACCAGCCGGGCCGCTTGGCGCAGGGGCCCGAGGAAAAGCAGGGATTGCCGGGTCGGCGCGCGGGTTTGACGGGGGGCGAGGCGGTCATCTGGAGGCCGAAAGTCGCATCGGATGGGCTCGCCGAGTGGCGAGTGGGCGCGACCTTAGCACCGCGATCCGGGAGCGAAAACGATTATGTTGCAGTGCAGCAAAATGAGCCGCTCGAGACCTTATGCGGCGCCCTCGCCCTCCCGCCGGCGCATCAGGTGGATCGCCGTGAAGGTCATGACGGTGTCGCCGTGCTGGTTCTTGGTGGCGTAGTCCATGATCAAGGTGCCGCGGCTGGGCTTGCTCTTCGAGGGCGTCTTCTCGCGCACCGCCGCCTCGACGTGCAGGGTGTCGCCGGGCCGCACCGGGGCGGTCCAGCGCAGCGCGTCGAAGCCGGGCGAGCCGAGCGAGCAGGCGTTGATCACGTTGGCCTGGTAGAAGGCGCGGAAGGACAGCGCCAGAGTCTGGAAGCCGCTGGCGATCACGCCGCCGAAAGGCGACTCGGCCGCGGCGACGACGTCGATGTGGAAGGGCTGCGGGTCGTAGACCAGGGCGAAGTCGAGGATCTGCGATTCGCTGAGCGTGATCCCCGGTGTCGTGAAAACCTCACCGATGTGAAAGTCGTCGAAGAAACGATCCGACATGCCGCCCCCTGCCCCGTCGCGCCGCCGACTCTCTCAGGCGGCGCGGGGCGGCATTATGCCGCCCCTCCGTCAGGGCCGCCAGAAGGGCTTGCTGCACTCGACGTCGACCTGTGCGCGGGTCAGGCCGATGTCTTTCAGCCCGCGCTCGTCGAGCATGCGCAGCTCGCGGCGCTGGAGCTGGCGCTGCTGGTAGGTCCGCAGCAAGGCGGCGAGCCGAGTCAGCAACGAGCGCGGCGACGGGCGCACGACGCCCGACCTGCCCGCGGCGGGTATCAGGCTCGGTCTATGGGTGATGTCGATCATGGTCGCGGTCCTCGCTTTCGGATCTCTTTCATCGTCTGATCGAAAGCTAGGGTCGCGGCCGCCGCCCTTCTATCCGCTCCTTGCGCCGGACGCGGAAAGCGCCTTTTCGAGATAGCGCACGCCTTCGACGGGGTTGTGGTAGTAGGGCGCGGTCTCCTCGAATCCGAGGCTGCGGTAGAGCGCCTGCGCCTCGCCCATCATCGGCAAGGTGTCGAGGCAGATGCGCGCGTAGCCGGCGGCCTCGGCGGCAGCCAGCGCGGTCTCGGTCAGCCGGCGGCCGAGTCCGAGGCCGCGATAACCGGCGCGAATCCACAAGCGCTTCAGCTCGCAGATCCCCGCTTCGTCGAGCGGGCGCAGGCCGACGATGCCGGCCGTCTCGCCCTCGACCTCGGCGAACCAGAGACCGCCGGCCGGCGGCGCGTACGTGCCCGGCAGGCCGGCCAGCTCTTCCTGGAAGCCCTGGAAGCAGAGATCGACCTGCAGCCAGTCCTGGTACTCGAGGAAGAGATCGCGGACGCGCGCCATGTCCTCGGGCGCCCGCGCCGGCACGATCGCGCCGCGCGCCTTGCGGCCTTCAGTCATTGCTACGACCGTCAGACAAAGATGCGGCCTTCCATGTAGGGCCGGACGCGCCCGGCGATGCCGACGCGCTCGCCGCGATGCTCCAGCCAGAGCTCGCCGCCCCTCGGCGAGATCTGCCGCGCTTCGAGCTGATGCTTGCCGAGCTGCTCGGCCCAATAGGGCGTCATCATGGAATGGGCCGAGCCGGTCACCGGATCCTCCGGGATGCCGCCGCCCGGCGCGAAGAAGCGCGAGATGAAGTCGACTTGCTCGCCGGGCGCGGTGGCGATCAGGCCGCGCGTCGGCAACGCCGCGACCCTGTTCATGTCGGGCTGCAAGGCTGCCACCTCGGCTTCGCTGTCGAAGACCGCCATCCAATCCATGCCCTCGTAGAGCTCGTTGGGTCCGGCACCCAGAGCTTCGGCGGCGGTGCCGAGGGAGTCCAGCCGCTTGGCCTCGAGGGCCGGGAAGTCCATGCGGAACAGCTCGCCGTCGCGCGTCACGGTCAGCCGGCCGCTGCGGGTGTCGAAAGCCATCTCGTCGCTGCCGGGCTCCAGGTGCGTGGCCACGACATAGGAGGAGCCGAGCGTCGCGTGGCCGCAGAGATCGACCTCGTAGGCCGGCGTGAACCAGCGCAGGTCGTAGGCGCCGTTGCGCTTCACCAGAAAGGCCGTCTCCGAGAGGTTATTCTCCAGCGCGATGCCCTGCAGCACCTCGTCCGGCAGGAACTCCGCCAGCGGGCAGACGGCGGCCGGGTTGCCGCTGAAGGGCCGGCTGGCGAAGGCATCGACTTGATAGATGGCGATCTCCATGGGGGAGTCCTTTCGAAGTGCGGGTCGAAGTGCAGGTCAGCCTTTGCGTTGCGCCAGGGCGACGCCGGCGACGATCAGCGCGGCGGCGATCAGCAGCGGCCAGGTCAGCGGCTCGTCGAGCAGCAGCACCGCGATCAGCATGCCGAGCAGCGGCTGGGCGAACTGGATCGTGCCGGTACGGCCGATGTCGTCCTGGGCCAGCGCCCAGTACCAGAGCGCGTAGGCCAGCATGGAGGCCGGGATCGCCAGGTAGATCAGCGCCGCCCAGCCTGACCAGCCGAGCGACCAGAGCGCCGGCCAGGGCAGCAGCGCCAGGGCGAAGGGCGCCAGGACCGCGGCCGCGCCGAGGGCGTTCCAGAGCGTCACCGACCAGGCGTCGATCTCGCGCGCCGCCCGCGCGCCGGCGACGTAGCCGAGCGCGGCGGCGAAGCAGGCAGCGATGACGATCAGGTCGCCGAACAGGCTGCCGTCGCTCAGGGCCAGGCCGAAGCGATCGTCGATCAGCACGACGATGCCGAGCAGCGCGATCAGCGCGCCCAGCCACCAGGCGCGGCCGGGCAGCCGGCCGACCAGCGTCGCCGCGATCAGCCCGGTGAAGAGCGGCGCCACGGCGATCAGCAGCGCCGCGTGGCCGGCGCTGGTCCGGGAGACGCCGAAGCTGAACAGCAGCGGGAAGAGCGCGAAGCCGCCGAGCGAGGCGAGCGCCAGCGCGCTCCGCCCGCCGCGCGAGGCCGGCAAGGGTGCCGGCCGCCAGAGCAGCAGCGGCAGCGCCAGGAGCGCGGCGATCAGCGTGCGCAGGACGCCGACCGCCCAGGGATCGAGCTGGCCGACCGCCAGCTTGGTGGCGGCCGGCGTCCCGGCCCAGATCAGCACGGCCAGGACGGCGACGCCGTAGATCGCCGCCCGCTTGAGCGCGGGCGGCGGCACAGGGGCCGCCGTCGTCGCCATGCCGGGCATTCCCCTAGGCCTGCCAGAAAGGCTTGGCCGCCTCGTGCCGTGCCTCCAGCCGGGTCAGGCCGATGTCCTCGAGGTCGCGCTCGTTGAGGGCGGCGAGCTCGCGGCGCTGGCGGGCCCTGTCGGCCCAGACCTTCAAGAGCCCGAAGGCCAGCAGGACAATGTCGGCCGGCCGGCGGAACAATGGATAGCGGCCGCCGAAAAGGGTGGCAATGAACCCGGATGGGGGGCTCGCCCGGTACATTGTCGCCATTTTTCGTCTCCTTTCGAGGGACGATAACTCAAGTCGATGGTTGCAATGACGATATTGATACCATATTGTTTGGGTCAAGGAAGGAATTGTCACCATGACAAAATGGCAGCCCGACCTCCAGTCCCATGCCGGCCCGCGCTACATGGCGATCGCCGAGGCGCTGGCCGAGGACATCAACGAGGGCGCCCTGAAGGCCGGCGACCGCCTGCCGACTCACCGCGACCTGGCCTGGGACCTCGGGGTGACGGTGGGCACCGTCAGCCGGGCCTATGCCGAGGCCGAGCGGCGCGGCCTGATCAGCGGAGAGGTCGGCCGCGGCACCTTCGTGCGCAACCCCGGCACCGCCGAGCGCCTGCTGCTGACCAGCGACGAGGAGTCCGAGGGCCAGGGCGACATCCTGATGAACTTCGCCTTCCCGCCGCCCTGCGGCCAAGAGCAGTACTACGGCGCGGCGCTCGACAGCCTGGCCAAGGACCCCGACCTCGCCACGCTGTTCGACTACCACCCCCATGCCGGCCTCGCCCGACACCGGGCCGCCGGGGCGGCCTGGCTGGCGCGCTCGGGCGTCGAGGTCGAGCCGCGCCACGTGGTGCTGACGGCCGGCGCCCAGAACGCCATCGCGGTGAGCCTGGCCAGCCTGACCCAGCCGGGCGACCGCCTGCTCTGCGAGCAGCTCGTCTATGCCGGCGTCCAGCCTCTCGCCCGGCACTACGGGCTGCGCCTGGAGGGCGTGGCGCTGGACGAGGAAGGCCTCTGCCCCGATGCCCTGGAGGCCGCCTGCCAGGGCAACGGCATCGCCGCGCTCTACTGCGTGCCGACCTACCAGAACCCGACGACGGCGACCATGTCCGAGGCGCGGCGCCGGGAGATCGTCGCCGTCGCCGAGCGGCACGACCTGACGATCATCGAGGACGATATCTTCGGCCTGCTCGCCGAGCAGCGCATGACCCCTTTGAAAGCCCTGGCGCCGGAGCGGGTGCTGTTCCTGACCAGCCTGTCGAAGTCGGTCGCGCCGGCCCTGCGCGTCGGCTTCCTCGCCGGCCCGACGCGCATGACCGACCGCTTGTCGGCCGCGATGCGGGCGATCTGCTGGATGGCGCCGCCGCTCACCGGCGAGATCGCGGCCCGCTGGATCGAGGACGGCACCGCCGACGAGATGCTGCAGGCGCACCGGCGCGAGGCCGACGCCCGCCTGGCCTTGGCGCACGAGATTCTCGGCCCCTGGTCGCCGCTCGGCCCGCCGGGCGCGATCTCGATCTGGCTGACCCTGCCGGAGCCCTGGCGCTCCGCGGATTTCGCCGCCGAGGCCCAGCGCCGCAGCGTCATCGTCACGCCGGCCGAGGCCTGCACGGTCGGCCGCCAGACCGTCACCCACGCGGTCAAGATCTCCCTCGGCCCGCCGCGCACCCGCGCCCGCCTCAAGGAAGGCCTGAAGCGCCTCGCGGCGATCCTCCGCGCCGGCCCGCGCGAGAGTTTCGTCGACGCCCTATAGGTCCGGCTGCGCCGTCGTCAGGCTCGGGCCCTTCGGTAGTGACGGTCGAGCTTGTCCAGGATGGCCAGGCCCTGCTCGACGTCGCCGCGCGCCGCCCTGGTGAGGAATCGCGCTTCGACGTCGGCTTCCGCCAAGGCCCGGGCCGAGAACTCCTCGAACAGCTTGTTCAGACTGGTTCCCCGCCGCGCCGCGAGCGCCTTGAGTCGCTCATGCTGATCGTTCGGCGGACGGATCGTCAGAGTTGCCATTGCTTGAAGTTTCCCAGTGGCATTTTCAACGGGCGCCACAGGTGTCGCTGGCCCGATTCGATCAGCAAACCTACAAAGGGCCCTCGATTGCAGTGTCCAGCGGGAGGCTCCTTTGGTCAAACATCGTCAATCTATCCTCGTTGCCGCCCTACTGGCTGTCGTAGTTTCCATATCGACCAGCCAGCCGACCCACGCTCTCAAGCTGGTGAAGAAGCCCGAGCAAGTCTCGGGCTGCGGCGCCTTGAACGAGAAGCCCTGTCCGGTCTGGAAGGCCTTTCCGTCCTGCGAGAAAGGCCTCGCGGAGATTCCCTTCCAGAGATGCGTCAAGGAAGAGAACGCGCCACCGCTGCCGATCGGCGGCGGCTTTCCCAAGACCTGCGGCGGCGAGAACCAGCGCCCCTGCGCCATCGTCGAGCATATCCCCTCCTGCAAATCCGGCCTGGTCGAGAACTTCCTCGCCCACCGTTGCCTCAAGAGGGGCGAAGGCCCGCAACTGAGCGACGTGGTCGCCGGGTTCGAGCCGCCGAACTGCGACGAGATTCTCGGCACCGGCATCGAGCCGAGCAGCAACGGCCTCTTCGCCTTCAAGCTGGCCAAGGAAGTCACCACCGAGTTCGGCTGGGACCTGACACCCAAGGATAGCGCCTCGACGCCGATCAGAGCCCTCGCCGCGGCGACCCGCGCCGCCCTGAAGTACTGCCTGCTGACCCTGGAGCGCGACGTGGCCGCGGCCGGCGCGACGGCAAGAGCGGCGGTCCTCGACGGCTTGTCGGAGGACATCGGCGCCGTCTCCGATCAGGTCGACGGCCAGGGCGCCCGCCTCGAGGCCGTCGCCGCGGCGGTCGGCGGCAACGCCGAGTCCATCGACAGCCTGCAAGCGCAGCTCGGCGGCATGAGCGAGCAGCTCGACACCCTGCGGACGCAGAACATGCTCGTCGTCGCGGGCATCGTCCTGCTGGTCGCGCTGATCGTCCTGGTCTGGTCGCGTCAGCAGAAGCCGGCGGCCTAGAGCGTTTTCCGCTCACGCGGAATCACGGCACCGGCCCGCTCCCCCTCCCGGCCACCCACGGCAGTATCCTATTGGGTGGCCGGGAGGGGGAGCGG
>JANQLT010000169.1 GCA_028280455.1 Kiloniellales bacterium
GCCTCCACAGCCCTCTCCCCCGACGGGGGAGAGGGATGCGCAGGCTTGGCGAGGCGCAGCCGAGCCTAGCCGGAGCTGGGTGAGGGGGCGGTTCGTTTCGATGTCGACGGCTACCGCCACGAGCGTCGCCGCAGGGGTGGGCCGCTGCCGATTCCGCCCAAGCAAGGAACGCCCTAACAGCGGTAGCGCGACGACCAGCCGATGAAGTAGCCCTTGTCGTCGTGCAGGCGCCGGTGCTCGTAGCAGCCGCCGACCGGCGGGATCTCGCCGGCCGGGGTGAAGACCGTGCCCTGGTCGCCCGCTCGGGCCTGGACCTCGGGCTTGCCGTCGTGCTCGGGCGGCGGATAGAGATCCGGCGGGCCCTGGGGGCCGGCACCGGGGGCGCCGCGCTGATGGCTGCGGAGCGAAGCTGTCAGGCCCATCAGGGAGAACTCCGCGGAGCGCGACTGGCCGGCGCTGTCCCGGTAGCTGACCGTCAGCCGCCGGCCGGCCTTCATCTGGGCGACCAGCTTCTTGACCAGGGCGGCGTCGAGCAGGCGAAAGCCCTCCGCCTCGCTGCGGCCGACGGCCGTGGCATGGCGGATCGAGAGCGGCGCCTTGCCGTCGACGCGGAGCGTGAGGGTCGCGTTCTCGGCCAGGCTGCGGGCGCCGGTGTCGATGACCAGCGCGCGGGCCCGGCCGCCCGGCCCGCGGGTGACCCTGAGGCGGGACGCGCCGTCGCCGCGCCGTGCCTCGGTCTCGGCGACGCAGAGGGTGTCGCCGTCGCCGGGGCAGCTCGCGACCCAGTCGCGGTGGCGGACCGCCGTCTCGCTCGCCGCGGCCGGCCAGAGCCAGAGGCCGAGCGCGAAAGCCAGCGCAGCGAGGGGGCCGCGATGCGGTTGGCCGATCATCCCGCCGCCATCTCTAGCACAGCGTGCCGTGGCCGGCGCAAGCCGCTCCGGCGGTCAGCGCAGGGAGGGCTTGGGCGGTGCCTGGAAGGGCCGGGTCGTCTCGAAGGCCCGGGCGGCGCGCAGCACCAGGGCGTCGTCGTAGCGCGGCCCGACGAGCTGCAGACCGATGGGCAGACCGGCGGCCGTCAGGCCGCAGGGCAGGCTGCAGGCCGGCTGCTGGGTCAGGTTGAAGGGGTAGCTGAAGCCGGCCCACTCGGTCCAGCGCTCCAGGCCCGAGCCCTCGGGCACCTCGAGGCCGGCCTCGAAGGCGGGAATCGCCACGCTCGGCGTGGCCAGCAGGTCGTAGTCCTGGTGGAAGGCGCGCATGGCCCGCTGCAGGTCCTCGCGGTCGGCCATCGCCTGCTGGTACTGCGCCAGGCTGTAGGTCCCGCCGATGGCGGCGATCTCCCGGAAGGCGGGGTCGCAGAGCCGGCGCTTGTCTTCCGGCACCAAGGACAGGCGCCGGGCCGCGCCGGCGAACCAATGGGTATGGAAGGTCTCCAGCGGCGCCTCGAAGGGGGGCTCCACCGTCTCGACCGTCGCGCCGAGATCGGCCAGGGTCTCGACCGCTTGGGCGACGGCGGCGGCGACCTCCGGATCGACCCGGACGAAGCCGAGGTCCGGGCTGAAGCCGATCTTGAGGCCGGCGAGGCCCGCCTCCAGGCCGACCCGGTAGTCCTGGTGGGAGGCCGGCAGGCTGTGGGGGTCGCGCGGGTCGGGGCCGGCCATCACCGTCAGCATCAGCGCCAGGTCCTCGACGCTGCGGGCCATCGGCCCGACATGGGAGACCGTGCCGAAGGGGCTGAAGGGGAAGGCCGCGACCCGGCCGAAGGCGGGCTTGAGGCCGAAGACCCCGCTGAGGCCCGCGGGGATGCGGATCGAGCCGCCGCCGTCGGTGCCGATGTGCAGCGCGCCCATGCCGAGGGCCGCCGCGCCCGCCGCGCCGCCGCTGCTGCCGCCCGGCGTGCGCGACAGGTCCCAGGGGTTGCGGGTGATGCCGGCCAGGGGGCTGTCGGTCAGGCCCTTCCAGCCGAACTCGGGCGAGGCCGTCAGGCCGAGCAGCACGGCGCCCTGGGCGCGCAGCCGCGCCACCGAGGGCCCGTCATGCGGGCTCGGGTTGTCGGGCTCGCTGGTCAGGCTGCCGAAGCGCGTGGTCCAGCCGGCGGCCACCACCACGTCCTTGACGGTCGTCGGCACGCCGTCGACCAGGCCCAGAGGCCGGCCGTCGCGCCAGCGCCGCTCGGACTCCTTGGCCGCCGCGAGCGCGCCCTCGGCGTCGACGAAGATGAAGGCCTTGACCGCGCCGTTCAGGCGCTCGATGCGGTCCAGGGCCGCGCGGGTCACCTCGACAGGCGAGAGGCTGCCGTGTCGGTAGTGGCGCAGCAGCGCGCCGGCCGTCAGCAAGGCGATATCGTCGGACAAGCAGGTCACTCCGGTGCGTGGACGATGGTCTGGCCCTCGATGCCCTTGAGCTCGAAGGAGCCGAGGACGCAGCAGTCGCTGCCGATCCGCTGGGCGAAATCCGCCGACATCAGGATCGGCCGCTCGACGACGCTGCAGAGCTCGTTCAGCCGGCTGGTCAGGTTCACCGCGGAGCCGATCACCGTGAAATCGAGACGCTCGCCGGAGCCGACGTTGCCGTAGGCGAGGCGGCCGTAGTGCAGGGAGACGGCGGGCTCGATGGGCACCGAGTCGTCGCCGCGCCGGGCGTTGCGCGCATCGAGCGCCTCGACGATGGCGGTGGCGGCTTCGTAGGCGGCCATGCAGGAGTAGGTGATGGCCTTGCTCGAGGCCACGTCCTCGTCCTCTTCGCCGGCCGGGAAGATCGCCAGGATGCCGTCGCCCAGGTACTTGAGGATCTCGCCGGCCCGGCTGATCACGTGGGGCACCACGTGGTCGAAGTACTCGTTCAGCACGGTCACCAGGTTCTCGGCCGGCATCGCCGCGGTCAGCGCGGTGAAGTTGCGCATGTCGCAGAACAGGATGGCGGACTCGATGCGAGCCACCTCGCCGCGCCGCACCTGGCCCGAGAGGATGCGCTCGGCGGGGCCGCGGCCGGCGTACATCCGCAGCACGTCGTGGAAGGTGTGATGGAGGGTCCTCAGCTCGTAGACCGTCCTCAAGGTCGGCAAGAGCCGGCGCAGCAGCTCGATCTCCTCGGCCAGGAAGCCGCCCGGCCGGTCGGTCGCCCAGGTGACCGCGTTCTCCATGCCGTTGCTGAAGAACATCGGGGCGACGACGTACTCGGTGACGCCGAGCTCGACCAGGTCCGGCACGATGTTGTAGCGCTTCGCCGTCTCCTCGTTGACCGCGAGGACCAGCCACTCGCGGCTGTCGTAGACCGCCTTGAGCGGGCTGTTGTGGTAGACCGGATCGTCGCGCGCGCCGTGCGGAAAGTAGACCTCCTCGACCTTGTGTCCCTTGCGCCAGATCCGGGTCACGCCGATCCGCTCGGCGTGCAGCGCGCGCACGTGAAGGGTCGTCCTGGTCAGCGGGATGCCGAGCTCCAGGAGCTGCTTGCTGATGCCCTTGAGGACCTGGCCGGGGTCGTCGGCCTGCGCGCCGCTCTCGATCAGCCAGCGCTCGAGCCGATGGAGCCGCTCCTCGCCTGAAGCGGGTGGGGTCGAAGCGGGCAGGGGGCCTGAGTCCATGGCCGTCAGAGCGCCTCAACCGCGGCGCCCTCGGCGCGGATGCCGTAGGGCTCGGCCCAGCCCAGGCCGGCCCAGGTGCCCGCCCGGGGCCGGTACTCGCAGCCGATCCAGTCGTCGTAGCCGAGCCGCTCGAGCTGGGCGAAGAGCGCCGGGAAGTCGAGCTCCCCGCTGCCGGGCTCGTGGCGGCCCGGCGGGTCGGCGATCTGCAGGTGGCCGATCCGCTCGATATGGCGCTCGAGCTGTCCGGCCGGGTCGCCTTCGACCTTGGCGCAGTGGTAGACGTCGAGCTGCAGGGCCGCGTTGGCGGCACCCAGCTCGTCGAGGATGCCTGCCGCCTGGTCCTGGCGCGTCAGGAAGTAGCCGGGGATGTCCTGCGGGTTGATCGGCTCGATGGTCACCGTCGTGCCCAGGGGCGCGAAGCAGTCGGCGGCCTCTCTCAGGTTACCCAGGAAAGCGCGCCGGCAGTCGGCGGGGTCGCCGTGCGCGGGCGGCACGCCGGCCAGGGCATGGATGCGCGGACAGGCGAGCGCCTCGACATAGGGCCGGGCGCGCTCGAGCGAGGCGCGGAAATCCGCTTCGCGGCCGGGCAGGGCGCCGAAGCCGCGCTCGCCGGCCTCCCAGTCGCCCGGCCAGAGGTTGAAGAGCGCGACCTCGAGGCCGCAGCGCTCGGCCGCCCGGGCCAGAGCCTCGGGCGCGTGCTCGTAGGGGAAGAGGAACTCGACCGCGGCGAAACCGGCGTCGGCGGCGGCAGCGAAGCGGTCGAGGAAGGCTAGCTCGGTGAACAGCCAACTCACGTTGGCGGCAAGTCTGGGCATTCGACGCTCCGGAACGAGGCCTAGAGCGTTTTCCGCTGACGCGGACTCACGGCACCGGCCCGCTCCCCCTCCCGGCCACCCACGGCAGTATCCTATTGGGTGGCCGGGAGGGGGAGCGG
>JANQLT010000170.1 GCA_028280455.1 Kiloniellales bacterium
ATCGCCGATTTCGTCGAGGAAGAGGGTGCCGCCTTCCGCCTGCTCGAAGCGGCCGCTCGACTTGGCCAGCGCGCCGGTGAAGGCGCCCTTTTCGTGGCCGAACAGCTCGCTTTCGATCAGCTCGCGCGGGATCGCCGCCATGTTGATGGCGACGAACGGGCCGTTGCGGCGCTTGCCGTACTGGTGCATGGCGTGCGCCACCAGCTCCTTGCCGGTGCCACTCTCGCCGCTGATCATCACCGTCAGGTCGGTGGCCATCAGCCGGGCCATCACCCGATAGATCTCCTGCATGGCCGGCGAGCGGCCGATCAGCGGCAGCGCCTCCTCGCCCTCGCCCGCCGGCTCCTCGCCGGCCGCCGGCTCCTGCGGCTCGGACAGGGCCCGGCGCACCACGGCGAGCAGGTCGCGCAGGTCGAAGGGCTTCGGCAGGTACTCGAAGGCGCCGCGCTCGGTCGCCTTGACGGCGGTCAGCAGGGTGCTGCGGGCGCTCATGACGATGACCCGGAGCTGCGGCCGGTGCCGGCGGATGCGCGGGATCAGGTCGAGGCCGTTCTCGTCGGGCATCACCACGTCGGTGATCACCAGGTCGCCCTCGCCGTCCGAGACCCACTGCCAGAGGGTCGCCGCGTTGCCGGCGGTGCGCACCTCGAAGCCCTCGCGGCCCAGGGCCTGGGTGAGGACCGTGCGGATCGCGCGGTCGTCGTCGGCGACCAGGATCGTCGCCGGCCTCACGGCGCGGCCCTCCGGGTCCCGGCATCGGGCGAGACCGGCAGCATGATCCGAAAGCGGGTGCGCCGCGGCTCGCTCTCGGCCTCGATGACCCCGCCGTGGTTGTTGACGATCTTGGCGACCAGCGCCAGGCCGAGGCCCCGCCCCTCGGTCTTGCTGGTGACGAAGGGATCGAAGAGGTGGCTGATCATGTCGGCCGGGATGCCGCCGCCGTTGTCGCCGACGGTGACGGTCAGCGGCAGGTCGACCCGCGCCCCGCCGCCCGGCACGGCGAGCCGCACGCCGTGCCGGTAGCGGGTGTCGAGCAGGATCTCGCCGTCTTTGGCATCAACGGCTTCGGCCGCGTTCTTGACCAGGTTTAGAAAGACCTGGACCAGCAGGTCGCGGTTGCCGAGGACCGGCGGCAGGGAGGGATCGTAGCTCTCGACGAAGCGGAGCTGGCGGGCGAAGCCGGCCTGGGCGACCCGCCGGACGTGCTCCAGCACCTCGTGGATGTTGACCGCGCCGCGCTCGATCGGCCGGTCGTCGGCGAAGCTGTCCATGCGGTCGACCAGGGCGACGATGCGGTCGGCCTCCTCGCAGATCAGCCGGGTCAGGCCGGCGGTCTCGCTGTCGGCGGTCTGCTCGATGAGCTGGGCGGCGCCGCGGATGCCGGACAGCGGGTTCTTGACCTCGTGGGCCAGCATGGCGGCCATGGCGCTGACCGAGCGCGCCGCGTTGCGGTGGCCGAGCTGGTGGTCGAGCTTACGGGCGATGGAGCGCTCCTTGAGCGACAGCACCACCCGGTCGCCCGGCTCCGGGATCGGCGCCGCCGCGACCTCGACGAAGCGGCTGCCGATGCGCGGCGTCTCCAGCAGCATGTCGGACTCCGAGACGCTGTAGCTGCCGCGCCGGGCCTGGGCGAGGATGCCGAAGACCGGGCTGTCGGCCGGCAGCAGGTCGCTCAGGGCCTGGCCGCCCAGGGTGGTCTTGCCGGCGGCGAAGAACTGCTCGGCCGAGACGTTGAGCGAGACGATGCGGTCGGCCGAATCGAGCACCAGGATGGCGTCCGGCAGGGCGTTCAGCACCGAGGGCGCGTCCGCCCCGGCGTCCGGCTGGGTGGCCTGCCTCGAGGGAGCGCTCATGCCGCCTGGCGCTCCTGCTCGACGCGGAACAGCGCCCGGATCTGCGTCTCGACCTTGGCCGGGTCGGGCTCGCGGTTGACCGCGGCGCGGAACTCGGCGGCGCCGAACAGGCCCTTGGCGTACCAGCCCAGGTGCTTGCGGGCGATCGGCACACCGTTCCTTTGGCCGTAGTGGCCGAGGATGGCGCGGTAGTGCTCCAGCAACAGCGCCTCGCGCTCGGCCAGGCCGGGCTCGGGCGGCGCCTCGCCGCTCGCCAGGTAGCGGGCGACCTGGCCGGGGAACCAGGGCCGGCCGTAGGCGCCGCGGCCGATCATCACGGCGTCGGCGCCCGAGCGCGCCAGGGCCTCGCGGGCGTCCTCGAAGCTCTCGACGTCGCCGTTGACGACCACCGGGATCGAGACCGCCGCCTTGACCTCGCGCACGAAGTCCCAGTCGGCGCTGCCCTTGTACATCTGGCAGCGGGTGCGGCCGTGGATGGTGACCATGCGGATGCCGCTCTCCTCGGCGATGCGGGCCAGGCGCGGCGCGTTGCGGCTCCCGTCGTCCCAGCCGGTGCGCATCTTCAAGGTGACCGGCAGCTCGACCGCCGCGACCGTCGCCTCGAGGATCCGCGCGGCCAGGCCCTCCTCGCGCATCAGCGCCGAGCCGGCCGCCTTGTTGGTGACCTTCTTGGAGGGGCAGCCGAAGTTGATGTCGATGATCGCCGCGCCGCGGTCGCGGTTCAGCTTGGCCGCCTCGGCCATGACCGCGGGCTCGCAGCCGGCGAGCTGCACCGCCATCGGGTGCTCCTCGGCGCAGGGGTCGCTGAGCTTCCGGGAATCCCGGTGGGCCCGGATCATCGCCTGGCTGGCGATCATCTCCGAGACCACGAGCCCGGCGCCGCCGCGCTTGACCAGGCGGCGGAAGGGCCGGTCCGTGACCCCCGACATGGGGGCCAGGATCACCGGGTTGTCGAGGGTGACGGGCCCGATCGAGATGCCCATTTGTTAGGCAATTCCAATCATTGCGTATGAACTAGGCATTTCAATGCAAGGCCGCCGGCCTTGCAAGCGCCGCGGCGGCCGTTTGCCGGTCGAGTCAGGCGACCAGCACGTCGGTGACGAACTTGACCCCGAGATAGGCCAGGGTCAGCAGCAGGTAGGCGACCAGCACCAGCCTGGCGGCGCGCCGGCCGCGCAGGCCGGTGCGGTGGTGGACGATCAGCAGCAGGCCGATGACGGCGAAGGCCAGGAGCGACAGGATCGTCTTGTGGTCGAGCGCCAGGACCGTGCCCTGGCTGACGTACTGCAGGCCCATGCCGCTCAGCACGCCGACGCCCAGCACCATCTCGGCCGCGGCTAGCAGCCGGATCTGCAGGGCCTCGGCATCGGCGATGGAGGGCAGCCGGCGGGACAGCGCGGCCGGCCGCTTGGCCTTGAGGCCGCGCTCCTGGATCAGGGCGGCGACGCCGGCCACCGCGGCGATGGTCGCCAGGGCGTAGGTCGCGAGCGAGACCGCGATGTGCAGCGCCAGCCAGAGGTCGGGGGCGCTGGCCGGCGGGCCCGGGTCGGGCTGCTGGCCCCAGGCCAGCGCCAGCAGGGCCAGCAGGCAGAGGTAGGGCAGCAGCAGCGGCGCCAGCCGCCAGGCCTCGCGGGCCAGGGCCGAGAGGGCCGCGAAGATCAGCAGGCTGGCGGCGATCGACAGCCAGAGGGCAATGGCGACGCCGGTCTTCCAGGCGTCGAACAGGACGACCAGGCTGTAGGCCAGCGGACCGGCCACGGCAGCGCCGAGCACGGCCCAGAACAGCAGGTCCGGGCGTTGCTCGGCGCGGCGGTAGGACAGCAGCGAGGCCGGCAGCAAGGCCATCAGCGCTGCGATACCGAGGGCGAAGCTGGTGGCCATGGAGACTCTATAGGGTGCGGCCGCTTCGCCGACAACCTCTTCGCGAGATGTCCGCTAAATGCCCTCGGCGACCTGCCGGTCGTATTCGACCGCATCGAAGCGGCCCCGGGACTCGGCGACCAGCACCCGATCGGACAGCCGCCACTCCTCCCAGCCGCCGACCCGGACCTGCTTGCCGGTCTCGACGTGCTTGCCCTCGAGGGTCCAGACGAAGATCGCATGGGCGCCGGCCGTCCTGATGTCGTCGAGGCGCACCTCCATGCCGGGGAACTCGCTCATGAAGCCGGCGGCCATGTCGGTCAACGCCTCACGCCCGACGATGGGGTCCCCGTCGTTGATGACGATCCGGCCGCTCTCCTCGTAGAAGGCGGCGACCGCCTCCGGCCTGCCCGAGCTCCAGGCCTGGGCATAGCGCTCCGCCATCTCGCGGATCGCTTTCGGATCGATGGTCATGCGCGCCTCCCCTCCGTCGATTTGCCGGCACCGCACTATGGGCATCCGGCTGCTCGATCTCAATTGGCCGAACGATCCGACCTGGTCGTCGGCCTTGGCCGGGACCGGAGCGGCCACTAGGATCGCGCACCTCGATGGCAGAGCGGAGCGCGACGACGGTGGCGGGAACGGTGGCCTTGATCGTGGCGGCCGGGCGCGGCACGCGCTTCGGCGGCGAGCGCCCGAAGCAGTACCTGACATTGGCCGGGCACCCCGTCCTGCGCTACAGCCTGGCCGCCTTCGCCGGCCATCCCGAGATCTCGGCCGTGCGCGCCGTCATCCATCCCGACGACCGCGACAGCTACGACGAGGCCGCCCAGGGGCTCGACCTGCTGGACCCGGTGCCTGGCGGCGCCAGCCGGCAGGACTCGGCGCGGCTCGGCCTGGAGAGCCTGGAAGCAGCCGCGCCCGACAAGGTGCTGATCCACGACGGCGCCCGCCCCTTCGTGCCCGAGGCGCTGATCTCGCGGGTCGTTTCGACACTGGAACAAGCGCCCGGCGCCCTGCCCGCCCTGCCGGTCACCGACACCCTGAAGCGCGGCAGCGAGGGCCTGGTCGGCGAGACCGTGCCGCGCGCCGGCCTGTGGCGCGCCCAGACGCCCCAAGGCTTCCGCTACCAAGCGATCCTCGAGGCGCACCGGGCGGTGGCCGCGGCCGGCGGCGCCGACTACACCGACGACGCCGCCATCGCCGAGCAGGCCGGCCTCGCCGTGCAGCTCGTCGAGGGCGCCGGCGAGAACCTCAAGGTCACCACGCCGGAGGACCTGGAGCAGGCGGCCCGGCGGCTCGCCGGCCGGCCCGAGGAGCTGCGCACCGGCTTCGGCTTCGACGTGCACCGCTTCGGGCCGGGCGATCGGGTCTGGCTCTGCGGGGTCGCGGTGCCCCACGACGCCTCGTTGCTCGGCCATTCCGACGCCGACGTCGGCCTGCATGCCCTGACCGACGCCCTGCTGGGCGCGCTGGCGGCCGGCGACATCGGCGACCACTTCCCGCCCAGCGACCCGCGCTGGGCCGGCGCCGCCTCCGACCAGTTCCTGGCCCATGCCGGCGGCCTGGTCGCGGCGCGCGGCGGGCGCATCGTCAACTGCGACGTCACCCTCATCTGCGAGCGGCCGAAGGTCGGGCCGCACCGGGCGGCCATGGTCGCGCGGGTCGCCGCCATCCTCGGCCTCGAGCCGGAGCGGGTCAGCGTCAAGGCGACGACCACCGAGCAGCTCGGCTTCACCGGCCGCCGCGAGGGCATCGCCGCCCAGGCCACCGCGACCGTCGCCCTGCCGCGGGATCTCTAGGGTGACCGGGTCGACTTCGGGGGGGCCCCCTCGGCCGGCTCTGTCGCTCGCCAACCCGGCGCATCTGCTCTCGACCTGGTTCGGCTGCGGCCTGCTGCCCGGCGCGCCCGGCACCTGGGGCTCGCTGGGCGCCCTGCCCGCCGCCGCCCTGATCGCCTGGCTCGGCGGCCCCTGGCTGCTGCTCGTGGCGAGCCTCGGCCTGCTCGGCCTCGGCCTCTGGTCCAGCGCCCGCACGGCGGCGGCCCTCGGCAGCCACGATCCCGGCCCGGTGGTGATCGACGAGGTGGTCGGCCAGTGGCTGGCCATCCTGCCGGTGTCCCAGGCCTACCTCTTCTACATCCCGGCCTTCGTCGCCTTCCGGGCCTTCGACATCCTCAAGCCCTGGCCGGTCTCCTGGGCCGACAAGCGGCTGCCCGGCGCCTGGGGCATCATGCTGGACGACGTCATCGCCGGCCTCTACGCCGCCGCCGTCGTTTACGCATTGCTTTGGCTGATCGGATAAAAGCGATGTTTCCGAGTGACATAACCGAGAAAGCTGAAGCGCTACTGGAAGCCTGCCGGCGCGCGAAGCTGAGGATCGCCACGGCGGAGAGCTGCACCGGCGGCCTGGTCGCCGGCGCCCTGACCGAGATCGCCGGCTCCTCCGACGTGGTCGAGCGCGGCTTCGTCACCTACTCGAACGAGGCCAAGAGCGATCTGCTCGGCGTGCCGGCCGCGCTGATCGCCCGGGTCGGCGCGGTCAGCGCCGAGGTCGCCGAAGCCATGGCCCAAGGTGCCCTCGAGCGCTCCGCCGCCGACATCGCGGTCTCGATCACCGGCATCGCCGGCCCCGGCGGGGCCACCCCGGACAAGCCGGTCGGCCTGGTCTTTCTCGGCGCGCAGCGTCGGGGCGCCGCGCCCGGCAGCGAGCGCCACGTCCTGCCCGGCAACCGCAGCGAGGTCCGCCTGGCCTCGCTGCGGCTGGCGCTCGACATTCTTGCCCAAAGGGCCCGAGGCTGACGGCTAGAGCGTTTTCCGCTGACGCGGACTCACGGCACCGGCCCGCTCCCCCTCCCGGCCACCCACGGCAGTATCCTATTGGGTGGCCGGGAGGGGGAGCGG
>JANQLT010000185.1 GCA_028280455.1 Kiloniellales bacterium
TTCCTGGCGCTCAGAAACATCGAGAAGAGTTGGAAATCGGCACCAAAGGAATGGCTGCCCGCTCTCAACCAATTCGATATCCTGTTCGGCGAGAGGCTAAGAGCGAAACACTGAACCAACACAGCGCATCGCTCTCTTGCACACTTCATCGGACACTCCCGCTCGTCGGGAAAGGCGTAGCAGACCACGGTCTCCTCAAGCGTCTCCTCGAGCCATCGCGCAACCTTGGCAGTAAGCACTCGGTGAGGACCGCGGGGTAGCGCAGGTGTCCGGTGCGGGCGATGGTAGATGAGTTCTCTATTGAGACGCTTGCCGTTCGGCAGCGGAAGTTGGACAGAGGTCCTCGATCGGGCATCGGTGGCAGATGGAAGTTAGGTTTCGGCATATGGATCGGCCGAGCGCCTTCATGAGCTGGTGGTGATCGTCGAGGTCCGCGGCTGTCCAGCAGGGCGGCATGGCGGGTGCGATGGTATCATGGGCCTTGGCGATGTTGGCGCGTTGTCCGACGAGCCTGAGACGCTTGAGAATGCGCAACTGGTGGCTGTCGATCACGAGAACCGGCTTGCGCAGCGTGCTGAAGTTGAGCGTTGCCGCGGCGACCTTACGCCCGACGCCAGGCAGCCGCTCGAGCCAGGCCAGGGCCTGATCGGCCGTCATGGCTGCGAGCGGATCGAGGGTGAGCCTGCCGTGCGCCCGAGTGATCGCCGCGAGTGCCGCCTTGATCTGCGGCGCCTTGCGTTCGGGAAAGCTCACGGTGCCGATGGTCGCGCGGATCGCAGCGACAGGCGCGTCGCGCACGGCCTCCCAGCAGCCGTAGCGTTTCAGCAGTGCTTCGAAGGCGGTGCGCGAGACTTCGCTGTGGCTCTTGCCGCCGACCATCGCCATGACCAGCTGGCTCACTGGGTCGAGCAGCCAGAAGGGTCCCTGCGGGCCGAAGTGCCTGGCGAGGCGGCGTTGGATCTCGGCCAACAAACCTGGCCGGTCGTCGAGGCAGAGCACGCGCTGCATGATGGCCGAGCGTCCCGCCACGACCAGAACATATCAAGAACTTTTGAGCGCGGCGTGAGATCAGGCTACGGCTTTGCGCTCGGCCCAGGTCCACGGCAGCAGCTCTGAGAGCTGGCTTCGCGGTGTCCCTGCAATACGGGCGAGCACGTCGGCCAGCCAGGCCTGCGGATCGACGTCGTTGAGCTTGGCCGTGGCGATCAGCGTCGCCATGGCCGCGGCACGCTCGGCGCCGCGCTCGGAGCCGGCAAAGAGCCAGGACTTGCGGCCCAGGGCAAAGCCGCGCAGCGCCCTCTCGGCGGCATTGTTGGTGAGGCAGATCCGGCCATCCTCGATGAACGGGGTAAAGCGGTCCCAGCGTCTCAGCATGTAGCCGATCGGCGTGGCAACCGAGGCCGAGCGCGAGAGACGGGCACGCTCCTCTTGTAGCCAGGCCTAGAGATCGGCCAGCAGTGGGGCGCTTCTTTCCTTGCGCACCGCTAGGCGCCGTTCGGCGCCGTTCGGCGCTGAGTCCGTTGATCTCGCGTTCGATATCGAACAGCGCATCGATGCTCTTGCCGCCGGTCGCGCGAGGCGTAATAGAGCGCCGCCGGCGGCGCCCGCCCACCAAAGGGTCGGTCATCGCGCACGTAGGTCCAGATATGGCCCTTCCTGGTCTTTCCCTTGGCCAGGGTCGGCACTGTCGTGTCGTCGCCATGCAGCCTCTGGGCTTCCAGCACGTGCGCTTCGATGAGCGCGTGCAGCGGCTTCAATGCCGCTGTACAGGCACCGACCTGGTCGGCCAGGGTCGAGACACTCAGCTCGATGCCCTCGCGCCGATAGCGCTCGCTCCGCCGGTTCAGCGGCTGGTGCTGCCCGAACTTCTCAAAAAGGATCATCGCCAGCAGGTTGGGGCCGGCAAAGCCGCGTGGCGTGACATGGAAGGGCGCTGGCGGTTGTGTGATCGTCTCGCAGTCCCGACAGCTGAACCTCTCGCGCACCGTCTGGATCACCTTCCACTGGCGCGGGATCACTTCGAGCGTCTCGGTCACGTCCTCGCCCAGCTTCGAGAGTCTCGCCGAGCCGCAGCAGGGGCAGCTTTCCGGTGCGGCGATGGCGACCCGCTCGCGCGGCAGGTGCTCCGGGAAGGGCTTGCGCGACGGCCGCCGGCGCTGGAACGACCTGACCGCCTCGGTCTTGGCCGCGGCCTTCTCGGCGGCTGCCTCGTCCTCGCTGGCGGCCGCTTCCAGGTCCTCCAGCCGCAGCTCCAGCTGGTTCAGCAAACGGACCTTGCGTTCCGAACGGCCGCCGTAGAGCTGGCGACGCAGCTTCTCGATCTCCAGCTTGAGATGCGTGATCAGCGCGTCGCTGTCGGAAACGACAGCCTGAGCTCGGGCCGCAACCGCCTCGGCCTCGACGCGGGCGGCACGCTCGGCGAGGATCATCGCGTGGGCGCCGGCCAGGTCGGCCGGGAGCGAATCGGAAGCGGCTTTCACGAGATCAAGGAATCACATCATGGATCGGTATCATAGCCAAAAGCGTCACCCCACGGAGGTTGGCCGCCAGGTTTCCTGTGGATGGCGCCAGTCGATCCCGGAAAGCAGGTAGGCGAGCTGCGCCGTCGAGATCGTCACCGCACCATCGCTCACCGGTGGCCATACGAACCGACCGCGCTCCAGTCGCTTGGTGAACAGGCAGGCGCCCTGGCCATCGTGCCAGATCACCTTCAGGAGATCGCCCTTGCGGCCCCGAAAGACAAAGAGGTGCCCGCTCAGAGGATCGCGCTTCAGCACCTCCTGAACCTGCAAAGCCAAGGACGGGAAGCCCTTGCGCATATCAGTGTGTCCTGTTGCCAGCCACACCCGGACGCCGCTCGGGACCGGGATCATCGGCCTTCGCCATGGCTCCGGCAGACAGGTCGACTTGCCAGGGCGCCGAGCACTCGGGCCAATGCCTTCGCGCTAACCTCCCGGTCGACAATCACCCGATGACCGCTGGAAAGCACGATCTCCATGCGACCGGCACCACAACGCGCCGAGCGGCACTCAGCCCCAGCCTCCTCCGCCCGTGGACCCGAGATCTCGCGATCGACGATGCCATCCTCCGCGGCGATGACCGCTGGAACGAATGTCGTCTGATCCTCGCCTGCCTCAACCGGCTCCCTGAACTGGCGCCGCCAGGTGAACAGCTGGTTCGCATTCACGTCGTGCCGACGAGCGACGACTGACACTGACGAGCCAGGCGCCTCGCACTCGGCGACCATCCGACGCTTCTGATCTAAGCTCCAGCGGCGGCGCCTACGACGCGACCTCGGGGCTCTCCTCCACTTCTCCTGTGACCGTCATGCCCCTTAGTGTCCACTTAGACTCTAAGTGGACACTATCGGCACAGACAAAGAACGCGCATAGGCGGCCTTCACCGGAGGCTTACTTCACAGCCCTCTCAATTCAGTTTGCAGACGTTTGGAACTAGCAGACAATCGTTAGCATTCAATTGAGTGCATCATGCCAAATCCCCTAACTAGAAGTCTCCAAGATGACCCCTTTCTTCAGCGTTCGCCTGGTGCCATTCCATGCGCAATTCTCCGACCGATACGACATGGGTAGGGCGCAAGCGGCGCTAGATGGAGCCCCACTTACGCACAAGGAACGGGAAGCAGGCGCCCCCTAGATCGGCCAAGCCTTTCTGACATAGACCATTCTCCAGCGAGCATGGCCTATGCTCGTACTTCCTCAACTCGGCCGACGCCAGACTCCTACTAGGGTCTGTGGACATTTAGGGGATTCCCAGCTCGGCAGCTTTTGTGATTCAAGACTGTCTTTTGGAAGGAGGCAGACTTGGACCGAGATGTTTTGAG
>JANQLT010000205.1 GCA_028280455.1 Kiloniellales bacterium
AGCAGCTTGGCGCCGTGCTTGATGATGCCGCTGTACTCCTGGCTGGTGCCGGGCAGGAAGCCGGGCACGTCGACGAAGGTGACGATCGGGATGTTGAAGCAGTCGCAGAAGCGCACGAAGCGCGCCGCCTTGATCGAGGAGGCGATGTCCAGGCAGCCGGCCAGCACCAGCGGCTGGTTGGCGACGATGCCGACCGTCGCGCCCTCCATGCGCGCGAAGCCGGTGACGATGTTGCCGGCGTAGCTCGGCTGCAGCTCGAAGAAGTCGCCCTCGTCGACGACCTTATGGATCAGCTCCTTCATGTCGTAGGGCTTGCTCGGGTCGGCGGGCACCAGGCTGTCGAGCGACAGGGCCTGGCGCTCGGCCGGGTCGTCGGTCGGCCGGATCGGCGGGCCCTCGCGGTTCGAGGCCGGCAGGAAGTCGACGAAGCGGCGCAGCTCCAGCAGCGCCTCGATGTCGTTCTCGAAGGCCAGGTCGGCGACCCCGGAGCGGCTGCTGTGGGTGATGGCGCCGCCGAGTTCCTCGTGGGTGACGTTCTCGTGGGTCACGGTCTTCACCACGTCGGGACCGGTCACGAACATGTAGGAGGAGTCCTTGACCATGAAGATGTAGTCGGTCATGGCCGGCGAGTAGACCGCGCCGCCGGCGCAGGGCCCCATGATCATCGAGATCTGCGGCACCACGCCCGAGGCCAGCACGTTGCGCTGGAAGACCTCGGCGTAGCCGGCCAGCGAGGCGACGCCCTCCTGGATCCGCGCGCCGCCGGAATCGTTCAGGCCGATGACCGGCGCGCCGACCTGCATGGCCTTGTCCATGACCTTGCAGATCTTCTCGGCATGGGCGTCCGAGAGCGAGCCGCCGAAGACGGTGAAGTCCTGGCTGAAGACGAAGACCAGGCGGCCGTTGATGGTGCCGTAGCCGGTCACCACGCCGTCGCCGGGCACCCGGTTCTCGGTCATGCCGAAGTCCGCGCAGCGGTGCTCGACGAACATGTCCCATTCCTCGAAGGAGCCCTCGTCGAGCAGCACCTCGATGCGCTCGCGGGCGGTCAGCTTGCCCTTGCTGTGCTGGCCCTGGACCCGCCGCTCGCCGCCGCCGGCCCGCGCGCCCGCGCGCTTGACCTCGAGCTTCTGAATGATCTCCTGCATGGCTCTGCCCCCGGCCCCGAAAAACCCTCTGAATCCGAGGCTATGCGATAGCATGCGGCCCCGGCGGAGGCCAGCTTCGGCCGGCCGCGGCCCGGCCATGGCGCTCGGCAAAGCCCGGCGTTTCTGCTATCGCTCCCGACCGGTGGCCGGGGCTCGTTTCTGTTGGCGCTCCCGGCCGGAGGCCGGGGACCGAAGGAGATCGCCCATGAGGCTGGTGCTTGTCGTGCTGGCTGTGACCGTGCTTGGCGCCGCCGCTGCCGGCGCCACGGAGCCGGCGCCCGCCGTGCCCGCCGTGCCGGCCCAGCCCGTCGAAACCGCCGAATCAGCCGCGCCGCCGCGCGCGGTGATCGCCTTCGAGCACTTCATCCGGCGCAACGGCCCCTTCTGCCGAACCGGCGCCTCGACGGACTGCTTCCAGCGCGGCTGGCGCTTCGCCGACCGGGACAGCGACGGCGCCCTGGCGCTGGCGGAGCTGACCGAGATCCGCGCGGCGCTCCTGCAGTGGACCGAGTGGCGCGGCGAGAGCCTGCGCGGCGGCGAGCGCCTGGGCATCGCCACCGGCGTCTGGATCATCGACAGCGTCGGCCTGCCGGCCCTCTTCGCCGGCTTCGACAGCGACGCCAGCGGCGGCCTCAGCCGCGAGGAATTGCTGGCCGACGTCGAGCTCGACGAGCGCCCCCTGGGCCAGGTCCTGCTCGACCCCGAGGCCGTCGACCGCGCCGCCCTGGCCGAGCGCATCGGCAAGCTCTCCCCGGTGCTGGACGCGCTGCTCAAGCCGCAGGAGTGACGCGCCAAGGCCGACGCGCTGTCGGTCAGGTGAGCGGCATCGGCCGACGCCGGGCGCCATGCAAGACGCGCAGAATCTGGATCTCCTCGAGCTTGACGCGATAGACCACGAGATAGGGCGTGCCGGTGATCACCAGCTCGCGTGTGCCCTCGACCGCACCGGCCCGCGCCATGAGAGGCGTCTCGAGCAACAGCGCGACTTTGGCTTTGATGACCTCCAGTATGCGCCTTGCCGCCTGCGGATCATCGGCAAAAATGTAGGCGAAGATCCCGGCCAGATCGCGGCGCGCGAGGCGCGACCAGACGACTCTCACGTCTTCGCTTTGCGACGGGCTTCCAGCTCATCGATCAAGCCGTGCATCTCGGCCATGACCGTTTCATGCGGCACCAGCTCGCCCTGCTCGGCCGACTCGATGCCCTCCTCGACCGCGCGGACGTAGGCCTCTTCCCGGTCGACGAACTCTCTCACGGCCTTGGTGATGAGCCATGAGCGCGATCGATCGTAGGCGCTGGCGATCCTGTCGAGGCGGTCTCGCGTTTCGTCGTCGAGACTGACGGAAGTCGGTTTGACCGTCATCCGAGACTCCCAAATCTCTTGCCCTTGCCGAAGCAATTTTAGTGAAAACCACTAAGAAATAGTAGGCCATATCGCAGGCGCTTCTCGGCGCCGGATTCAGGCCCGCAGCAGGGCCATGAAGCGCTCGGCGGCCTCGAGGTCGGCGAGGATCGCGGCGCGGCGCTCCAGGGCTTCGGCGTCCTCGCCCCAGAGCTCCATCTGATAGCTCTCGTCGAGCTCGGCCGCCTCGAAGGCCTGCTCGGCGGTCAGCCGGCCGCGGCTCAGCGCCAGGCCGATGACCAGGGAGGCGGCGGCCTTGGTCGCGCTGCTCAGGGCGGTCAGGTCGTGGTCGTCGAGCGCCTCGACGGCGCTGCGCAGCGCGGCGAGGGCTTCGGGCGGCTGCGCCGCGGGCAGGATGCCCTGCGTCACCTTGAGCGGCGCGTCGAGCGTCAGGGCGGCCCAATCGACCAGCGGCAGCCAGGTTGCCCTTTGCCGCGCGACCAGGGCCGGCGGTCGCTCGGCGTGGTAGCAGACCAGATCGGTCTCGGCGTAGGCCGCCAGCTCGTCGACGACCAGCGCGCGGTGCGGCACGACCAGGTCGATCGCCGTGGTGGCCAGCGCCGTGAGCGGCATCTCGGCCGGGCGGATCTCGGTCTCCTGGGCGTCCCACTCCTCGGCCACCGCCTGGGCCAGGGACGCGTTGGGCAGCAGCAAGACCGCCTTGGCCGGCGAGCGCAGCGGCCGGCCGTCGAGGCGCACGACGAAGCCCGCGCCCAGATCCGCGGGCGCGGGCTCCGCCAGTACCGTCTGATAGACCCGCTTCATCGCGGCGGGATACACCGCGGCTCAGTCGCCGAACAGGCTCTTGATGCCCTCGACGGCGCCTTCGACCGCGTCGCCGGCGTCCTTGGCCACGCCCTCGACCGCACCGGCCGCGCCTTCCGCGGCCCCTTCGACCGCGCCGGCGGCACCCTCGGCGGCGCCCTCGACGACACTGCCCCTGTCCTGCTTGGCCGGCGCTTCGGCCAGGGCCGCGGCACAGGCGCCGGCGCCGCCCTCGTCACCGGAATCGGAGAGCCGCTCGCCGATCAGCACGCCCAGGCCGGCCACCGGGTTGATCACCATGCCGGCCGTCTTGGCGACGCCGAGGGCGGTGCCCAGGGGGTCGGGGGCCACGCTCGGCGACTTCATGCTGCCGGTGACGTTGAAGGGCACGGCCAGGCTGGCGATGCTGGTCTCGCGGGTCTCGGTGTCGAAGGAGAGATTGAGCTGCTCGGCCTCGAGGTCGACCGTGCCGCCGCCGGCGACGGTGAAGGCCTCGCTGTCGACCACCATGGCCTTGCTGGTGGCCAGGCCGTTCTCGATGTCGAAGCCGATCAGCATGCAGTTGAGACGGGCATCCTTCTCGTTGCCCATCAAGGGGCCGAGCACGTCGCCCAGGCCGACCGCGACGATCTTCAAGAGGCGGTTGCTGATCACGCCGCCGTCGGAGCTGATCTCGGCCTTGCCGTTGAGGCCGGAGGCGATGGCCCGCATCGAGCCGCCGGCGCCGCGCAGGTCGAGCGCGACGTCCATGGTGCCGGAGACCGCCGGGTCCTGGCCGAGCTGCTGCAGCAGCTTGCCGTAGTCCAGCTTGTCGATCTTGAGCGCCATGGCCAGGGGCGGCGCCTGCTTCGCGCCGTCGAGCGACAGGGTGGCGCCGATCCGGCCGCCCGAGAGAACCGCCCCCAGGGGATCGATGCGCAAGTTGCCGTCCGCCAGCTTGAGGTCGATCAGCAGGTCGGAGACCGGCAGGCCGTTGGGCAGGAGCAGCTTACCCGCCTGCAGCTTGACGTCGGCATTGACCGCCTTCAGCCCGTCCAGCGGCAGCGGGTCCTCGGTGAAGACATAGCGACTGTCGCCGCCGCCACCGCCGTCGCCGCCACCGCCACCCGCGGCGGCGAGCTTGGCCAGGTCGAGCGTCTCGGACTTCAGGGCCGCGCTCAGCGCCGGCTTGGCGCCGGAGATGTCCAGGCTCGCCTCGCCGGCGATGTCGCTGCCGGCCAGGCTCGCGACGATCTGCGAGAGCTTGTAGGCGGCGCCCTCCTGGGACACCTGGGCGGAGAGGTCGTAGGCGCCCAGCGCGGGCACTTCGGTCCCGGCCAAGGCGCCGAGGTCGGCAAGCTGCTCGCCCGTCGCGGTGATGGTCAGGTCCGGGCCCTGGCCGGCCATGGGCGCGGCGATGGCGCCCTTGACGGTGACCGTGGCGCCGGCCGCCTTGGCGGCAATGTCGACCGGGAAGGGCCCCTCGTTGAGCTGCCGGTAGGAGCCCAGCGCGCCGTCGACCTCGAAGGCGATCTCGTTGTAGCTGCCGGCCAAGGCCAGACGGATCGGGTCGGCGAGGCCGGCCGCCTGGGCTTCCAGGCTGTCCAGCGCGACCACGGTCTCCTGGCCGCTGGCGCCGTCGCGGTAGGTCAGGCGGCCCTTCTCGATGGCGATCTGATCGACCGCGATGTCGAAGGCCGGCGCCTCGCCGCCGCCCTCGGCGGGCTCGCTCGGCGCGTCCGCCGCCCCGAAGCTCAGGTTGCTCTGCCCCTCGGCGTTGGTCTCGACCAGGATGTCGGGCTCGATCAGGATCAGACGATTGACCTGCACGCTGCCGGTCAGCAGCGGCATCAGCGCGAGCTCCACCTCGAAGCGCTTGATGGTCGCGAGATCGGCGCGGCTGCCCCAGTCGGCGTTGCTGAAGCCGACGTCTTCCAGGGTGATCGCCGGCGTCAGCGAGATCCGCAGGTCGGCCGGCCCGGACAGCCGCAGGTCGCGGCCGGTGGCCTTCTTGACCTCGGCCTGGATGTCGTCGCGGTAGGCGTTGACGTCGAAGGTGGCGAGCAGGGCATAGCCGCCGACCAGCACGACGACGGCCAGGCCGAGCACGCCGATGAGGACCCACTTGACTGCTTTCATCACCTAGCTCCCAAGGTCGGTCAGGGCGGGCACCAGCTCGGCGAAGCTGTCGAGGATGCGCAGCGCACCGCTCGCCGCGAGGTCCGCGGGCTCGTGATAGCCCCAGGACACGCCGATCGCCCCGACGGCGGCGTTGGCCGCCATTTGCATGTCGAAGACCGTATCGCCCACCAGCAGGGTCTCCGCCGGCTCCGCGCCGACCTCGGCCATGGCCCGGTGCAGCATCTCCGGACTGGGCTTGCCGGCGGCGACGTCGGCCGTCTGCAGGGTGACGAAGAGGCCCTCGAGACCGTGGCTCTCCAGGGTCGCCTGCAGGCCGCGGCGCCCCTTGCCGGTGGCGATGCCGAGCGCCAGGCGACGCTCGTCGAGCGCCTTGAGCGTCTCACGCGCGCCCGGGAACAGCGGCGCCTGGCGGTGCGCCGCGGCGCCGTTGGCCGAGAAGGCCTGGCGATAGTGATCGGCGATGGACTCGACGATGATCCGGCTACGGCTCTCGGGACCGAGGAGCTGGGCGATCGCCTCGTCGAGGTTCAGGCCGACCACGCGGCGCACGGACTCCGCCGTCGGCGGCTCGCAGCCGAGCGCCGAGAAGGCCGCGCGCATGCCCTCGACGATGCCGTGTTGCGAGTCGACCAAGGTGCCGTCGCAGTCGAACACGATAAGGCGCCACCGCAAGGCATTCTCCGCCCCGATCGCCGTCAAGAGATCTCCACTTCCGCTTCCCTGCTGCGCTGGCTCGGCGTGCCGCCGCTCGGCCGGCACGGCCTCCAGTCTACTGCCTCAGCGCGTGTTTCGCTCGATATGCGCGAAAGGCGCGGCATCGAGGCGAGTCGGCGCAAGCGGGGCGACGGCCCCGCCCCGCGGCTTGGCCGACGGCGACTCCAGGAACGGCTGGACGTCGGCTTGGTTCGTTGCGCGCGGCGTCACCTTGCCGAGCGGCTCGACCGTGGGCCGCAGGCGGTCGGTCAGCCGGTTGGCCGGCGCCGCCGGGCGCCGGTCGGTGACCGGGCCGCGCTCCTGGCGCAGGATCTCACGCTGCTGCGCCCGGATCCGGCTGTTCTCCTGGAACCGCTCGATCTGGAGCCGGTTGGCGCGCTCGCGCCGAAGGAATGGGTCGCTGTTGCGCCCGAAGGCGCCCGGCACCACGCCCTCGGGGGCCCGAAACGGGCTCAGGCTGCCCGGCGGCAGGCTGTTCGAGGAGCTGCGCGGCACGTAGGAGCTGCCCGGCGTATAGCTGCGCGAGCCGGCCTCCGCGAGGGCGGGCGCCAATACCAGCATCAAAGCCAGCGCCAGGGCGCCAAAACCCGCTTGTCCATAAGGACTTGCCATCCCCTTTAGATCGGGTCCGGCACCCGACTTTCAAGCCGATTCCGGCACCCCCGGCAGACCCGACAATAGCAGCCTGCAATGAGTGGCGCTCAGCGCAGGCTGCACGGCGTTCAGGCGCCACGCGGGCTTGTCCTCGCTTCGCTGCGGACGCGCGGTCGCGCTTGCCAAAGCTCGATGAGGCGAGCTCGCCGAGCTTTGGCTTAGCGGCCCAGCAAAGCCGCCAATCGTTGCTTCGGTAGGCTGTCCAGATAGCGCGCCAGGGCGCGCTCCGACTGCCGCTCGCCCTCGGCCGGGTCGAAGCCGCAGGCGGCCCAGGTCTCGGCCATGTCCGCCGGCAGCGGCGCCGTGACGCGCAGGGTCGTGCCGTCCTGCGGATGCGGCAGGGCGATCTCGCGGGCGTGGAGCTGCATTCGCGCCACCGCCGGGCCCGCCTTGGGGAAGGCCTCGCGGCCGCCGTACTTGCCGTCGCCCAGGATCGGGTGGCCGAGGGCCGCGCAGTGGGCCCGAAGCTGGTGGGTGCGGCCGGTCAGCGGGCGCAGCACCAGCCAGGCGATGCGCTTGCCCTGGCGCGCGGCCTCGGCCACCAGGGTGACGGCGGGGCGGAGCGAGTCCGGAGCCGGCGCCATCAGCTCGCCCCTGGCACCGGCGCCCTTCTCCAGGGGCAGGTCGACGATCTCGATGGGCTTGCGCGCGACGCCGCTGACCAGGGCCCAGTAGGTCTTCTCGGCGCGGGTGTCCCGGAAAGCCTCGGTCAGGGCCTTGGCCGCCCGCCGGCTGCGGGCCAGCAGCAGCACGCCGGAGGTGTCCTTGTCCAGCCGATGCACCAGCCGAGGCCGCTCGGCGGCGCCGAAACGCAGGCCCTCCAGCATGGCGTCCAGGTGCCGGCGCTGGCCGCTGCCGCCCTGCACCGCCAGGCCGGCCGGCTTGTCGAGCGCGATGACCCAGTCGTCGCGGTAGAGCACCGCCGCCTGCAGCCAGGCGAGATCCGCCGCCGGCAACGGCCGGGCGGCCGGCGCGGCGGCCCGGGTTGTGCCTTCGGCTTCGGCCGAGAGCGGCGGCACGCGCAGGGTCTGGCCGCTCTGCAGGCGCGCGCCGGCCTTGCACCGCTTGCCGTCGAGGCGGATCTGGCCGGTCCGCAGCAGCTTCTCCAGGCGGCCGTGGCCGAGCCCGGGATAGTGCTCCCGGAACCAGCGGTCGAGGCGCAGGTCGGCTTCCGCCGGCGTCACGATATGCAGCTCGACGCCGCCAGCCATCGGGCGCTCGCGGCTAGAGAACCGCCATGCGGCAGAGCCGCAGGCCGAGGAAGAAGGCCAGGATCGACAGCACCACGGAGGCCGCGATGTAGGCCGCGGCCTGGGCCAGGGCGCCGCGCTCGTAGAGCAGCACGGCGTCCATCGAGAAGGTTGAGAAGGTGGTGAAGGCGCCCATGGCCCCGACGGTCAGCAGCGCCCGGGCCTCCAGCGACGGCGACCAGAGCAGGGCGAAGAGCTCGACCAGGACGCCGAGGATGAAGGAGCCGACCACGTTGACCACGACCGTGCCGTAGGGAAAGCCGGTGCCGAACCAATGGCCGACCTGGACCATCACGAAGTGACGTCCAACCGCGCCGAGCGCGCCGCCGGCCGCGATCGCCAGGATGAGCTTCATTGTGCCCCTTCGCGCTTCGGCGCCCGCAGAGGAAACCGGGCCTGATGCCTCCTAGCAAAGGCCGCCGCGCCGGGCAATAAAATGGTAAATCCGGAGATCAAGAAGAGCTCATTAATAGTTAAAATAAACCCTCACTCAATGCCACAGATAAAACAGTTGAATTATTTCGGAGATCGAATATTATCTCGTCAATAAAACATTAAGGCTCTATGGGAAACCGGTGATGCTGAAATTCCTGAGCGCCTTCTGGCACGACGAGGCCGGCGAGACCTACGTCGAGTACGTCATGCTGGCCGCCATGCTCTCGGTGATCGCCTTCTCGCTGCTCGGCGTCGCCTAGCTCCCGAAGCCGGCCGTCAGGCCGCGGCGCTGGAGGCCTGGCCGCGCTCCAGCCAACGCAGGCAGTCGTCGGCCGCCATCAGATAGATCCCGATCCGGCTCATTTCGCCGATCCCCGCCTCCCGCGCCCCGGTCAGGGCGTCGGTCGCCAGGATCACCCGGTAGTCGCGCGCGCCCGCCTCGTAGACCGTCGCCCGCCCGCTGGTCCGGTAGTTGCAGCCGCAGACCACCAGAGTCGTGATCCCCAGGCTCTTGAGGTGCTCGTCGAGAGCGGTCTCGTGAAAGGCGCCCCAACGGGGCTTGTAGACGAGCCATTCATTCTCGCCGACCGGCTGCAACTTTCCCGAGAACAACAGACTCGGATCGACACGGGCCCGATTCTTCGGCTGGATCGCCTCGATCAGCTCGGTGCCGGAGGTCCCGGGCATCAGCACCCGGAGCCCCTCCTCCACCGCCTGGCGGCGGAAGATGTCGACGTTCGAGCCGTCCGGGCGGTAGAGGCGCACCGCGTGGAGGATCGGCGCGCCCGCCTCGCGAAAGCCCTCGACCAGCCGCGTCATGGCGGAAACCGCGGGTTCGACGCCGCAGGCCTTGAGCGGAGATCCCTTGATTGTGAAGTCGCGCTGCGCGTTTACGGTCAAGAGCGCTACGCGGCGGCGATCCGGCGCAGTATAATTCGGCATTCCCTCTTGTTCCTTAGTGGCGGGCGCGGCTGCTGTTAACCGGCCCTCCCGATTGGACCGGTACAATAGGGAGAGCGCGCACGGCCTCAACGGGAAAGGTGGCATGGCAGGTCTTCGGCAAACGCAGGTCCTTCAACCCAAACGCGAACGCATCCGGAACAAGCTAGCGGCGCTGCTCGGCTTCCTGCCGGCGATGGCCCTGGCGCTGGGCGCGGCGGCCGAGCCCTCGGCGAGCGGACCGACGGTGGTCGAGCTCTACACCTCGCAGAGCTGCTATTCCTGCCCGCCGGCCGAGGCCTTCCTCGGCGAGCTGGCGGAGCGCGACGACCTTCTGGCGCTCGAGTTCCACGTCGACTACTGGGACGACCTGGTCTACGGCGCGGCCGGCCGCTGGAAGGACCTCTTCTCCAGTCCGCAGTACACCCGCCGGCAGCAGACCTACGCCCGCCGCATGGCGAGCACGCGGGTCTACACCCCGCAGATGGTCGTCGAGGGCCGCTCGGCGGTGGTCGGCAGCCATCGGGGCAAGGTCTTCGACGCGATCGAGACCAACCGCGCGCAACGCGTCGAGGGCGCCTCCCTCGCGGTCTCCCAAGCCGCCGGCGGCGGCCTCAGCCTGACCCTCGAGGGCGAAGCGGCGGCGCCGGCGGAGCTCTGGCTGGTCACCTTCGACAAGGCCCACGTGACCCGGGTGCAGGCCGGCGAGAACAAGGGCAAGACCCTGGCCAACCACCATGTCGTCACCGAGATGACGCAACTGGCCCGCTGGGACGGCGGCCCGCTGCAGCTCGACCTCGACGCGCCACCGAACGGCGCCAACCGCGGTTGCGCGATCCTGCTGCAGGAGGAGCGCCAGGGCCCGATCCTGGCCGCGCGCTACTGCCCCTAGGGCGTCACCGGGTTGTATGGAGTCGAAACGAACTGCCCCCTCACCCAGCTCCGGCTAAGTTCGGCTGCGCCTCACCAAGCCTACGCATCCCTCTCCCCCGACGGGGGAGAGGGCTGTGGAGGCTTAGCGAAGCCGAAGGCTGAGCTTAGCCGGAGCCGGGTGAGGGGGCGGTTCGTTTCCCT
>JANQLT010000234.1 GCA_028280455.1 Kiloniellales bacterium
TTCCTGGCGCTCAGAAACATCGAGAAGAGTTGGAAATCGGCACCAAAGGAATGGCTGCCCGCTCTCAACCAATTCGATATCCTGTTCGGCGAGAGGCTAGGAGCGAAACACTGAACCAACACAGCGCATTGCTCTCTTACACACTTCATCGGACACTCCCGCTCGTCGGGAAAGGCGTGGTGCACCCGGCCGAGGCTGGTCGTAGAGCCCATCCAGCCCGCGCTCGGCAAAGCGCCGACGCCACTTGCCAACCGTGTTGGCGTCCACACCAAGCCTCGCGACAATCGCCTTGTTCTCAAGCCCTTCCGCCGCCGCCAACACAATCCGAGCCCGACGCGCCAGACCCTGTGCTGTCTTGCGACGCCGCGCTAGATCCTCCAGCGCGAGCCGCTCATCAGCCGACAACTCAATCGCAACCGCTGGCTTGCCCATCGACCATCTCCCAAAGAAACACCGGGATATGATCCAACAAATTTCGCGGTCAGGACACTAGCACCAACCGTGGGTCTCGCGTTGTCATCGGGCCAGCTTGTTGTTCTCAGGGACCGCACTGGATGTCCACGGACGCCATGCATTTTGCAGGAGTCCGTCGAGCTGTCGGGCGATTTCCCATCAGTAAACCGCTACAGGGGCCCACCGGGAAATTGAGGTCTGGTGCGGGTGGAGGGACTTGAACCCCCACTCCCTTGCGGGAACCAGATTTTGAGTCTGGCGCGTCTACCAGTTCCGCCACACCCGCACGCTCGCGGCCTCGCCACGGGGGCCTCGCCACGGGCCCGGCGGTCCTTGGGCTTGGCAGCTCTGGGGCGCGGCCGGGCGCGGGGCATCATAGTCCCGGCCGGGGGCTTGGCAACCGCCGCAGGCGGGGCCATAGGAGGCCATGGCCGCCAGCTCGACGCCCCGGGAGACCTATGACGCCGTCGTCGTGCTGGGGGCGCATGTCGGCGCGGACGGGCAGCCGAGCCCGGCGCTGGCGCGGCGCATGCGCCGTGGCATCGCCCTGATCCGGGAGGGCGCCGCGCCGCGGCTGCTGCTGACCGGCGGGGCGCAGGACCCGGGCGGCGCCGGCCCGACCGAGGCGGCGGTCATGGCGCGGCTGGCGCGTCAGGCCGGGCTGCCGGAGTCGGCGCTGCTACTGGAGACCGAGGCGCGCAGCACCTGGGAGAACGCCCTGTTCAGCCGCCGGCTGATGGCGGCGCAGGGCCTGGTCTCGGCCCTGGTGGTGACCGACCGGCTGCACCTCTGCCGCGCCCTGCTCTGCTTCCGGCGCTGTGGGCTGCGGGTCGCCGGGCAAGCGGCGGAGGCGGGTTGGTTCGAGGACTCGCCCGGCCGCGTCCTCGGCCAGGCGCTCTACGAGGCGCTCGCGCTGCTGCGCTACCTGCCGCGGCTGCTGCGTCGGCCCTGACCCGGCCGACGGCGCCCAGCTCTATTGATTGGCCCTACTGAATCGAGGCCGGCGGGTCGGGCTCGCCGAGGGACTCCGGGACCAGGCTGCAGGGGCCGGCGTGGTGGTGGGTCATGCGCCACTCGCCCCCTTCGCGCACGAAGTGGTTGGTGGCGATCAGCAGGTCGCCGCCGACCATCTCGTAGCAGATCACGAAGGCGCTCTCGCCGTTGAGGAAGGCCTCGGCCTTGTGGCAGTCGATGTCCGGCGCGCTCTCGCCCATCAGGATGTTGCGCCAGCTCTCCATCACCTCTTCCCGGCCGGACAGGGCCGGCCAGCCGGGATGGATGCAGGCGACTCGCGAATCGCGGGCCCAGAGCCGATCCATGGCCACGAGATCCCCGCCATCGAAGGCCGCGTAAAAGGCATCGTTGGCGAACAGGACTTCCGCGCGCTCGTTCATCGCCCGCTCCTCGCCCGACGGGGCACCATCGCCCGCCCTCGCATCGCGCCGTGGCGCATCTCGCCGTGGCGCTTTTCGCCGCAACGGGTCCCGCCGCAGCGGATAACCTCAGCGCCAGCTTGGATATTATGCTGGCGAAGCCGGAGGCGCGTCCATAGCGTCGGCTGCCATCGTAGCAGGGAAAAACCCCAAGGCCCCACAGCCGAGGGACGTGCGGCCCCAGGGCGCCGCTTCGGGCCCACGTTGCCTATCGCGGCCGCCGCTGCTAAAGGGACGCGGGCCGCGATCACCCCCTGCGATCACCCCCGACTCTGCGAGACCGAGCTTTGCTGCGACGCCTTTACGACTGGACCATGGGTCTCGCGGGCCATCGCCGTGCCATGCCGGCGCTCGGCTTCGTCTCCTTCATCGAGAGCTCGGTCTTCCCGATCCCGCCCGATGTCATGATCATCCCCATGGTCATGGCCGAGCGCGACAAGGCCTGGCGGATCGCGCTCTGCGCGACGGTCTTCTCGGTCCTCGGCGGCGCCCTGGGCTACCTGATCGGCTACGGGCTCTATGAATCGGTCGGCCGGCCGATCCTCGAGCTCTACGGCCAGTCCGGCCGCTTCGCCGAGTTCCAGGAGACCTACAACGAGCTCGGCTGGTGGCTGGTGATCGGCGCCGGCGTGACGCCCTTCCCCTACAAGGTGATCACCATCGCCAGCGGCGTCACCGGGCTCGACTTCGTCACCTTCATGCTGGCATCGGTGATCGGCCGCGCCGGCCGCTTCTTCCTGGTGGCGGCCCTGCTCTGGGCCTTCGGGCCGCCGATCCGCCGCTTCATCGAAAAGCACCTGGGCCTGGTCACCCTGGCCTTCTTCGTGCTCTTGTTTGGCGGCTTCCTGGCGATCAGATACATATTCTAGGGGTTTCGGGAGGGAGTCCCGGCCCGAGCCCAGAGACTTGAGCCGGAGCCTTGGGACAGAGCCCTGAGACAGAGCCTCGAGAGAGGGCGCGTGAGCCTTTTGGCCGAAGATTGGATCCGGGAGCAGCCGCGGCTGCCGGCGATCCTGGTGGCGCTGTTAAGCGCCTCGGCGCTCGCCCTCGCCCTGATCGCCGAGCACTGGGGCGGCCTGCAGCCCTGCATCCTCTGCATCTACCAGCGCTACGTCTACGGCGTCGCCCTGGCCGTCGGCCTCTGCGGCGCCCTGCTCGTCCGGCCGCCCCTCGCCCGCGCGGTCATGATCCTGGCCGGGCTGGTGTTCCTCGGCGGCATGGCGCTGTCGGTCTTCCACGTCGGCGTCGAGCAGCATTGGTGGCGCGGCACGGCGGGCTGCCACGCGCCGGCCCTCGACATGACCCAGTCGCTCGACCAGCTCCGCGCGCAGATGCTCGACACCAGCTTCGTGCCCTGCGACCAGGTGCCCTGGTCGCTCTTCGGGATCTCCATGGCCGGCTACAACGCGCTGGCCAGCCTCGGCCTCGCGCTGGCCAGCTTCTGGGCCGCGGGCCGACTGTACAAGGACCGCCCGGCATGACCGACGACCAGCAGCAGCCGAAACACAGGGGCGCACCGCACGGCGGCGCCCGGGAGAGCGGCGCCCGACACAACGGCACCCAAGACAGCGGCGACCAGTACGCCGGCCCTCGGTACACCGGCGAGGGCCGCCTGCCCGGCGACCTGGCGCCCGAGGCGCTGATCGAGCGCATGGTCCGGGTCAACCACGCCGGCGAGTACGGCGCCCGGCGGATCTACGAGGGCCAGCTCGCGATCCTCGGCCGCAGCAAGAGCGGCCCGGCGATCCGCCACATGTACGAGCAGGAGCGCGAGCACCTGGAGACCTTCGAGCGCATCATCGCCGAGCGGCGGGTGCGCCCGACGGCGCTGCAGCCGCTCTGGCACATCGCCGGCTTCGCGCTCGGCGCCTCGACCGCGCTGCTCGGCGAGAAGGCGGCGATGGCCTGCACGGTCGCCGTCGAGGAGGTGATCGACGAGCACTACGCCAAGCAGGCGGCCCAGCTCGGCGAGGAGGAGTCGGCGCTGCGCGAGACCATCGAGCGCTTCCGCGCCGAGGAGCTGGAGCACCGCGACACCGGCCTCGCCCACGGCGCCGAGGAGACCCCGGGCTACGAGCCCCTGAGCGCCGCCATCAAGGCCGGCTCCCGCCTGGCGATCTGGCTGTCGGAGCGGTTCTAGAGCGTTTTCCGATCGGACGGCACCGGCCCGCTCCCCCTCCCGGCCACCCACGGCGGTATCCTATTGGGTGGCCGGGAGGGGGAGCGGGCCGGTGCCGTGATTCCGCGTGAGCGGAAAACGCTCTAAGACTGCCGGAAGCAGCTCAACACCGTCATCAGCACATTCGTCGATAACGAGGGCCCGCGGGCAGAAATGCCGTTCGGCCTTTGGATTTGACACGGATGAACACAGATGGACACGGATAACAAACAACAACCAAGTCTATTCTTGGTTTCGGCTATCCGTGTCCATCTGTGTTCATCCGTGTCGACAAGCAGTTCGCTCCAGCAAACTCGAACCCGGTCTTTGCAAGCGCAGCGACGCAATCCAGGTGTCGCAACGGACCGGATGACTGGATTGCCGCGCCGGCTGGCGCCGGCCCGCAATGACAAGGGAGGAGAGCGCCGTCTGTCGCGCCGCGCTCAGTCTTCCAGCTCGGAGTCCCAGTAGAGGAAGTCGTTCCAGCTTTCGTGCAGGAAGTTCGGCGGGAAGGCCCGGCCGTTCTCCTGGAGCTGGTAGGTGGTCGGCTGCTCGGGCTCGCGGATCGGCAAGATGCCGCACTCCCGCGGCAAGCGGTCGCCCTTCTGCAGGTTGCAGCTCTGGCAGGCCGTGATGACGTTGTCCCAGGTCGTGCGGCCGCCGCGCGAGCGGGGGATCACATGGTCGAAGGTCAGGTCCTCCGAGGGGAAGTCGGCGGCGCAGTACTGGCAGACGAAGCGGTCGCGCAGGAAGACGTTGAAGCGCGTGAAGGCCGGCCGCCGGTCCAGGTGCACGTATTCCTTGAGCGAGATGACGCTCGGCAGGCGCATCTCGAAGCTCGGCGAGCGGACCACCCGGTCGTATTCGGCGACCGTGTTGACCCGGTCGCGGAAGACCGCGCGGACGGCATCCTGCCAGGACCAGAGCGAGAGCGGGAAGTAGCTGAGGGGCCGGAAGTCCGCGTTGAGCACAAGGGCGGGGAATGTCTCGGCCGCGACCGTCATCGTCTCGTCCCCGTTGCTTCCTGCACCCTCGGCGACGCCCGCCCATCGGGCCACCGGTCCCTAAATAGCCGAGAGCGCTGACAAAGACAACTGGCCGGCGGCGTTAGTCGGCAAACTTCATCGCCGCGTAACAAGCGCCGCCCTAACACCCTCTCATCGTGTAGAAAATGAGCGAAATGAAAGAAAACCGCAACAAATCGCAGCCGACTCCGGCGCGATTACCCAGCGTCTTGTTCGACGATTCGCTTGAGGCTCGCGCGTTGCTTGCCGCCCGTGTGCTTCATCACGTCGGCGACCGGGGGCTGCTGCAGGCGCCGGAGGGCGGCCCGGACAGTCTTGTGCCGCCTCGTCAGGCGGTCTCCGCCTCGCCGAAGACGTCCTGCAGCGCCTCCAGGGCGAGCGCCAGGCCGCCCTCGTCGATGCCGTGGCCGAGCCCCGGCCGGCGGTGCGCGCTGACCGGCACCTTGGCGGCCTTCAGGGACTGCTCGGCCGCCGGCAGCATCTGCACCGGGATCAGGTCGTCGTCCTCGCCATGGATCAGCACGACGCGCGGCCGGCTGACGACCTCCTGGATCAGCCGCTCGGGATCCGCCAACAGGCCGGAGTAGCCGATCACCAGCGCGCAGGGCTGCGGCCGGCGCAGCGCGATCTCGAGCGCCATCATGGTGCCCTGCGAGAAGCCGATGATGGCGAGCTGCGTGTCCTTCAGGCCTTCGCGCTCGAGCTCCTTGTCGATGAAGGCGTCGAGGTGGGGCGCCGCGGTGCGCACGCCGCTGGAGATCGACTCCGGCGAGCGCTCCTGCAGCGAGAACCACTGCCGGCCGACCGGCGCCATGTCGCAGGGAAAGGGCGCATGGGGCGAGACGAAGGCCGCCTTGGGCAGGATGCGGGCGAGGATCGGCGCCAGCGAGATCAGGTCGTTGCCGTCGGCACCGAGGCCATGCAGCAGGACAACCAGCTGCTTGGGCTTGCCGCCCGCGGCGGGCGCCAGGCGCGGCCCGTCGAGCGCGAAGAGGTTGAGATCTTCCATCCCTCTACCTGGACTCAGCCGCTCTCGGGGGCAAGCGCTTTCTCCAGGCGCCAGACCGGCACACCGATCTCGCCGCCGGCGCTGCCGAGCGGCTTGTCGAACCGCCCGACCACTCGCCAGCCGTGCCGCTCGTAGAGCCGGCGGGCGGCCTCGTTGCCGATCATGCAGACCAGCTCGAAGCGACGGTGGCCCAGCGCCGCCATCTCCGCCTCGGCGAGGCACAGCAGCCGCGCACCGATGCCCCGGCCACGCGCCTCCGGCAGCAGCCAGAGCTGATCGAGCCGGGGCCCGAGCCAGAGCACGAAGCCGACGAGCGTGCCGTCCTCCAGGGCGACGACCGGTGCCGGCCCGAAGGCCTCGACGCGGGCCCGGAAGAAGCCGAGGTCGCGGAAGGCGACGATCGGCTGGGGAATGAAGGGCGCATGGCTCTCGTGCCAGGCCCGCCAATAGACGCGGGCGACGGTCTCGCGCTCGTCGGCGCGCAGCGGCCTGAAGGTGACGTCGTCACCTGTCACCACAGCCCCTGGGCCTGCCCCTGAGCCGTCAGCGTCCCGCCGTCCGCGCGCCGTCGAGCGGCAGGGCGACACCGGAGATGTAGGTGGCTTGCTCGGAGGCCAGGAACAGGATGGCGTCGGCGGCTTCCTCGACGCTCGCCATGCGCCGCATCGGCATCGAGGCTTCGTAGGCGTCGCGGTCGCGCTGCGGCTTCGGGCCACCGAGGAAGACCTGGACCATCTCCGTGTCGGTGCCGGTGGGGCAGACGCAGTTGACCCGGACGTCCGGGGCGAACTCGCGCGCCATGGCCCGCGTCAGGTTGGTCACCGCGCCCTTGGTCGTGCAGTAGACGCTGAAGTCGGCGTAGCCCTCCAGCCCGGCCACCGAGGAGAGATTGACGACAGCGCCGCCACCGTCCTTCAGGGCGGGCAGCGCGGCCTGCGTGCAGAAGAAGGTGCCCTTGACGTTGGTGTCGATCAGCCGGTCCCAGCTCTCCTCGCTGACGCCCTCGACGGGCCCGATCTCCAGGACACCGGCGTTGTTGACCAGCACGTCGAGACCGCCGAGGCCTTGGACCGCGGTTTCGACCAGGGCGTGGCAGCCGGCCGCCGTGTCGACCGAGCCGGGGGCCGCGACCAGGCGCTCGCCGCCGAGCTCGGCGATCGCGGCATCGACCTTGGCGGCGGTGCGGCCGTTGACGGCGACCCGCGCGCCGGCCGCCAGAAAGGCCCGCGCCGCGGCCAAGCCGATGCCCTGCGTCGAGCCGGTCACCAGCACCCGCTTGTCCGTGAAATCCCAGGCCATGCCTCACCCCTCCCCGTCGATGCCGAGCCCCACGCCTGGACTCTAACCCGGCGCTCGCGTAGTGGCACGGGCATGTCGTCGCCCCTTCCCGCCCCCGCGGAGATCGTCACCCGTTTCGCGCCCTCGCCCAGCGGCCTGCTGCACCTGGGCCACGCCCATTCGGCGCTCTTCGCCTGGCAGCAGGCGCGCGCGGCCGGCGGCCGCTTCCTGCTGCGCATCGAGGACATCGATCTCGGCCGCTGCCGGCCGGAATTCGAGGCGGCGATCCTCGAGGACCTGGCCTGGCTCGGCCTCGACTGGGAGGAGCCCGTGCGCCGGCAGTCGGCGCAGCTCGCCGACTATCGCCAGGCGTTGGAACGCCTGCAGAAAAGGGACCTGCTCTATCCCTGCTTCTGCACGCGCAAGGAGATCCAGGCGGAGATCGCCCGCGCCGGCTCGGCGCCCCACGGCCCGGAGGGGCCGCTCTATCCCGGCCTCTGCAGGCCGATCCCGCCGCAGGAAGCCCGGGAGCGGGTGGCGGCGGGCGAGCCCCACGCCCTGCGCCTCGACATGGCACGGGCCGTCGAGATGGCCGGCGACCTGCTCTGGCTGGAGCAAGGGCAGGAGACGCGGGCCGAGCCGGAGTCGCTGGGCGACGTCGTGCTGGCCCGCAAGGACATCGCGACCAGCTACCACCTGGCGGTGACCTGGGACGACGCCCTGCAGGGCGTCACCCTGGTGACACGGGGCGCGGACCTGCTGCCGGCGACGCATGTCCACCGGCTGCTGCAGGCGCTGCTCGGGCTGCCGGTGCCGCGCTGGCACCACCACGGGCTTCTGACCGACGACAGCGGCCGGCGCCTGGCCAAGCGCGACGACGCCCGCGCGCTGAGGACCCTGCGCGAGACCGGCCACGGCCCGGCCGAGGTGCGCGCCATGGCCGGTTTCCCGGGCGTCCCCGCGCCATGACGACCGCCCGCCTCGGCGCGCTCTGGACCGCCCTGCCGGCGACCACGCGCGGCATCCTCCTGATGCTCTTCTCGACCCTCGCCTTCTCCTCGATGCACGCGCTGATCCGCTACATCTCGGCGGACCTGCACACCTTCCAGATCGCCTTGTTCCGCAACTTCTTCGGCGTCCTGGTGATCCTGCCCTGGTTCCTGCGCTACGGCCTGGCGCCGCTGCGCACCCAGCGCCTCGGCCTGCACGGCCTGCGCGCGCTGCTCAACGTCTGCGCCATGTTCGCCTTCTTCGGGGCGCTCGCCCTGACGCCGATCGCGCAGGTGACGGCGCTCGGCTTCTCGGCGCCGATCTTCGCCACCCTGCTGTCGATCCTGATCCTGCGCGAGGTGGTGCGGCTGCGCCGCTGGAGCGCCATCGTCATCGGCTTCCTCGGCACGATGGTGATCCTGCGGCCCGGCATCGAGGCCATCGAGCTCGGCTCCGCCCTGACCCTGCTCTCGGCCTTCCTCTGGGGCCTGACCCTGATCGTCATCCGCGTGCTCGGCCGCACCGAGGCGAGCATCACCACGACCAGCTACATGGTGATCAACCTGACCCTGCTGTCGCTGATCCCGGCGATCCTGGTCTGGCGCTGGCCGAGCGCCGAGACCTGGGCTCTCTTGGTGGCGATCGGCGTGCTCGGCACGCTGGCCCAGTTCGCCGTCGCCGAGGCGCTCAAGGAGGCCGAGACCAGCGCGGTCATGCCCTTCGATTTCTTCAAGCTGATCTGGGCGGCGCTGCTCGGCTACCTGCTCTTCGCCGAGGTGCCCGGGCCCTTCATCTGGCTCGGCGGCGCCATGATCTTCGCCGCCGCCACCTACATCGCCTACCGCGAAAACCAGGTCGCCCGCGCCGAGGCCGCGCAAGCCGCCGAGCGCGCCAAGGCCGACGAGGCGAAGCTGAAGGGGCCGGTATAGACGAGCCCAGTCGCGTGTGCGCGTGGCGGCGGCCTCCTGCCAAAGGGAAACGAACCGCCCCCTCACCCGGCTCCGGCTAGGCTCGGCTGCGCCTCCCCAAGCCTGCGCAACCCTCTCCCCCGACGGGGGAGAGGGCCGTGGAGGCTTAGCGAAGCCGAAGGCTGAGCTTAGCCGGAGCCGGGTGAGGGGGCAGCTCGTTTGGATGTCGACAACTGCCGCGACGAGCGGCGATCGCCAGAGCGTTGCCGGACGAGCGGAGCGGTGACGATTCCGCCCAAGCAGGAAACGCCCTAGCCCTGCAGCCCCGCCGGCGCGCCTTCGAAGATGGAGTCGTTCAGGAACAGGCGCTGTCGGAACAGGTTGCGCTCGACGTCGCTCAAGCCGGCCTCTTCGCAGATGTCGTCCCAGCCATCGCGGATGCTGGCGATCTGCCGGGCGACGATGTTCTTCGCCGCCTTCTGGTCGAGCTGGAACTGCGGCGCAGCCTCGAGGCAGGTCGCCAGGCTGCTCGCTCGATCGTCGCCGACGATCAGCATGGCCTGGCTGGCTACGTTCCCGGTCCGGCTCTGCGGGCAGATGTCGTAGGCGGGCGTCAGGGTCAGGCCTTCGCCGTCCCAGAAGGCCGCGTGGTTGCGGGCGTGATCGTCCGTGTTGCCGCAGAGGACGTTGAACACCAGCCGGCCGAACAGCTCGTGCAGCGTGGCCCTGGGCGCGGTGAAGCGGTGCCGGACGATCTCGGCGAGGTCTTCGTAGCTGGCGTAGCGCGCCATCATTTCATCGAGGCCGAACAGCGTCAGCGCCGAGACCATCGCCTTGCGCGTCCAGCCGGCGTCCGTCCGGATCCTGTCGAAGCGCTCGACCAGCAGCAGGTCCTTGCCGGCGGCCCGCTCGAGGCGCACAGGCGCGACCTCGAGGCCCGCCTTGGCGGCGAGACGCATGGCGACGTACTCCGCCTTCACCACGCTGTAGCTGTCGCCCGAGGAGGAGAACTTGGCGATCATCTTGCCGTCACCGTCCTCGATCATCGCCTTCGGCCGGGCGCCGCCGATCGAGGTGCCGTGAAACAGCGCCCGATCGAGATCGAGGGACAGCGGCACGCCCTTCTCGACTTTCTCGGCGGCGCTCAGCAGCTCTTCCAACGTCGCCGCTTGAACGGCCCGCGGCGCGTAGTCGGCAGGGGAGCGCTGGAAGTCCAGGGCGCCGATGCGGTCGGAGCCGGACTCCAGCAGATAGGTCAGCTCGTCCAGCACGCCGACGTCGACGTCCCGGCTCTTGCGCCCGAAGGCGCGGTTGAGGATGACGCGGCGGCCCCAGGCATCCGGCGCGGCGTCGCGCAGGCATCCGGCCATGCCGAGCCCGGCTTCGGGCGAGATGGCGCCGCTGCGCAAGGGAAGCTCCGGCAGGTAGATCGGGATGGCGTCGTCGCGCTCGAGGTAGCGCCGGCCGTAGTTGAAGATCAGCCGCTCGCCGTCGCGCGCGATGCGGCCGGCGACGACGGGCTGCGTCGCGCCGGGCAGCCAAATCCACACGTAGGCCTCGTCGGGCGCTTGCCCCGGCGCATTCCTCTCGGCGCCCTCAGAAGTCATCCTTCACCTTCGTCGTTCCCCTGCGGACGGACTTCGGCAGCAGGGTGAGCTTGTCGCGCGCCATCGAAAGGTGCCGCGTCAGGGTCGTCGGGTCCGCTTCGAAGAGGCGCAGCCCGACGATGGCGGCGACCTCGAAGGCCGCACCGACGGAGGAGCCCATCTCGCCCTTCTCGATGCGGTGGACCAGGCCGCGCGACACCCCGGCGCGCTCGGCGACCTCGGCGACGGTCAGGCCGCGCTCGACGCGCGCGCTATGGATCATCAGCCCGAGCAGCTCGGCGGCCTCGCGGGCATAGCGGGAATAGCTTCTCTGCGCAGGCTTCGCCATCGCGCTATGTTCCAATGATAGATGATAAGAGATCTATATGCTTTATTTATGGATCAATGTGGCGACTGCCGAGCGATCTGGCAAGGGTTGTGTTCCATAAATTGATCTCAAAGTTCGTTAGTAATCCATTTATAGATCACCATTGCCTGGATTCGAGCGATGCGGATGGGAAGGAAAGGCAGCCGAATCGCGGCCGCCGGCCCGGCCGGCTCGACGCGGCTCGCGTCTACTTCTGCGCCAGGAAGCCGCCGCTGGCGCGCTGCAGGGACTCCAGGACGACGTCCTGGGTCAGCAGCTCCGGCAGGGGCTCGCCGTCCGGCGTCGCGGGGCCGTAGACGGCGTTGAAGGGGATGCCGTAGCGCCCGAAGCTGGTCAGGTAGGCGGTGATCGCCGGGTCGGGCGAGGTCCAGTCGCCGCGCATTCTGACCACCCGCTCGTCGGCCAGCTCGGCGGCAACGGTCTCGCTGTCGAGCACCAGGGTCTTGTTGACCTGGCAGGTCAGGCACCAGTCGGCGGTGACGTCGACGAAGACGACGCGGCCCTCGGCGACCAGGTCCCGGATGCGCGCCCTGTCGAGCGGCTCCCAGTCCTCCAGGCCCGCGGTGGCCTGGCTCGTGGCGGGGGCGAAGGCCAGGGGCGCGGCCAGCGCCGCCAGGGCCGCGACGGCGATCGCGCCGCCGCGCGCCGCCGTCGGCAGGGCCCGGCCGAAGCCGAGGACCAGGCCGGCCAGGACCAGCAGGCCGCCGACCAGCAGCGTGCCCGGCCAGCCGATCTGCCGGGCCAGCACGCTCAGCAGCCAGAGCGCGGTCGCCAGCAGCGCCAGGCCGAGGATCCGCTTCAGGGTGATCATCCAGGGACCCGGCCTGGGCAGGGCCGTCGCCAGGCGCGGGAAGGCGGCGATCAGCAGGTAGGGCGCCGCCAGGCCGAGGCCGAGGGCGGCGAAGACCAGCAGGATCTCGCCCGCGCCGCTGGCCAGCGCGAAGCCGACCGCGGTGCCGAGGAAGGGCGCCGTGCAGGGCGTCGCCAGCAAGGTGGCGAAGGCGCCGGTCAGGAAGTGGCCGGGCAGGCTGTGGCCGGCGCCGTGATGCGCGCCGCTCGGCGCCGGGCCGGCCGTGGCCAGGTCCGCGACGAAGCCCGGCAGCCGGATCTCGAAGGCGCCGAAGAGGTTGCAGGCGAAGAGCGTCACGATCAGCGCCATGGCGACCAGGAAGACCGGCTGCTGGAACTGGATGCCCCAGCCGACCGCCATGCCGGCCGACTTGACGGCGATCGCCAGGCCGGCGAGCAGCAGGAAGGTCGAGACGATGCCGGCCGCCGAGGCGAGGAAGCCGATCCGCACCGGCCCGGACTCGCGGCCGCCGTGGCTGACCGCCGAGAGCAGCTTGATCGAGAGCACCGGCAGCACGCAGGGCATGAGGTTGAGGATCAGGCCGCCGAGCAGGGCCAGGCCGAGCGCCGTCCAGAGCGACAGCGGCGCCTCGCGCGGCAGGGCGCCGCCGATGATCTCCAGGTCCGCCGGCGGCTCGCCGAATCGCGCGATCACGACGCTCTCCAGGCCGCGGCGCGGGCCGTCGGTCAGGGTCAAGGTCAGCGACTTGCCCTCGATGACGCCCTCCGCCGCCGCGCCGCGCGCGCTGGCCAGGCGCAACAGGGCCTTGGTGCCGTCGGCGTTGAAGGAGACCTCGGGCTTGCCGAAGCTGAAGCCGGGCGGCCCCTCGACCAGCAGGTCGGGCGCCTCGAAGGGCTCGCGGGAGAGCGCCGCGACCTCGAGCGTCGGCGTCTCCAGGCCGCCGCTCAGGGTCGCGCTGCCGAGCGTCAGGCCGACCGCCGTGCCGTCGCCGGGCACGCGCGCGCGGTACTGCTCGATCAGCAGCGACTCGCGCGCCGAGCTGGCGGGGCCGGCGGGCAGGTCGAGCACCAGTTCGCCGTCGTTCGGGATGCAGATCTCCTCGCAGATCAGATAGCGCAGGTGGGCATGCAGGCGCGTCGGCGCGCCGGGCTCGCTCAAGCTGGCCTCGATCGGCAGCACGACTTCCTCGGCGTAGCCGAAGGTCTCGAGGCCGAAGAGCGAGAAGCGCTCCGGCACCGGCCACTGCATGGCCGCCTTCTCGAGATTGCCCGACTGCGTCCAGTCGAGGTGCGGCGGGAAGCCCGCCTCGCCCGGCGTGCGCCAGTAGATCTTCCAGCCGGGCTCGAGCTTGACCTGCAGGCCGAGCCGCAGCGCGCCCGACTCGCCGACGGCATCTTGCGCCGCGATCAGCCGGACCTGCGCCTGCTCGTGATCCAGCCAGGGCGAAGCGGCCGCCCAGGCGGTGGACGTGAGGAGCAGGGCCGAACAGAGGGCTGCGACAGCGCCAATAAAGCGACGACTCACGGTTGTTGCGCCCTTCTTCGGCCTCGATTGCCACACAAGACGAACATGATCCCTATATAGTATTCTAGTCATGGAATCCCGGTTTCACGTTCTCGTGTTGCACTGCGGTAACCGCTTTTCCGGGTGGCAAAACGGGACAGACCAAGGCCTAGGGACGGTCGGGTCCTGCCAGGGTCGAGAGAAAGCTTGGAAATGAGCGACGAGAGTTACTTGACCGGCCAGTTGCTGATCGCCATGCCGACCATGCGCGACCCGCGTTTTCAACGCACCGTCATCTACATGTGCGCGCACAACGAGGAAGGCGCGATGGGCCTGGTGGTCAACCGCCTGATCGGCTCGATCACCTTTCCCGACCTGCTGCAGCAGCTTTCCATCGATCACGAGGACGTCAGCGACGAGATCCGCGTGCACTTCGGCGGCCCGGTCGAGTCCGGCCGCGGCTTCGTGCTGCACTCCACCGACTACGAGCGCGAGGGCACATTGCATGTCGACAGCGCGATCGGCCTGACCGCCACGGTCGACATCCTGCGCGACATGGCGGCCGGCTCGGGGCCGCGGCGCTCGCTGCTCGCGCTCGGCTATGCCGGCTGGGGGCCGGGCCAGCTCGACGACGAGATCCAGGCCAACGGCTGGCTCAACGTCGAGGCCGACGAGTTGCTGGTCTTCGACCGCGATCTCGACGGCAAGTGGGAACAGGCGATCTCCAAGCTGGGTTTCGAGATGACCATGCTCTCGGGCGACGCCGGCCACGCCTGACCGGCGCCCTCTTCAGCCTTCCAACGTCGCCAACTCGACCACTCCGACCGTCGAGTCCTTGAGCGCGATCGCGAGACGCTTGCCCTCCGGCGGCCCGAAAGGGCTTGCGGGCCTTGCCCCGGCTCGGCGAAGGTCTGCGACCAAGACGCACCAGGAAGGCGCCGGCATGTCGACCAGCCCATTCCAGACCGAGCGCAAGATCGATCCGACCCGGCAGCCCGCGACGGCCCGCCGCCCGGACGGCAGCCCGGACGACAAGGACCGCGTCGAGACCGGCCCGACCGACGTCGCCTTCGCGGAGTGGGCGGCGCTGGGGCTGACCGCGCCCGACCTCGAGCGCATGCGCCGGACCCGGCTGGACCGCGTCATCGCGCAGCTCCAGCAGCGCGACTACGCCGGCGTGCTCTGCTTCGATCCCCTGAACATCCGCTACGCCACCGACTCCTCGAACATGCAGGTCTGGATCGCGCACAACCCCGCGCGCGCGGCCTTCGTCGCCGCGGACGGCCATATCGTGCTCTGGGACTTTCACCGCTGCGAGCACCTTTCGGCCCACCTGCCCTTGATCAAGGAGATCCGTGACGAGGGACCGTCGCTGTTCTATTTCACGGCCGGCGACAAGGAAGAGGAGAACGCCCGCGACTTCGCCGGCCAGATCGACGCGCTGGTCAGGACGCACGGCGGCAACAACCGGCGCCTGGCGGTCGACCGAATCGAGGTCGCCGGCTTCAAGGCCCTCGACGCGCTCGGCATCGAGGTGATGAGCGGCGGCCAGATGATGGAGCATGCCCGCGCCGTCAAGGGCATCGACGAGATCAACGCCATGCGCTGCGCCATGGCGACCTGCGAGATCGCGGTGGCCAAGATGCGCGAGGCCCTGCGCCCCGGCGTCGCCGAGGTCGAGCTCTGGTCGGTGCTGCACGCAGAGAACATCGCCCGGGGCGGCGAGTGGATCGAGACCCGCATCCTCAGCTCGGGGCCGCGCACCAATCCCTGGATGCAGGAGGCCGGGCCGCGGCGCATCGAGGCCGGCGAGCTGCTCGCCTTCGACACCGATCTGATCGGCCCCTACGGCATGTGCTCGGACATCTCGCGCACCTGGCTCTGCGGCGACGGCAAGGCCAGCGACGAGCAGCGTCGGCTGCACCGGATCGGCTACGAGCACATCCAGGCCAACATGGCCTTGCTCGAGCCGGGCCGCCCCTTCACCGAGCTGACCCGGCTCGGCCAGAAGCTGCCCGAGGCCTACGTGCCGCAACGCTACGGCGTGATGATGCACGGCGTCGGCCTCTGCGACGAGTGGCCGGCGATCTTCTATCCCGAGGACTTCGTCGAGGGCGCCTTCGACTACGTCGTCGAGCCCGGCATGACCTTCTGCGTCGAGGCCTACATCGGCGCCGTCGGCGGCGGCGAGGGCGTCAAGCTGGAGGAGCAGGTGCTGGTGACGGAAGACGGCGTCGAGAACCTGACGCGCGCGCCCTTCGACGAGCGGCTGATGGCGTGACGGCGTCCGCGCCGCTAGAGCCCTGCCGGATTGGGTGGCATCATCGGCCCGCCGCCGAAGGGAAACGAACCGCCCCCTCACCCGGCTCCGGCTAGGCTCGGCTATGCCTCGCCAAGCCTGCGCGTCCCTCTCCCCCGACGGGGGAGAGGGCTGTGGAGGCTTAGCGAGGCCGAAGGCTGAGCTTAGCCAGAGCCGGGTGAGGGGGTGGTT
>JANQLT010000241.1 GCA_028280455.1 Kiloniellales bacterium
GCTCCAGGCCCTCCGCGGCCACCGCCGGGTCGACATCCTCGAAGCCCCCGGCGCCGCCGACCTCACCGCCCACGTCGACTTCGCCGGCCTGGCCGAAGCGGCCGGCGCCGCCGGCGCCCGCTGCCACGGACCGGTCCCCCAGGGCGCCTTCCTTGAGGCCCTCGGCATCGAGGCCCGCGCAGCGGCGCTCTGCCGCGGCGCCGACACCGCCCAGCGCGCGAGCGTCGAGGCGGCGCTGGACAGGCTGACCTCGACCGCCGGCATGGGCGAGCTCTTCAAGGCGCTGGCCGTCACCCCCGCCTCCCTCGACAGCCCAGCCGGCTTCGCGTAAGCAGCGGGGGCGGATCGGGAGAGAGCGCGCGATGCTGACCATCGGCCGGATGAACGAGCTGCCCGGCGTGCGCCATGCCTTCTTCTCGCGCGAGGGCGGGGTCAGCGAGGGGCTCTACGCCTCGCTGAACTGCGGCCTGGGCTCGAAGGACGAGCCGGACAAGGTGCGGCGCAACCGGGCGCTGGCGATGGAGCACCTGGAGCTGGAGGCCGGGCGCCTGGCGACGCCCTACCAGACCCATTCCGCCATCGCGCTGCCGGTCGAGACCCCTTGGGCGCCGGGCGAGGCGCCGGAGGCCGACGCCCTGGTGACCAGCCGGACCGAGCTGGCGATCGGCGTCTCCACCGCGGACTGCGTGCCGGTGCTGCTGGTCGACGCCGAGGCGCGTGTCGCGGGCGCCGCCCACGCCGGCTGGAAGGGCGCGCTCGGCGGCATCGTCGAGGCCACGGTCGAGGCCATGGCCGCGCTCGGCGCCGCGCCCAAGGCCATCGTCGCCGGCATCGGCCCGGCGATCTGCCAGCGCTCCTACGAGGTCGGGCCGGAGTTCCCGGCGCCCTTCCTGGCCGCGGACCCGGACAGCAGCGACCTCTTCTGCCCGGCGCCGCGCGCCGGCCACTTCCACTTCGACCTCAAGGGCTATGTGGCGCGGCGCCTGGCCCGGCTCGGACTGGCGGCAGTCGATACCCTGCCCTGCGACACCTGCTCGGAGGAGCATCGCTTCTTCAGCTACCGGCGGGCCTGCCAGCGCGGCGAGCCGGACTACGGCCGCAGCCTCTCGGTGATCTACCTGGAGCCCTGACGCGCCATGGCGCTGCACTTCGAGACGGCCGAGCTGGCCGAGCGCCGGTCCCGGGCCGGCGCGGCGATGGCCGAGGCCGGGCTCGACGGCCTGCTGTGCTTCCGCCAGGAGTCGATGTTCTACCTGACGGGCTACGACACCTTCGGCTACGTCTTCTTCCAGTGCCTGGTGCTCGGCGCCGACGGCCGCATGGCGCTGCTGACCCGCTCGGCCGACCTGCGCCAGGCCCAGCAGACCTCGGTCATCGAGGACATCCGGATCTGGGTCGACGGCCCCGACGCCCAGCCGGCCCGCGAGCTACGCGATCTGCTGGACTCGATGGGCTTCGCCGGCAAGCGGCTCGGCGTCGAGTACGAGGCCTACGGCCTGACGGCGCGCAACGGCAAGCGCCTGGAAGCCGCCCTGGAGGGTTTCTGCAGCCTGGCCGACGCCTCGGAGCTGGTCAGCCGGCTGCGGGTGATCAAGAGCCCGGCCGAGCTGGCCTACGTCCGGCGCGCCGCCGAGCTGGCCGACGACGCCTGGGACGAGGCCTGCCGCCTGGCCGCGCCGGGCGCCTTCGAAGGCGACATCCTGGCGGCCATGCAGGGCGCGGTCTTCAAGGGCGGCGGCGACGACCCGGGCAACGAGTACGTCATCGGCTCCGGTCCGGGCGCCCTGCTCTGCCGCTACACCACGGGCCGGCGCCATCTGGACGAGGACGACCAGCTCACCTTGGAATGGGCCGGCGCCTACCGCCACTACCACGCCGCCATGATGCGCACGATCCCGGTCGGCCCGGTCCCGGCGCGCCAGCGCGAGATGCACGCCGTGGCCCGTGACGCGCTGCTGGCGGTGGAGGCGAAGCTGACGCCGGGCAGGCCGATCGGCGAGGCCTTCGATGCCCATGCGACGGTGCTCGACGCCGCCGGCTACCAGGCCCACCGCCTGAACGCCTGCGGCTACTCGCTGGGCACGACCTACGCGCCCAACTGGATGGACTGGCCGATGCTCTACCACGGCAACCCGGTCGAGGCGGCGCCCGGCATGGTCTTCTTCTGCCACATGATCATCTTCGACAGCGAGCGGGGCCTGGCCATGACGCTCGGCCGGACCAGCCTGGTCACCGAGGGCGCCGCCGAGCCCCTGTCCCGCGCCTCGCTCGACCTGGTGACCGGCTGAGCCATGCCCTACGCCGTCATGCTGTTGGCCTTCTGCGTGCTGGGGATGGTCGGCGGCTGCCTGCTGGTGGTCCTCTGACGGCCATGGCGGCGCGAGCCGAAGGGCGCCTGCGCCTGGCCGCCGCCGGTGGCCTGCTGCTGCTGATCCTGGCGGCCTGCGGCCCGCTGCCCCGCCCCTTCAAGCCCGACGACAAGGACGAGGCGGCCCTGCCGGCGGTCGGCGAGAGCGCCGAGGTGCTGGTGCTCGGGCTCGAGGGCGACGCGCCCGGGCCTGGGGCCGGCGCCGCCGGGCAGCTCGCCGAGGCCCTGCGCGGCCTGGGCATCGCGGCCGAAACCGAGGCCGCCACGGGCGACCGGCTGCTGGCCGGCGCGGTGTCCCTGGGCAGCGACGACGAGGGCCACGACGCCGTCTCGATCGCCTGGCGGATCACCGACCCCGGCGGCTCGGTGCTCGGCAGCTTCAACCAGGTCAGCCAGCTCCCGGCCGGCCTCTGGGCGCAGGGCCAGCCGGCGGCGGTCGGCATCGTCATGGCCCGCGCCGCCCAGCAGGCCGCCGCCATGCTGCGCAGCCGGCGGCAGGCCGGTCCGGGCCGGACCGCGGCACGGCCGCGCCTGGTCCTGCTGCCGATCGAGGGCCTGCCCGGCGACGGCACCTACAGCCTGCCCCTGGCCCTGGAGCGGGTGCTGATGGCGGCCGACTACGAGATCGGCTGGGAGGTCGAGGGCGACGACCTGCTGATCCTGGCCGACCTCACGATCGAGCCGGACGAGGCCGGCATGGAGCTGATCTCGGTCACCTGGTGGGTCGTGCGGGCCCGGGACGGCAGCGACCTGGGCAAGGTCGACCAGGCCCGGCAGCTCCCCAAGGGCTCGCTGGACGGCCGCTGGGGCGTCATCGCCGAGGGCATCGCCGCCGGCGCCGCCGAGGGCATCATCTCGGTCATCCAGCGCCGCTGGCGGGCCGGTGCCGTCCGATCGGCAAACGCGCTAGCGCGTTTACAGGGCCGGGGGCCGTTGATACAGTCCGGCCGCCCGCACGGGGGGTAGGCAGGGGTTTCCGCAGGATGCGTGGTCCCAACGGCGCCAGGCAGGGGACGCCCGCATGAAAATCATGACCGGGAACAGCAATCGGCCGCTTGCCGAAGCGATCTCGGCCTATCTCAACCTGCCGATGACCAAGGCCAGCGTGCGCCGCTTCTCGGACATGGAGGTCTTCGTCGAGATCCACGAGAACGTCCGCGGCGAGGACCTTTTCGTGATCCAGTCGACCTCCTACCCGGCCAACGACAACCTGATGGAGCTGCTGGTCAGCCTGGACGCCCTGAAGCGCGGCTCGGCCCGGCGCATCACCGCGGTGATCCCCTACTACGGCTATGCCCGGCAGGACCGCAAATCGAGCCCGCGCTCGCCGATCTCGGCCAAGCTGGTGGCCAACGTGATCACCTCGGCCGGCGCCGACCGAGTGCTGACCCTGGACCTCCACGCCGGCCAGATCCAGGGCTTCTTCGACATTCCGACGGACAACCTCTACTCGGCCCCGGTCTTCACCAAGGACATCCGCGAGAACTTCGACGGCGACGACCTGACCATCGTCTCCCCGGACGTCGGCGGCGTGATCCGGGCCCGGGCCATCGCCAGGCGGCTTGACGCGGACCTGGCGATCATCGATAAGCGGCGCGAGCGGGCCGGGGTGTCCGAGGTCATGAACATCATCGGCGACGTCGACGGCCGCCGCTGCATTCTCGTCGACGACATCGTCGATTCCGCCGGCACCCTGTGCAACGCCGCCGAGGCCTTGATGAACGCCGGCGCCAAGTCCGTGCATGCCTATGTCACCCATGGCGTGCTCTCGGGCGGCGCCGTGGCGCGCGTCGGGTCCTCGCCGTTGAAGGAGCTGGTGATGACGGACTCGATACAGGCCACCGAAGCCGTGCGGGTGGCGCAGAACATGCGCCAGATCACGATCGCGCCGTTGCTGGGCGAGGCCATCGCCCGGATCAGCAACGAGCGCTCGGTCTCGACCCTGTTCGACTAGTCCGGAGCAGACAGAGCGATTGAACCGCGCCGGGGCACCCCTGGAGGCCCCGGGGCATGACGCGGGCGGCGGGCCTTGGGCCCGGCGCCGAACGAGCAAGGAGAAGACATCGATGAGCGACACTCTTGACCTTTCGGCCGAGCCGAAGGAGCGGGGCGGAAAGGGGGCCGCCCGCGCCGCGCGCCGGTCCGGTCGGGTCCCGGCGGTGATCTACGGCGCCAAGAAGGATCCGGTGATGATCACCCTCGATCCCCTCGACGTGCGCCGCGAGATCAACAAGGCGGGCTTTTTCGCGACCCTCTTCGACATCAACGTGACAGGCGGCAAGAAGGAGCGGGTCCTGGCCCGCGACCTGCAGCTCCACCCGGTGACCGACAGCCCGCTGCATATCGACTTCCTGCGGGTCAGCGCGGCCACCGAGGTGACCGTGCAGGTGCCGTGCAACTTCATCAACGATGAGGAATCGCCGGGCCTCAAGCGCGGCGGCGTGCTCAATGTCGTGCGCTACGAGATCGAGCTGTCCTGCCGCGCCGATGCCATCCCGCAGGAGATCGTCATCGACCTGGCCGGCCTCGACATCGGCGAGGGCGTGCACATCTCCATGGTGAGCCTGCCCGACGGCGTCACCCCGACCATCACCGACCGCGACTTCACCATCGCCACCATCGCCGCGCCGACGGTGGTGCAGGAAGAGGACGCGGCCGAGGGCGAGGAAGCCGCCGCCGAGGGCGAGGAAGGCGCGGCGCCGGAGGACGGCGCCGAGGGCGAGGCCGAAGCGGCCGAGTCCTCCTCCGAGGAGAGCGACAGCTAAGGCGCTCTCTTCGGCGAGCGGACGCGAAGCGCCATGCATCTTCTGGTCGGCCTGGGCAACCCGGGCCGGGAATACGCCTACAACCGGCACAACATCGGCTTCATGGCGCTGGACGAGATCGTCCGGCGCCATGGCTTCTCGGCGTGGCGCCGGCGCTTCCAGGGCCAGACCGCGGAGGGCCGGATCGGCAGCGAGCGGATCTTGGCGCTCAAGCCCGAGACCTACATGAACGAGTCCGGCCGCGCGGTGCGCGAAGCGGCCAAGTTCTTCAAGCTGGAGCCGGACGAGGTCATCGTGATCTACGACGAGATCGACCTGGCGCCGGGCAAGCTCAAGGTCAAGCTGGGCGGCGGCGCGGCCGGCCACAACGGCATCCGCAGCATCGACTCCCACCTCGGCAACGGCTTCTGGCGGGTGCGCCTGGGCGTCGGCCATCCCGGCGACAAGGGCCGCGTGCACGGCCACGTCCTGAAGGACTTCAAGAAGAGCGACCAGGAATGGCTGGAGAAGCTGCTGGACGCCCTGTCCGACGAGCTGCCGCTGCTGATCGAGGGCGACGAGGGCAGCTTCATGTCGCGCGTCGCCTACCTGACCCAGCCCCCCAAGCCGCCGAAGCCCCCCAAACCCAAGAAGACCGAGGGAACGGAGGGCGACGCGGGGGACGCGCCGGACGCGGGTGACGGCAATGGGCTTTAACCTCGGCATCGTCGGCCTGCCGAACGTCGGCAAGTCGACCCTGTTCAACGCCCTGACCGAGACCGCCACCGCCGAGGCGGCGAATTACCCCTTCTGCACCATCGAGCCCAACGTCGGCCGGGTGCCGATCCCCGACCCGCGCCTGGAGTCCATCGCCGAGATCGCCAAGTCGGCCAAGGTGACGCCGAACGTGCTGGAGTTCGTCGACATCGCCGGCCTGGTGCGCGGCGCCTCGACGGGCGAGGGCCTCGGCAACCAGTTCCTCTCGCACATCCGCGAGGTGCAGGCGATCGTCCACCTGCTGCGCTGCTTCGAGGGCGAGGTGACCCACGTCGAGGCCTCGGTCGACCCGATCCGCGACGCCGAGATCGTCGAGACCGAGCTGCTGCTGGCCGACCTGGAGTCGGCCGAGCGGCAGCGCGACGCCGCGGTCAAGCGCGCCCGCGGCAACGACGCCGAGGCCAAGAAGCGGCTCGCCGTCCTGGAGCCGCTGATCGCCGCCCTGCAGGACGGCAAGCCGGCGCGCAGCGTCGCCCTGGATCCCGAGCAGCGCCGCGAGCTGCGCCAGCTCCACCTGCTGAGCGCCAAGCCCGTGCTCTACGTCGCCAACGTCGAGGAGGGCGCGGCGGCCGAGGGCAACGGCCATTCGGCCCGGGTCGCCGAGAAGGCGGCGGCGGAGGGCGCCGGCTTCGTCCTGGTCTCGGCCGAGATCGAGGCCGAGCTGGCCCAGCTCAGCGACCGCGCGGAGCGGCGCGACTTCCTGGAGAGTCTTGGACTCGCCGAGACCGGCCTGGCCCGCGTGATCCGCGCCGGCTTCGAGCTGCTCGACCTGATCACCTTCTTCACCGCCGGCCCGAAGGAGTCGCGCGCCTGGACCGTCAAGCGCGGCGCCAAGGCACCGCGCGCCGCCGGCGTCATCCACACCGACTTCGAGCGCGGCTTCATCCGCGCCGAGACCATCGCCTACGAGGACTTCGTCGCCTGCGGCGGCGAAGCCGGCGCCCGCGACGCCGGCAAGCTCCGCTCCGAGGGCCGCGACTACGTCGTCAAGGACGGCGACGTCATGCTGTTCCGCTTCAACGTCTAGGCGCCGATCCGCTCGTTCCGCTCTTGCCGCAGCAGGCTCATCCTTCGTCAGGCTCATCCTTCGTCAGGCTCAGGATGAGGAGCGAGGCTCGCTCCCTCATGCTGAGCCTGACGAAGCATGAGTGCGTGATGGAACGCTCGCCACCTTTCTTGCTGCGCAGCCGAAGCGGCGAGGTGGATCTTTGACACGGATGAACACGGATACACACGGGTAACAAAAAACATAGTTGTTTCATTGGGTTATCCGTGTTCATCCGTGTTCATCCGTGTCAAACAGCCTCGCTCTCCCCACTCCCCGGAAACCTGAAGTCCAAAGCGCCAAAGCCCAAGCCGCCACACAGCCAGGTTCTCCCGCACTTGCCGGCTCGGGGCGGGGCGCCCTAGTTTTCGTTCTGCTTCAGGAACGAGATCGGCGGGACGGGCATGGCGCTCGGCTGGGAGACGGCCCTCGGGCTCTGGCACAGGACCATGGTCGCGGCGCTCAACCGCGACCTGCCGGACCTGACGCAGCGGCAGTTCGCGCTGCTGCTGCAGGTCTACATGGTGCCGCCGCCGCACACGGTGCGCGGCTTGGCTGAGACCTTGAAGATGTCCAAGCCAGCCGTGACCCGCGCCGTCGACCGGCTCAGCGCCGAGGGACTGGTCCAACGAAAGACAGACGAAGCCGATCGGCGCAGCGTGCTGATCGGCCGCACGGCTAGGGGCGCGACATACCTACGCGACTTCGGCGACATGGTCGCGGGCCTGACGGACGAGAGCTGAGTCGCTCGATCTGGCATCGCTCCGCTCTAGGAGGGCTGATCCCAGGTCATCGTGCCCGAGGCGCCGGAGAAAGAGACGTCGTAGAGCCCGGCCGCCTGGCCACCGTTGAGGATCTGCGCGGTGGCCCAGAGGATCTGCGGCACGTAGCGGTAGCTCGAATGGGAGTCGATGTCGTCGTCGTTGCCGGCGTAGTGCTTGGGAATCCAGCCGGCCTCGCAGTCTTCGAACAGCGGGGTGCCGATGTGGATGTCGCTGGTGCCGCCGTGCACGACGCTCGAGCAATTCACGCCGAGGACGCGGTCGAGCAGCGTCTGATCGTAGGTCGGCCCGGAATAGCCGAGACGGTCGAGGCCGTCGGGGTTGTGGCAGTCCGTGTAGACGACGTTCGACGACTCGAGGGTCGTGTCGTTGCCGGAGAAGAAGACCCAGGTCGTGCCGGCAATCAGGGTCATGACCCATGCGGAGCCGGGGCCCTTGTAGAGGCCCTGTCCCTGATGGAATGACGAGCTGTCGCCGAGCTGCTGCAGGGCGACGCGATTGACGTCGGCCGCCAGCAGCACGATATCGTCGATGGCGATGCCGCTGAGCCAGGGCTTGACCAGGATGGAGCTGGCCAGCATCAGCACGTAGTTGCCTTCGGAATGGCAGACGACGTTGAAGCGGAGATCGCTGATCTCCTCTCGCAGGCCGGAGAGCGCGCTCAGCAGGCTCAAGGTGGCGAAGGCGCTGTCGATGATGTTGGCGCGAATGTTGGGCGTCGACATGCGCTCCGGCGGCGAGTCCCAATGGTAGGCGCAATAGTGCGCCGCGCTGTCGACCAGATTGAAGCTCGGCCAGCTAAAGCCGATCGTCACGCCGCGGTTGGTGCCGTCGCTGGGCGGCGTCGGCGTTTGGCTCGCGGTGGTGCTGTAGCCGTTCTGCAGGGCGGCGCCATAGGCCGCGGTCTCGGTCACGGCATCGTCCCAGGTGTTGCCGAGGCCATGGATGAAGAGCGTCAGGTTCGGCGCCTGGGCGGCCTTGAGATCGGCCAGCAGGGCCGCCTTGAAGTGGCTCGGCAAGAGCTCGCCGGGTGCCGGCTTCGAGCTGTCGAGCTTGTAGTCGCTCGGCGTCGGGTCGTAGGCCGAAGGCGCGGTGAAGAAGCTGAGCGCACCGTTCGCCTGGGCCGTGGTGTGATGGAAGTCCTTGTAGGGTCGCTGCTTGCCCGCGTCGATCGCCCGGTTGGTCGCCATGTAGCTGTACTGCATGTCCGCTCTCCTGAAGGGTTCGCCTCCGGGAGGGACTCGCGCGACGCACCCGGCGACCTCAGGTGGAGCGATAAGCTACCATAAATAGTTTCGCTTGGTCAGGCCGCCGTGCGGCCTGCTGCGCTCAGAACTCGGGCTCAGGGACCCCGCGCTGGCGGCAGGCGGCGGTGACGCTGTTGGCCAGCAGGCAGGCGATGGTCATCGGGCCGACGCCGCCGGGCACCGGGGTGATCGCGCCGGCGACCTCGGCGGCCGCGGCGAAGTCGACGTCGCCGACCAGCTTGGTCTTGCCCTCGCCGGCCTCGACCCGGTTGATGCCGACGTCGATCACGGTCGCGCCCGGCTTGACCCAGTCGCCCTGGATCATCTCCGGCCGGCCGACGGCGGCGACCAGGATGTCGGCGCGGCGGCAGACGTCCGGCAGGTCGCGGGTGCGCGAGTGGGCCAGGGTGACGGTGCAGTTCTGGCCGAGCAGGAGCTGGGCCATGGGCTTGCCGACGATGTTCGAGCGGCCGACGATCACCGCCTCGGCGCCGCTCAGGTCGCCGAGCTGGTCCTTCAGCATCATCAGGCAGCCGAGGGGCGTGCAGGGCACCAGGGGCTGGCCGCTGCCGGTCGAGAGCAGGCCGACGTTGACCACGTGGAAGCCGTCGACGTCCTTGGCCGGGTCGATGGCCGCCAGCACGGCGTTGCTGTCGATCTGCTCGGGCAGCGGAAGCTGGACCAGGATGCCGTTGACCTCGGGGTCGGCGTTGAGCTTGGCGATCAGCGCCAGCAGGTCCTCCTGGCTGGTCTCGGCCGGCAGCTCCTCCTTGGTCGAGCGCATGCCGGTCTCGGCGGTCTGCTTGGCCTTGTTGCGGACGTAGACCTGGCTCGCCGGGTTCTCGCCGACCAGCACCACCGTCAGGCCCGGCACGAAGCCGTGGTCCGCCTGCAGGCGCGAGACGGCCCCCGCAATCCGCTCGCGCAGGCCCGCCGCGAAGGCCTTGCCGTCGATGATCTTTGCGCTGCCCATGTCACTCCCCTCCGCTCAGGTCTCCGCACCGCTCTCCAGGTCGCGCCGCCAGGCCTCGAGCCTGGCGACCAGCGCCGCCGGCTCGCCGGCGACATGCAGGCTCTTGGTCCGATCCTTGGCGCCGCCGGCCACGGCCAGGCTGCGCTTCGGCAGGCCCCAGGCCTTGGCCAGCAGCTTGAGCGCCGCGGCGTTGGCCTTGCCGCCCTCCGGCGCCGCCGTGACCCGCGCCTTGAGCGCGCGGCGGCCGTCGGCCAGCCCGACCACGCCGTCGATGCCGTCGCGCCGCGCCGCCGGCTGCAGGCGCACAGTGAGCCTGACGCCGTCCGAGCCGGCGACGAAGAGCGCCGCTTCAGACACCCAGCAGCGCGCGGTGGATGTTGCCGAGGACCATCTGGGCGAAGTAGAGCAGCAGGATCAGCACAAGAGGCGAGATATCGACCCCGCCGAGGTTCGGCAGGATGTTGCGGATCGGTCGCAGCGCCGGCTCGGTGATCCGGTTCAGGAAGTCGCCCACGGTATAGACGAAGCGGTTGGAGGTGTTGACCACGTTGAAGGCCACCAGCCAGCTCAGGACGGCGCCGATGATCACCATCCAGATGTAGAGCTCGATGGCGATGCCGACGATGCGAAAGAGGGGGTCGAGGAAGATCACGGCGGCGACTCTCGAATGGCGCTCAGGAGGCCCGGAAGGCCCGAGGCGGGCCCCGAAAGGCCCGGAACGGGCCGGAAAATCGGCCGACAACATAGTGGCGTGTCGGGCCCGACACAAGGCGCTCTCGGCACCGCGATTGGTTCGCCTTTGGTCCCGCGCCGCAGCTTGACAGGCCACGGCCCCATCATCATGATCCGCGCGCTCGAACGGCCGGCCACCCGCGGCGGCGGGAGCTCTGGCGCCCTTCGAGCCCCCGTGGGGCCGTAGCTCAGTTGGGAGAGCGTCGCGTTCGCAATGCGAAGGTCAGGGGTTCGACTCCCCTCGGCTCCACCATTAGCTCTTCTCGTTGAGCGCAGTGAAACCTAGAAGAGCTTATGTCCGCCGAAGCCTTGGCGAAGGCGGACTGGTTGGTTCACCCCCCCCTTCACGCCCACCAAGCCGCCGTCTCATAAACCGGCCCCGGCTCCGTCAGCAGCCGGTCGTCCTTGCAGAGCCGCGGCGCGTCGCCGAGGGGCGTCGAGACCCCGTCCCTGAAGGCCCACTCGCCGCGCTCGCTGGCGTCGGCGCGGATATAGCTCGACAGCAGGAAGGCGCGGTCCTGCTGCGAGCGGTTGGCGGCCGAGCCGTGCACGGTCAGCAGGCCCCAGAGCACCAGGTCGCCCGGCTCGAGGGCGACGGCGACGATCTCGCCGGGATCGATGCCGACGGACTGCAGCTCCGACTCGGCGGTCTGGCCCTTCATCAGGGCGCCGTCGCCCTCGTCCGATAGCCCGAGATAGCCGCGCCTGTGGCTGCCCGGCACGACGCGCAGGCAGCCGTTCTCCTCCGTCGCGGGGTCGATCGCCAGGCCGACGGTCACGGTCGAGCCGGCCTGGGCGTCCTGCTCCTCGTCCGGCCGGAAGCGCAGATCCTGGTGGAAGCGATAGCCGGTCAGCTCGGCGCCGGGCGGCTTCCAGTGGATCTGCTGGGCCATCTGCTTGATGTCCGAACCGAGCAGGGGCTCGAGCAGGCGATACATGGCGTCGCTGCGCCGCAGCGCCTCGAAGAAGGGGGAGATCCAGCCCATCCAATGGGCCTGGGTCACGTAGCGCTGGCCGAACCGGCTCTCCGGCAGGATCTCGAAGCGCAGATTGCCGTCGCGATAGGTCGCGTGGTGCTTCAGGCCTTCCTCGTAGATGTGCCGAGTCTCGGCCCGCAGCCTGGCCAGCTCGTCGCCGGCCAGGAAGCCCCGGACGATGGCGTAGCCCTGGTCGCGATAGTCCTCGCGGACCTGCGCCGCTTCCGCAGCGGTCACCATGACATCTCCTCCAAGTCTCTGATTTGTCCCATAGAATTACAGATGTCAGGCGGCGAGACCGAGTGGCGCAGCGGCCCCCGGCTTGCCGTTCTTAACTTTTCCGCAAGGTTTGGCGGGCACCCTTGAAACACCCCTCGCCGACACGAGCAAAACATGGCCATGAGACCCCACAGCCGCGCCGCGGTCACCCTGCGGCGGCGCTTCCATCGCCTGCCGGTCATCTGGGCCGGCCGCCTCGATCGCAACAGCGACGACATCGACTGCACCATACTCAACGTCTCGCCCGGCGGTGCCAAGATCCAACTGGCCGACAGCGAGCCCTGCCCGTCGCGGGTGACCCTGCAGAGTCCGCGCTTCGGCTCCCTGAAGGGCCGCGTGGTCTGGCATCGCCACGACCTGGTCGGCCTCGCCTTCCTGGAAGCCCCGACCCACGTCGCGGAGTCCGTCGGCGGCCTGCTCGGGCAACCGATGACGGCCTAGTACCAGGCGTTCAGGCGCCACGCAGGCTTTTCCTCGCTTCGCTGCGGACGCGCGGTCGCGCTCGCCAATTACATCCGCGCGCGGGCCTTGTCGGCGCCGACGGCGCCGTGCAGCATGACGTTGAAGGCGATCGAGACCCGCTCCTCGTCGCTCTGGTTGGCCTCGACGGAGTGGGCCAGCCAGGAGTGGAACAGGATCATGCGCCCGGCCTGGGGCTCGACCCGGTGCACGTTGGCGGTGATCTGCGTGGTCTGCTCGATGGTCGGCGCCAGGACGCTGGCCTGGGGGCGCGGGTCGGAGAAGACGATGCCGCCGGAGCGCGCCGGCGCCTTGGCGTAGTAGACGCCGCTCAAGTAGTTGTTCGGATGGGTGTGGTCGTGGTGGGCGTAGCCCGCCCGGTTCACGTTGGCCCAGCAGCTCGTCAGATAGATCTCCTCGAAGCGGCACTTGAGGAAGGAGAAGACGCTGTGCGCGGCGCCGATCGCCAGGCGCGCGAAGTCGGCGAACTCGGCCCGCTGGTGCAGGTCGTCGCTGCTCTGCCAGGCATTCCGCGGCGCCCCCGGCAAGGGCTGCGCGCGCTCCAGCGCGGCGATGGCCGGCAGCAGCCGGGCGTTCAGCGCCTCGGCCTCCTTGACCTCGTGGACCCAGATGCAGGTCGGAAAGAGCTGGATCAGCTCGGCCCGAGAGAAGGGCGAGGCTTGGCCCCCGCCCGGATCGGCGCTGGACATGTCGGACTCGCTATTCGGCGGGGGCGGGCTGGGCGGAGCGGCCGGCGCCGGCCTTCTCGCCGCTCAGATCGCGCGGCCGCAGATGGGCGTGCCAGTGCTTCTCCCAGACCTTGAAGGCCCGGGTGATGAAGAAGACCAGGATCATGAACAGGACGGCGGCGGCGATGAAGCCCTCGTAGGCCAGGTAGTACTTGCCGTTGATGGTGCGGCCGGCGCCGAGGATGTCGACGATGGTCACGGTGCTGGCGACCACGCTGCCGTGCAGCATGAAGATCACCTCGTTGGAGTACATCGGCAGGGCCCGGCGCAGGGCGTTGGGCAGCAGGATGCGCGTGGTCTGCTGCATCTTCGACATGCCGCAGGCCTTGGCCGCCTCGACCTCGCCGAAGGGCACGGCCTCGATGGCGCCGCGGAAGATCTCGGTGGTGTAGGCCGCCGTGTTGAGCGTGAAGGCCAGCAGCGTGCACCACCAGGCATCACGCAGGAAGGGCCAGAGGAAGGACTCGCGCACGGCCTCGAACTGACCCATGCCGTAGTAGATCAGGTAGAGCTGCACCAGCAGCGGCGTGCCGCGGAAGACGTAGACGTAGACGAAGACGATCTGGTTGGCGATGGCCGTCTTGCGCGCCCGGATCACCGCCAGGGGCAGCGAGATGGCGCCGCCGATCACCAGCGCCAGCACGACCAGGGTCAGGGTGTTCCAGATGCCCGTCAGGAACAGGTCCCAGTGATCGAGGATCACCATGAAGTCGAGCGGCGAGCTGTCGGCGCTGAACTCCCGGATCGCCTCGAAGAGGCTCGGCGCGCGCTCTTCCGCCATGGCCTAGGCCCTCCGCACGCCGAGGCTGTACTTGCGGTCGAGCCACCGCAGCAGCACGTCGGAGATCGCCGTCAGCACCAGGTAGATCAGCAGCGTGATCAGGAAGAAGGTGAAGAGCTGGCGGGTCGAGCGCCCGGCCGTGAAGGACTCCCAGACCAGCTCGTGCAGGCCGAGGACCGAGACCAGCGCGGTGGCCTTGAGCAGCACCAGCCAGTTGTTGCCGAAGCTCGGCAGGGCGTAGCGCACGAGCTGCGGCCAGATGATCCGCCGGAACACCAGCGGGCCGCTCATGCCGCAGGCGACGCCGGCCTCGACCTGGCCGCGCGGGATCGCCAGGTAGGCGCCGCGGAAGGTCTCCGTCATGTAGGCGCCGTAGATGAAGCCGATGGTGAAGACGCCGGCGGTGAAGTGGTTGATCTCGATGTAGCCCCAGAGGCCGGTGGCGTGGCCGAAGTCGTTGAGGAGCTGCTGGCCGCCGTAGAACAGCAGCAGCATGAGCACCAGCTCCGGCACGCCGCGCACCAGCGTGGTGTAGGCCTCGCAGATCTTGTTGGCGGCGAGCGAGTCGGAGAGCTTCCCCCAGGCGCCGAGCAGACCCATGATCACCGCCAGGACCACCGAGCAGAGCGCGACCGCCACGGTGATCGTGGTGCCCTGCAGGATGCTCGGCATGTAGGCGATGACGTTGTCCAAAGGCGGCCCCCCGGGCGCGGCTCTCGGCTAACGACTAGGTGCGGTCCGGAGGGCGTGCCGCGATGCCCTCCGGTTCGCGTTCGACGTCAGGATCCCGGCGGTGCGCCGTAGATGTCGAAGTCGAAGTACTTCTCGTTGATCTCCTTGTAGGTGCCGTCCTCGCGGATGGCCTTGATCGCCATGTTGAAGGCCTCGCGGAGATCGTCCTCGCCCTTGCGGATGGCGATCCCGGCACCCTCGCCGTAGCACTCCAGGTCGAACTGGTCGCCGCCGGCGAAGGCGAAGCCCTTGCCCGCGTCCTGGGTCAGGAAGCCCTCGAGCGCTTGGGTCGAGTCGGAGATCTGCGCGTCGATGCGCCCCGCGGAAAGGTCGAGGAAGACCTCCTCCTGCGTGCCGTAGAGCTTGAGCTCGGCATCGGGGAAGATCTTCTCCATGTAGCACTGGTGCGTCGTGCCGCGCTGCACGCCGACCAGGGCGCCCTTGAGGCCGCCGGGATTGAAGTCGAGCGAGGTGCCTTCGGCCGCGACGAACTTCGCCGGCGTGTTGTAGTACTTCTGGGTGAAGTCGACGCGTTTCTTCCGCTCCTCGGTGATCGACATGGAAGCGATGATGGCGTCGTACTTCCGGGCCAGCAGCGCCGGGATGATGCCGTCCCAGTCCTGCTCGACCAGCTCGCACTCGCGGCCCATCTTGGCGCAAAGCGCGTTGGCGATGTCGACGTCGAAGCCCATCAGGGTGCCGTCCGGCTCCTTCCAGGAGAAGGGCGGGTAGGCGCCTTCGACACCGATGCGCAGCTTGTCGCCGGCGCTCGCCGTCATCGAGGTCGCGGCCACGAGCATCGCGGCGGCGGCAATGAATTGTAGTGTCTTTCTCACAGAAAGCCTCCTCAAGAGTTTCGATCTCCAGTCATTCCCCCCGGACCGGCCCTATTTCAGGGTGCCGGCCAAGAACTGCTTGAAGCGCTCCGACTTCGGCGCCTCGAAGACCTGCTGCGGCTCGCCGTATTCCTCGACGCGGCCCTCGTGCAGGAACATGACCTTGTCCGAGACCTCGCGCGCGAAGCCCATCTCGTGGGTCACGACGAGCATGGTCCGGCCCTCGTCCGCCAGGCTGCGCATGACCCGCAGCACCTCGCCGACCAGCTCGGGATCGAGCGCCGAGGTCGGCTCGTCGAACAGCATGACCTCCGGCTCCATGGCCAGGGCGCGCGCGATCGCCGCGCGCTGCTGCTGGCCGCCCGAGCAGTGCGCCGGATAGTAGTCCTTGCGCTCGAGCATGCCGACGCGCTCGAGCACCGCCTCGCCGCGCGCGATGGCCTCCTCCTTGGGCACCTTGAGGACGTGGATCGGCCCTTCGATGACGTTCTGCAGCACGGTCATGTGCGACCAGAGATTGAAGCTCTGGAAGACCATCGCGAGCTTGGCGCGAATCCGCTCGACCTGCTTGTCGTCCTCCGCCACCAGGTCGCCGGCCCGGCCGGGCTTCATGCGGATCAGCTCGCCCTGGACGTGGACCTGGCCGGCCGTCGGATTCTCGAGCAGGTTGATGCAGCGCAGGAAGGTGCTCTTGCCGGAGCCGCTGCTGCCGAGAATCGAGATGACGTTGTGCTCGTGGGCCGTCAGCGAAATGCCTTTGAGCACCTCCAGCGGGCCGAACGACTTGTGGATGTCTTCGACGGAAAGTGCTGCTACACCGCCGTTGGCGGCGGGCCCTGCCTCGGCCATGGCCAGTCGGCCTCCCTGTAGGCCTATCGCTTGTCTTTTATTCGGGCCACCCGTTGCAAGCCGTCGTTGCGGCCCCGGTGGCGCCCATTTCTCAGGACGTTAGACCCCTGCCCGAGCGTTGCAAGAGAAAAATCCGACGGCCCGCTATACCAGGCCGCGATGACTTTCACTCCTCGCGGCCTGTAAGGCGTTCAAACGCCACGCAGGCTTTTCCGCGCTGCGCTGCGGACGCGCGGTCGCGCTTGCCGAAGCTCGATGAGCCAAGCTCATCGAGCATTGGTGTTAACCATGGACCGAGCGAGCGCCCGCGCTCAGCCGCCGGCCTGCTCCAGGGCCCGGCGCGCGGCCTGCACGGCGGCCCGCTCCGGCGCGTCGGCCGGCAGCGTCTCGATCAGTCCCTCGGCCCGGGTGACGGCCGCCGCGGCCTTGTCGCGCTCGTTCAGCACCAGGTAGGCGCGCGACAGACGCAACCAGCCGTCGAGGTCCTCGGGCGCGGACTCCAGCCGCTCGGCCAGACCCTCGACCATCGAGCGGATCATCGCCATGCGGTCCTCGGCGCTCATCTCCTGGGCCGCTTCGATGTCGGCCGCGCTCGGGCCGCGCATCTGACCGGCGGGCGCCTGGCCGGTCAGGGCCGGGGCGCCGGCGTTTGGCCCGGCGAGCGCGACGGCGGGCGTCTCGATGCCGAGCTCGCCGGCCAGGCGAACGATCTGCTGGCGCAGCATCGGCATCCAGGGCGCGTCCGGCGACGAGCCCTCGGCGAGCGAGGTCCAGGTCGCCAGGGCCTCGCCGTCCTTGCCGTCCTGGGCCATCGCCAGGCCGGCGAAATAGAGCGCACGGGGGTTGTTGGCATCCAGCTCCAGGCTGCGGCCGAAGGCCTGGCGCGCTTCGGCGGTGACCTGGCCGTTCGACAGGGCGACCAGCATCTCGCCGAGGAAGCCGAGGGTCTCGGCATCCTCCGCGTCCATCGACAGCGCCTGGCGCGCCGCCTCGGCCGCCTGGCCGTAGCGCTCGATCTGGGCATAGGTGCGCGCCAGGAGAATCCAGTCGTCGCGCGTCCCGCCCTCGCGCTGCAGCCGCTCGCTCAGGCTCTGGGCCATCTGCAGCATGTCGCCGGCCGGCGCCTGGGGACGCTCGGCGAAAGGCTGGCTCGGCATGCCCGGCTCGCCCAGGCCGAGATAGAGGCCGAGCACGCCCAGCGGCACCAGCAGCGCGACCGCCGCCACCAGCAGCGTGTTGGCGGCCGCGGGCGTCGCGGCCGCGGCGGCCCGCGGCTCGGACTCGCCGGCGGTCAGCAGCCGCCGCTCGATCTCCAGGCGCGCCGCCACGGCCTGGTCTTCGTCCAGAAGCCCCCGCGCGCGGTCGCGCTCGATCTCGGAGAGCTGGTCGCGGTAGACCGCCATGTCCTGCCGCTCCGCCGGCTGCGGCTCGGCCGCCGCCGGGCGCAAGAGGGGCAGCAGCAGCGCGACCACCACCAGGGCGATCACCAGGCCGCAGATCAGCCAGAAGGTCATGTCCGCTCCGGCGGCTCCGACGCGGCCGGCCTGTCGCTCTCGAGCAGGCGGGCCAGGCGGGTCTGCTCGGCCTCGCTCAGCGGCGCCGGCGCCGCGGCCGTGGCCCGCTGGTGCCTGAAGAAGACGCCAACGCCGATGCCGCCGACCAGCAGCAGCAGGGCCGGTCCGAACCAGAGCAGATAGGTCGTCGGCTTCATCGGCGGCTCGAACAGCACGAAGTCGCCGTAGCGCCGGACCAGGTAGGCGTAGACCTCGTCGTTCGTGTCGCCGGCCACCAGGCGCTCGCGCACCAGGACGCGCAGCTCCTTCGCCAGGTCGGCGTTGGAGGAGTCGATGGACTCGTTCTGGCAGACCAGGCAGCGGATGTTCTGCGACAGCACCCGGGCGCGCTCCTCGAGCACCGGGTCATCGAGCCGCTCGCTCGGCTCGACGGCCTGCAAGGGGCCCGCCAGCAGCAACGTCAGGCACAGTGCGGCCAGGCCCGCGCGGAGGCTCATCCGCCGAGCTCCTCGATGATCGGGCGCAGCCGCTCCTCGAGGATCTTGTCCGTCAGCGGACCGATCTCCTGGTAGCGGATCATGCCCTCGGCATCGACGACGAAGGTCTCCGGCACGCCGGAGACGCCGAAGTCGATGCCGGTGCGCGCCCGCGGGTCGAAGCCGACCAGCTCGTAGGGATTGCCGAGCTCGTCGAGGAAGGCGACGGCGGCGGCCGGCGCGTCGCTGTAGTTGACGCCGACCAGGCGCAGCTCGCCCTCCTCCGCCAGCGCCATGAGCAGCGGGTGCTCGGCGCGGCAGGGCACGCACCAGGAAGCGAAGAAGTTCACCAAGGTCGCCCGGCCGTCCTTCAGGTCGGCCGACGACAGGCCGGGGAGATCGAGCCCCTCGACCGGCGGCAGGTCCATCTCCGGTATCGGCTGACCGACCATCGCCGAGGGCACCTTGTTGGGATCGCGGTCCGGATCGGTCAGGCCCCAGGCGAAGTAGCCGGCGACCACCGCGAACAGCATCACCGGCAGGAGATAGAACAGGCGCGCGCTCATGGCCCGGTCTTCCGACGGCGGCTCAAGCCTGCGCCGCCGCCGCGCGGGCCGGCGCGGCGCGGCGGGTCGGCGCGCCGACGCGCAGCCGGCGGTCGGTCAGCGAGACCAGGCCGCCGAGCACCATGATCAGCGAGCCGGCCCAGATCCAGGGCACCAGGGGCTCGTGGTAGATCCGCACGGTCCAGCCGCCGGTGCCGTCCGGGTCGCCGATCACGGCATAGAGGTCGGCCAGGCCGGTGGTGTGGATCGCCGCCTCGGTGGTCGGCTGGTTCTGCACCGGGTAGAGCCGCTTCTCCGGCGTCAGCACGGCGATCGGCTGGCCGTCGCGGGTCACCCTGAAGGTCGCCACGTCGGCCATGTAGTTCGGCCCCGGCTGGCGGTCGACGGACTCCAGCCGATAGTCGTAGCCGGCCAGGGTCAGGCTCTCGCCCGGCCGCAGGACCTCGACCGACTCCTGCTTCCAGGCCGCCGCGGCGGTCATGCCGGCGATGGCCACGGCGAGACCGGCGTGGGCCAGGGTCATGCCGTAGGCGGCGCGCGGCAGGCCCCGGGCCCGCTGCCAGGACTCGCCGAGGGGCGCGCGGAACAGCCTGATGCGGCCGGCCCACTCGCCGAGCGTCGCCAGCATCAGCCAGACCGCCAGGCCCATGCCGACGGCGGCCATGGCCGGGCCGTCGCCCTGCAGCAGCAGGGTCGCGACCAATATGGCCAGCGCGGCCAGCCCCGCCACCCAGAGCCGCGACAGGGCGCCGCGCAGGTCGCCGCGCTTCCAGGCCAGCAAGGGCCCGATGCCCATGACCACGACCAGCGGCACCATCAGCGGCACGAAGGTCTTGTTGAAGAAGGGCGGGCCGACCGAGATCGTGCTGCCGGTCGCCGCCTCGTAGAACAGCGGATAGAGCGTGCCGAGGAAGACCGTCGCGGCGGCGGTCGCCAGCAGCAGGTTGTTCAGCACCAGGCCGCCCTCGCGGCTGACCGGCGCGAAGATGCCGCCCGGCTTCAGGGTCGGCGCCCGGATCGCGAAAAGCGCCAGCGAGCCGCCGATGGCGATCGCCAGCAGCAGCAGGATGAAGAGGCCGCGCTCCGGGTCGGTGGCGAAGGCATGCACCGAGGTCAGCAGGCCGGAGCGGACGATGAAGGTGCCGATCAGCGACAGCGAGAAGGTCAGGATGGCGAGCAGGATGGTCCAGACCTTCAAGGCGTCGCGCTTTTCGACAACGATCGCCGAGTGCAGCAGCGCCGTGCCCATCAGCCAGGGCAGGAAGGAGACGTTCTCCACCGGGTCCCAGAACCACCAGCCGCCCCAGCCGAGCTCGTAGTAGGCCCACCAGGAGCCGAGCGCGATGCCGGCGGTGAGGAA
>JANQLT010000016.1 GCA_028280455.1 Kiloniellales bacterium
GGCACCGGCCCGCTCCCCCTCCCGGCCACCCACGGCAGTATCCTATTGGGTGGCCGGGAGGGGGAGCGGGCCGGTGCCGTCCGATCGGAAAACGCGCTAGGCGCCACCGAAGTGACCTGCGTCATTTGCCCCGGAAAGGCGGCTGCTAGTCTGAGCCCGAGCTTCGTTCTCCGAAACCAACGACCGGACACGCCTGCCATGCCACGCCTGCAAGCCGCGGCGATTGGGCTTCTGTTGACCCTCTCCGCTGGAGCCGTGCCGCTGAGCGCCGCGGAAGACCTCCGAGAGCCTGTCGCCCTGCCGCCCGAGATCAAGGACGCCTTCCTGGCCGAGATGCGCGGCCACATGGGCAACCTGGACGATATCCTCGCCGCGCTGGCCGAGGGTGACTTCAAGTCGGCGGCGGACATCGCCGACATCACCATGGATTTCGGTCATCGGATCTGGGAGGGCCTGGCCGCCCAGGGCATGAGCGCCGAAGAGATCCTGGCCATGAAGAAGTCGATGCGCGGCCTGGGCATCGGTACCGGAAAGCACCAAGGTCGCGGCCAGGGCCAGGGGGGCGGCCAAGGGGGCGGCCAGGGCCGCGGCTTCGGGCGCTACATGCCGGAAGGCTTCCGGGCCATGGGCCAGGGCTTTCACGAAGCGGCGGCCAGCTTCGCGGTCGCCCTGCGCGCCATGGGCCCGGAGCCGAGCGCCGCCGACTACCGGACCGCCATCGGCCTGCTCGGAGAGGTCACGGCCGCCTGTCGCGGCTGCCATGACGCTTACCGGCTCGAGTAGCGGCCGGGCAAAGGGACAACAGGAATCGCTTGGTCGGCATGGCTGAATTCACACCGCTATCCGCCTTGATCGGTGGCTGCCTGATTGGCGGTGCCGCCGGTCTGCTGTTCTGGCTGGACGGCAGAATCGCCGGTATCAGTGGCATCTTCGGCGGCCTGGTCGAGGCCGGGGCCGGCGATCGCTACTGGCGGGTCGCCTTCCTGGCCGGACTGGTCCTCGGCCCGCTGCTTCACGCTGCCGTGACCGCCCGGCCGCCAGCCTTCGTCGTCACGCCCTCCTTGCCGCTACTGGTCGCCGCCGGCCTGCTCGTCGGCTTCGGCACCCGGCTCGGCCACGGCTGCACGAGCGGTCATGGGGTCTGCGGGCTCGCGCGGCTCTCGAGGCGCTCGCTGGTGGCGACCCTCAGCTTCTTCGCAAGCGCCGTGGTCACCGTCTTCGTCGCGCGCCACATCCTGGGAGGCTGAGCCATGCGTCAGGTCGTCGCGGCCCTGGCCGCCGGCATCTTGTTCGGGTTGGGTCTGTCGGTCTCGCAGATGACCAACCCCGGGAAGGTCCTGGCCTTTCTCGACTTCCTCGGGCCCTGGGATCCGAGCCTCGCCCTGGTGCTGATCGCCGCCGTGACCACGGCAGCCGCGGTCTTTCGCGTCGCCCGCAGTCGACCCCGACCGCTCTTCGCGACGTCCTTTCAGGTGCCCGGCCGAAGGGACATCGATGCGCGGCTCGTGATCGGCGGCGTCCTATTCGGCGTCGGTTGGGGCCTTGTCGGCTGGTGTCCCGGGCCGGCGATCGCCTCCCTCGCACTGGCTCGATGGGAAAGCGCGGCTTTCCTCGCCGCGATGGCCGCCGGCATGTTGGCCTATCGCCTTTCACCCCTGGCGCGGGCTGAAGCCCCGAAGACCGAGCTGACGCGCTAGTTAGGGTGGTCCCCGGCTCAAGGGCCCTCCGGGCCCAATCACCGGAAGACAAGACAGCCTGGTGCGGACGAGCCCTGCCCGTGGCTGAACGCTGGACCGAGCCGCGCGCTCGCTCCGATCGGAAAACGCTCTAGCCTGAGCGCACCCGGTTTCTTGCGTCCAAGCAAACCCAAGCCGCGGCGATTCTGATACGAGTCGGCCTTTGGAGCCCGTCGGGGGACGGCAGGCCGGCGGTACGACCGGCCCATCGGGACGGGCGGCGACAGCTTGGACGCCCATGGAAGCTGCCACCTTCTTCATCCAGCTTGCCGGCATTCTGGTTGCCGCGCGCATCGCCGCGGAGGTCGCGACGCGCTTCGGTGCGCCCTCGGTGATCGGCGAGCTGACGGCCGGCGTCATACTGGGGCCCAGCCTTCTCGGCTGGATCGAGCCGACGGAGGTCATCCGGCTCCTGGCCGAGATCGGCATTCTCCTGCTTCTGTTCGAGGTCGGCCTCGACACGGATATCGGCCGTCTCGCCAAGTCCGGCGGCCGCTCGGTCGTGGTCGCGCTGGGCGGTTTCGTCATTCCCTTCCTGGCGGGCTTTCTCGCCAGCCGGCTGCTGTTCGGCTTCGACATGCTGCTGGCGCTCTTCATCGGCGGCACGCTGACGGCAACCAGCATCGGCGTCACCGTCCGCATCCTCCGCGACGTCGATCGGCAACACAGCCGCGAAGGCGAGATCGTGCTGGGCGCCGCGGTCATCGACGACGTTCTCGGCGTCATGCTTCTCGCCCTGCTCTACGAGTTCTCTCAAACGGGGGACTTCAGTGTCGAGAACCTCATCCGCGTGGCGCTCCTGATCGGCGTGTTCTTCGCGATAGCGCCACTGGCAGCGAAAGTGATCTCCGCCCTCATCGGACGCTACGACCGCGCCACCGAGATGCCCGGCCTCGTGGCAACTCTCATCGTCTCGCTGGTGATGGTGTTCGCCTGGCTGGCGCACATCGTCGGCGCCCCGGAGCTCTTGGGCGGTTTCACGGCAGGGCTCGCCCTGTCGCGCCGTTTCATGCTGCCATTCGGCATATCGCTCGCCCGCGATCAAAGCCTCGCGGACCATGTCGAACGCGACATGAAGCCGATTACGCAGCTCTTCACGCCAATCTTCTTCGTCACCGTCGGCCTGTCGCTCAACCTCCATGAGGTCGACTGGACCTCCGCCTTCATCTGGGTCTTTTCGCTGACGGTGGGCTTGGTCGCCATCGTGGGCAAGATCGCCGGCGGCTTCCTGCTGGTCCGCGAGCATTGGCTGACGCGCAGCGCGGTCGGCATATCGATGGTGCCGAGAGGCGAGGTGGGGCTGATCTTCGCGGAACTCGGTCGCACCGCCGGTATCCTGGAGGGCGACGCCTATGCGGCGATGGTGCTGATCATCGCCTACACGACCCTCTTCTCGCCGTTCTGGATCAAGCTCTTCTACAAGCTATACGGCACAAGACCGGCGTTGGCCGAAACGCGGGAGGACTCCGGGCCGCCCTGATCTCCCGCTTTCGACGCCTAGGGTCACTCGGGTCACTCGCTCTTGCTGATCTGCTGCTCCTCGAAGGCGCCCTTGGGCAGCTCGTGGGCGACGCCCTTGTGGCACTGGATGCAGGTCAGGCCGCCGTCGATCGCCTCCTGATGGCGCTCCGCCGCCCGGGTCTCCTGCAGCGTGAAGTCCATGTAGTCGAAGTTGTGGCAGTTCCGGCACTCGCGGGAGTCCGTCTCCATCATGTCGTCCCAGACGTGCTGCGCCAGCACCAGGCGCTTCTCCTCGAACTTCTCGCGCGTGTCGATCGAGCCCTTGAAGTGGTGATAGAGCTCGTTCGTCGCGCGGATCTTGCGGGCGACCAGGTGAACCCAGTCCTGCGGCACGTGGCAGTCCGGACAGGTCGCGCGGACCCCGGAGTGGTTGCTGTAGTGGAGCGTGTCCTTGTACTCCTCGTAGACGTTCGCCTCCATCTCGTGGCAGGAGATACAGAACGCTTCGCTGTTGGTCGCTTCCATCGACCAGTTGAAGCCGCCCCAGAAGACGATGCCGGCGACGAAGCCGAAGGCGACGAGCGTGCCGAGCGCGATGCTGGTCGAGGGCCTGGCGATGAACAGCCAGAGGCGACGCAGGGCGCCGGGTCTTTGGGTGGTTTCGGTCGTGACTTGATCCCCCATCATTCCCTCTCTCTAAGCTGACCGAGGACTCTGGAGACGCGGCTCGGGCGTCACTCGACGTCGATCGCCGAACGGAAGTCGTTGTCCACAAGGGTCGCGGCATTGGCCTGCGGGACGTGGCACTGGGTGCAGAACCAACGGGTCCGCGCCACGTAGTCGAGGGCCACGCCGTCGCGGTCGATGTAGTGCGTCTCGCTGATCTTCGGCGCACCCTCCTCGACGTTGCGCGGCCAGTCGTGGCACCGCATGCACTGGTTGACCTTGAGGTCGATCTCGTAGGCGTCGATCTTGTGCGGGATCATCGGCGGCGCTTGCCGGTAGGCCCGCGTGAAGCGCCCGGAGTCGGTGTTCTGGCGTCGCACATCGGGCGCGACGCCGGTCTCCGAGAGGCCGACGTCGCCGCGCAGGGTCTGCAGCCCGTTGTCTTGCGCCTGTGCCGCCACGGCACCGAACAGCAGCAAGACCGCTAGTGAGAAGAAGATGAAGTTCCTAGGCACGGTTTCTCCCCTCCCATCGAAAGAGGTTGATGTCTTGATTCAGGCCGCTCATGCCGCCTTCCGATCGTCGTCGTCGGGCAGTGCTGCCGGCACGGCGGGCGCGGCCTCGAAGCGATTGGCGAAGGCGAAGACGTTCTTCGAGCAGACGTCGATGCAGCGCCCGCAGTTGCTGCAGTCGCCGGAAAGCACGATCGGGCTGGCCTCGCCCTTGCCGCGCAGGGCCGGCGTGATGACCTGCGGCTCGGGGCAGACCGCGAAGCAGTCCATGCAGTCGTCGCAGTCGGCCCGGCGCCGGGCGCTGACCCGCAGCAGGCTCTTGGCGCCGAGCAGGCCGTAGAAGGCGCCGACCGGGCAGAGATGGCCGCACCAGCCGCGCCGGGCGACGAAGAGATCGAAGAGGAAGATCGCCAGCACCACCAGCCAGGCCAGGCCGACGCCGTAGAGCAGCCCGCGATGCAGCAGGGTGATCGGGTTGACGGCCTCCCAGGCGATGGTGCCGGTGACCGCCGCGACCAGCAGCGTCGTGCCGAGCAGCCACAGGCGCGTCGAGCGCTTCGGCTGCCAGCCCTTGGGCAGGCCGAGACGCTGATGCAGCCAGGCGGCCAGGTCGGTCACCGGGTTGATCGGGCAGACCCAGGCGCAATAGACCCGGCCGCCGATCAGCGCGTAGGCGAGCAGGACGATGGCCGCGCCGAGCAGGGCGGTCGTCTCCGGCCAATGCCGGGCCGCCAGGGCCTGCAGGATCACGTAAGGGTCGCTCAGGGGCAGGACGCCGAGGGTCAGGCTGGAGGCAAGGGTGCCCTCGACCAGCCAGATGCCGGCCCAGGGGCCGATCAGGAACAGCGCCAGGAAGCAGAGCTGCGAGGCGCGCCGGATCAGCAGCCACTTGTGGGCGCTGAGCCAGCCCCGCTCGGCCACGGCGACCGCGCCGGGGCGGTTGCTCGGACCGGGCCTCATTGCGGCGCCTCCGGCATCCGGTCGGGCAGGTCGATGAGGTCGGGCACCAAGGACTCGCCCCTGGCGGCCTTCTCCTCCCAGCCCAGGCGGTAGTGCGACCCGAGCTCGCCGGTGGCGATGGCGAAGGGCAGCACCTTGATGGCCGCCTCCTCGAGAACGCAGGACTTCTCGCACTTGCCGCAACCGGTGCAGTGGTCGCTGTGCACGGTCGGGATGAAGCGGGCATGGACGCCGGTGCGCTCGTTGTGCTGGCGCACCAGGGTGATCGCCTCGTCGATCAGCGGGCAGACCCGGTAGCAGACGTCGCAACGCAGGCCGAGCAGGTTGAGGCAGGTCTCCTGGCCGACCAGCACGGCGAGGCCCATGCGGGCGTCCTCGATGTCGGTCAGCGCCGGGTCGAGGGCGCCCGAGGGGCAGGCGGCGACGCAGGGAATGTCGTCGCACATCTCGCAGGGCACGTCGCGGGCGACGAAGTAGGGCGTGCCCGTCGCCGGCGCCTCGCCGAGCTCGGCCAGGCGCAGCGTGTCATAGGGGCAGTCGCGGACGCAGAGGCCGCAGCGCAGGCAGGCGCCCAGGAAGCCCTCTTCATCGAGCGCCCCCGGCGGTCTGAGGGATTGGGCGGGCAGGGCGTCGTTCTGCTCGGCATAGAGCGCCAGCAACAGGCCGGCCGCGCCGACGCCGCAGGCGGCCCGGCCGATGTCGGCCAGGAAGCGCCTGCGCGCGGCGTCGTGACGCTCGACCTGGGCCATGCTCTCGGCGCTCCGCCCGGCTCAGGCCCCTAGACCCGCTCGATCCGGCAGGCGCACTTCTTGAAGTCCGTCTCCTTGGAGATCGGGCAGGTGGCGTCGAGCGTCAGCTTGTTGACGAGCTGGCCCTCGTCGAACCAGGGGATGAAGACCACGCCCTCGGGCACGCGGTTTCGGCCGCGGGTCTCGACCCGCGTCACCAGCTCGCCGCGCCGGGTCGAGAGCTTGACCTCCTGGCCGCGCCGCATGCCCCGCGCCTTGGCGTCCTCGGGGTGCATGTAGACCACGGCGTGGGTGTAGGCGCGATGCAGCTCCGGCACCCGCCGGGTCATCGAGCCGGAATGCCAGTGCTCCAGCACGCGCCCCGTGACCAGCCAGAGGTCGTAGGCTTCGTCCGGCTCCTCGGCGGCCGGCTCGTAGGGCGCGTAGATGATGTTGGCGCGGCCGTCGGGCTTGCCGTAGAAGCGCACGCCTTCGCCTTCCTTGACGTAGGGGTCGTAGCCCTCGCGGAAGCGCCAGAGCGTCTCCTTGTTGTCGACCACCGGCCAGCGCAGGCCGCGCGAGCGGTGATAGGCTTCGAAGGGCGCCAGGTCGTGGGCCTTGTCGAGGCCGAACTGTCGGTATTCTTCGAACAGGCCTTTCTGCAGGTAGAAGCCGAAGTCGGCGGATTCGTGGTTGCCGAAACCCGGTTCCACCTCGCTGACCGGGTACTTGTCGACATCGCCGTTGGCAAAGAGGATGTCGTAGAGGGTCTTGCCGCGGTATTCAGGCTTCTGGGAGATCAGCTCCTCGGGCCAGACCTCCTCGACCTTGAAACGCTTCGAGAACTCGACGATCTGCCAGACGTCCGACTTCGACTCGCCCGGCGGGTCGATCTGCTCGCGCCAGAACTGCATCCGCCGCTCGGCGTTGCCATAGCCGCCTTCCTTCTCCACCCACATGGCGGTCGGCAGGATCAGGTCGGCGGCGAGCGCCGTGACGGTGGGGTAGGGATCGGAGACGACGATGAAGTTGTCGGGGTTGCGGTAGCCCGGGTAGGTCTCCTCGTTCATGTTGGGCGCGGCTTGCATGTTGTTGGTGCACATCACCCAGTAGGCATTGAGCTTGCCGTCTTTCAGCATGCGGTTCTGAAGCACGGCGTGGTAGCCGGGCTTGCCGGGGATCGTGCCGCTCGGCAGCTTCCAGTAGTTCTCGGCGATCTGCCGGTGCTCTTCCTTCATCACCACCATGTCGGCCGGCAGGCGATGGGCGAAGGTGCCGACCTCGCGGGCCGTGCCGCAGGCCGAGGGCTGGCCGGTCAGCGAGAAGGGGCTGTTGCCCGGCTCGGCGATCTTCCCGACCAGCAGGTGCACGTTGTAGACCAGGCCGTTCACCCAGGTGCCGCGGGTGTGCTGGTTGAAGCCCATGGTCCAGAAGGACGAGACCTTCTTGTTCGGGTCGGCGTAGGCCTGGGCCAGCCGCAGCAGCTTCTCCGGCTCGACGCCCGAAAGCTCGCTGGCGTGTTCCAGCGTGTAGGGCTCGACCAGCTTGGCGTAGTCCTCGAAGGAGATCTTCTCGAGCTTGCCGTGCTTGCCTTCGTGCGCCGGGTTGGCGGCCTTCTGCTCGCGCTCGTCTTCCGGGCGCAGGCCGTAGCCGATGTCGGTCGCGGTCTTGGTGAAGTTGACGTGGTTGCCGACGAAGTCCTCGCGCACCGCGCCGTTCTGGATGATATAGTTGGCGATGTAGTTGAGGATCGCCAGGTCGGTCTGCGGCTTGAAGATCATCGGGTTGTCGGCGAGCTCGAAGCAGCGGTTCTCGAAGGTCGAGAGCACGTGCACCTCGGAGCCGGGCTTGGTCAGCCGCGTGTCGGTCAGGCGCGACCAGAGGATCGGGTGCATCTCCGCCATGTTGGCGCCCCAGAGCACGAAGGTGTCGGCGTGCTCCAGGTCGTCGTAGCAGCCGGCCGGCTCGTCGATGCCGAAGGCCCGGATGAAGCCGGCGACCGCCGAAGCCATGCAGTGGCGCGCGTTGGGATCGATGTTGTTCGAGCGGAAGCCGGCCTTCATCAGCTTGGCCGCGGCATAGCCTTCCCAGACCGTCCATTGGCCGGAGCCGAACATGCCGACCGCGCTCGGCCCGGTGTTCTTCAGGGCTTCCTTGTACTTCGCCGCCATGACGTCGAAGGCCTTGTCCCAGGAGACCGGCGTGAACTCGCCGTCCTTGTCGTATTCGCCGTCGGTCATGCGCAGCAGCGGCTGGGTCAGGCGGTCCTCGCCGTACATGATCTTGGAGAGGAAGTAGCCCTTGATGCAGTTCAGGCCGCGGTTGACCGGCGCGTCCGGGTCGCCCTGGGTGGCGACCACCCGGCCGGCCTTGGTGCCGACCAGCACGCTGCAGCCCACGCCGCAGAAGCGGCAGGGCGCCTTGTCCCAGCGGATGCCGTCGGGCGAGGCGGCGAGGCTCTGCTTCACCGTCTCCGGATTGGCCATGCCGGCGGCCGCGGCCGTCGCCGCGACCGCGCTGCTCTTGATGAAATCACGCCGTGACTGCTGCATGTCGGCCCTCCTCGATCCTCTCTGCCGCCGCCTCGGCGGTCAGGCTGTCGTCCATGTCCGGTTCGAAATGGTGGTAGACCAGGGAGGCCGATAGCAGGCCGTCGAGACACTGGATCTCGAGCAGGCGCTCCCCGGTCGATGTCTCGTCGACCTCTTCAACGGTGATCACCAGGCGGCCGTCGCCGCCGCGCCGATGCACCTCGACGCCCGGCAGGGTCGCGAGCTTCGCCGCGAGCGCCTCGGCCTTGTCGGGTCGTGCGTGGATCAGCACGCCGGCGATGTTCATGCCTCGGTCCTTTCCGTTACCTCGATGGCCGTCACCGGACAGGCGGCGACACAGGCGCCGCAGCCGGTGCAGGCCGACTCGTCCAGAGCGGGAATGGGCGCCTTGCTGAGCAGCGTGCGGAAGCGGATCGCCCGCGGCTCGCAGGCCTCCTCGCAGAGGCGGCAGACCACGCCGTCGAGCGCCAGGCAGCCGGTGCCGATCGCCGCCCGCGCGCGCCAGGGCCGGCCGCGCTCGTAGGACAGGGCGCCGTCCTCGCAGGCGGCGACGCAATCGCCGCAGAAGGTGCATTCCCCGTTGTCGAAAGCGAGCTGCGGCAGGCCGTCGTCGCCCCGCTGTATGACGCTCTCGGGGCAGGCCTCCAGGCAGGTGTCGCAGCGCGTGCAGGCCAGGCGGAAGTCGTCTTCGAGCAAGGCCCAAGGCGGCCGCAGCGCGGTTGGACGCGCGCGCCGCAGGCCGCGCAGGAAGGCGGCTCTGCTCAGGGTCTGGGTTGTGGAGACGCTTGCCATCTGCCGACTGGCCCCCTCCTTGTCCATGCATTAGGCGAGCGGGGGTCGTGGGGCGCATTGATCGATGTCAAGGGACTGTTCTAAAGGCGGTCTTCCGACTATCCCGAGCGCAGGAACCGCACGGCGGCGTCGCGCTCGAAGAGGTAGAGCAGGACGCGCAGGGCGACGCCGCGGGGCGACTCGAGCTGCGGGTCGCGCTCGAAGATCAGGCGGGCGTCGTCGCGGGCCGCGGCCAGCAGCTCGCCGTGCACCGCCAGGTCCGCCAGGCGGAACACGGGCATGCCGCTCTGCCGGGTGCCGAGCAGCTCGCCGGCGCCGCGCAGCCGCAGGTCCTCCTCGGCGATGCGGAAGCCGTCCTCGGTCTCGCGCATGATCTCGATGCGGTCGCGCGCCGCCTGGCCGAGCGGGCGCTGGTAGAGCAGCAGGCAGGTCGCCTTGTCCCGGCCGCGGCCGATGCGCCCGCGTAGCTGGTGGAGCTGGGCCAGGCCGAAGCGCTCGGCGTGCTCGATGACCATGACGCTGGCGGCCGCCACGTCGACGCCGACTTCGATCACCGTGGTCGCCACCAGCAGGTCGGTGCCGCCCTCGGCGAAATCGGCCATCGCCTTGTCCTTGGCGGGGCCCTTCATGCGGCCGTGCACCAGGCCGACCCGCGCGCCGAAGCGAGCGGCCAGGGCGGCGTGGCGGTCCTCCGCCGCGGCCAGGTCGGTGGCCTCGGACTCGGCGACCAGGGGACAGACCCAGTAGACCTTGCCGCCCTCGGCCAGGGCGCGGCCGACGGCATCGACGACATCCTCCATGCGCTCGAGCGACAGGGCCCGGGTATCGACCGGCTGGCGCCCGGCCGGCTTCTCGGTCAGGCGCGAGACCTCGAGGTCGCCATAGGCGGTCAGCATCAAGGTGCGCGGGATCGGCGTCGCGGTCATCACCAGGACGTCGACGCCCTGGCCCTTGCCGGTCAGGGTCAGGCGCTGGTGCACGCCGAAGCGGTGCTGCTCGTCGATCACCGCCAGCGCCAGGTTGCGGAAGGCGACGTCCTCCTGGAACAGCGCATGGGTGCCGACCACGATGCCGGCCTCGCCGCTGGCGATGCGCTCCAGGATCGCCGCCCGGGCCTTGCCCTTGTCGCGGCCGGTCAGCAGCTCGACGCCGATGCCGGCGGCCGCGGCGAGGCTCTTGACCGTCTCCAGGTGCTGGCGGGCGAGGATCTCGGTCGGCGCCATCAGCGCGGCCTGGGCGCCGGCCTCGACGGCGCTGGCCATGGCCAGCAGCGCCACCACCGTCTTGCCGCTGCCGACGTCGCCCTGCAGCAGCCGCAGCATGCGGCCCGGCGCCGCCATGTCGGCGAGGATCACCTCGACCGCCGTCTTCTGCGAGCCGGTCAGCCGGAACGGCAGGGCCTCGACGATGGCGGCGCGCAGGCGGCCGTCGCCGCGGGTGACCCGGCCGCTCTGCCGCTTCTGGTGGGCGCGGACCAGGGCCAGGGCGAGCTGGTTGGCCAGCAGCTCGTCGTAGGCCAGGCGGCTGCGCGGGCCGGTGAGCGGCGAGAGGTCGGCCTCCTCGGCCGGGGCGTGGGCGGCCAGCAGGGCCTCGCGCCAGGCCGACCAGCCGTTGCGGGCGCGCTGCGCCGGGTCGAGCCAGTCCGGCAGCTCGGGCAGGGTCTTCAGGGCCGCCGAGACGGCCCGGCCGACGGTGCGCAGGGTGAGCCCGGCGGTCAGTGGATAGACCGGCTCGACGCGCAGCAGCTCGGCCTGCTCCTCGAGCCGGCCGATGTGGTCGGGGTGGGTCATCTGCAGGGCGTTGTTGAAGACCTCCAGCTTGCCGCTGACCAGCCGCGTCTCGCCCTCGGGCAGGACCCGGCTCAGGTAGTCGCCCTTGGCATGGAAGAAGACCAGCTCGATCGAGCCGGTCTCGTCATGGCAGATGACGCGGGTCGGCTGGCGGCTGCTGCGCGGCGCCCGGTGCTCGCCGACCACCAGGGTCAGGGTGACGATCCGCCCCGGCTCGGCGTCGCGCAGCTTGGGCGCGTAGCGCCGGTCGATCAGGCCCGACGGCAGGTGCCAGCAGAGATCGACGACATGCGGCCCGGCGAGCTGGGTGAAGAGCTGGGCGAAGCGCGGCCCGACGCCCGGCAGGGTCTCGAGCGGCGCGAAGAGCGAAAAGAGGATCTCGGGGCGCAAGGGCGACAGCGATCCAAAGCGGTGACCGGCCCCAAGCATAGTCGCCGGCCGATCCGCCGCCCAGGCTTGCGCCGGGCGGCGCCGACCGGGCCAAGGGTAAGTAAGGCGGCGGGGCGCCTAGGTCGGGGAGGGGAACCTGAGGGTGGCCAGGGTGCCGCGGCCGATCTCGCTCTCCAGCCGCAGGCAGCCGCCGTGCAGCTCGATCAGCATGCTGGTCAGGGCCAGGCCGAGGCCCAGGCCGCCGCCGTCGATCGGCTCCTGGCCGCGGTAGAAGGGCTTGACCACCTCGCGCAGCTCGCCGGGCGCGATGCCGATGCCCTGGTCGCCGACGGTGACCTCGATGACGCCCTCGACCCGCCGCGCGCCGATCTCGATCTGGCCGCCGGGCCGGCTGTAGCGCAGGGCATTGGACAGCAGGTTGATCAGCATCTGCCGGAAGGCCCGGGGATCGACCCTCAGCGTCGTCTTCGGCGGCAGCTCGACCGCCAGCGACAGTCTCAAGCCCGCCTCGCGGGCCTGCGGCTCGAACAGCCGGACGATCTGCTCGCAGGCCTTGGCCAGCTCCAGCGGCTCCAGCGAGATGTCGTACTGCCCGGCCTCGACGCGGCTGATGTCGAGGATGTCGGTGATGATGGCGCTGAGGTGCTTGGCCGCCATGTCGATGTCGCGCAGGTACTCGAGGCGCCGCTCGTCGCTGACCGACTGGCCGGCCTCGCTCAGCAGCAGCTCGATGAAGCCGATGATGGCGTTGAGCGGCGTGCGCAGCTCGTGGCTCATGTTCGCCAGGAACACCGACTTCGCCCGGTTGGCCCGCTCGGCCATCAGCCGGGCCTGGTCGAGGGCCTCCTCGGCTTCCTTCTGCTGCGAGACGTCCGTGTAGGTGCCGATCGTGCTGCCGTCCGGCAGCTTGCGCTCCTGGATCCGGATGTAGCGGCCGTCGCGGGTTAGCTGAACCAGCGGCTCCTTCGGCTCGGCATGGGCCTTGAGGCGCTGCGCTACCCAGCTCTCGGGATCGCGCACGGCCTCGAGAAAGACGCCGTGCTCCAGCCCGAAGCTCAGGATCTCCTCGAAGGTGGTGCCCGGGCGGTCGCGCTTGCCCGTCGAGTCGTGGCAGAGGAAGCGGTTGTTCTTGAGCACCAGGCGGTCGCGGCTGTCGAACAGCATGAAGCCGACGGGCATGGCGGCGATCGCCGTCTCCAGCAAGGTCAGACGCCGCTTGGTCGACTCCTCGTCGAGATCGGTGACGTTGCTCAAGTGCTTCTGGGCCGTGGCCTCGGCGCGCAGCCGGCGGACCTCGTCCTGCAGGGCCGCACGGCTCATGTTCTCGGGATCCGGCGGCCGCAGATAGGCGGGCTCCGACGACGACGCGACATCGATGTCGCCGTCGCGCCGGCTACTATCGGTCGTCCGCCGCGCCGCAGGCGGTTTGTCGGCCGCTGGTCTCTTGTTCATCCCCACTCCGCCTCCGATTCCCCTCTGAGAATAGGGGAAAGGCCGGCGCGCCGCCAGATATGCCTAGGGAGGGCGCGCATAGCAGCCCTGTCCGGCGGCGACAACACTCACGCTGACAGCGCCGGCGGGAGATTCTATATCAGGGCGGGCCAAGGAGAGGGCGCCCATGATTGAGGATCTGGTGTGACCGAGGCGCTGGCGATCCGCCGCAAGCGGCTCCGCTTCCGATGCTGGCATCGCGGCACCAAGGAGCTCGATTTGATGATCGGCCCCTTCGCCGACGCCCATCTGGCGGCCCTGGACGCCGGGCAGATCGACCGGCTCGAGGCCCTGCTGGAGGTCCCCGAGCCGCTGCTCAACGACTGGATCCTCGGCCGCGGCGCGCCGGATCCGGCCCACGACCACGACGTGTTGCAGATGCTGCGGGACTTCAATTCTCCGTAACCACGGCCTGATAGTGCTCGATTCTCTTCTCTCATCGCCCGGGCGCACCTTGATCGCTTCGGCGCCCGAGGGCGTCGATGCCCTGACCCTGGCGCGCCTGACGCGGATCCTCGCGGGCGAGACCCCGCGCGGCCCCGCGGCGCTGCTCCACGTCGCCCGGGACGATGCCCGCATGGCGCGGCTGGCGGCGCTGCTGGCCTTCTTCCAGCCGGACCTCGAGGTGCTGCAGTTCCCGGCCTGGGACTGTCTGCCCTACGACCGGGTCTCGCCGCACCGCAACGTGCTGGCCCAGCGAATCGACACGCTCTGCCGGCTGGCCGAGGGCGCGGCGCCCGGCCCGCGGCTGGTCCTGACCACGGTCAACGGCTTCATGCAGCGGGTGCCGCCGGCGGCCCATTTCGCCGCCCGCCGGCTGCGCGCCCGAGTCGGCGAGACCCTGGCGCCGGAGCGGGTCACCGCCTTCTGCGTGGCCAACGGCTACCTGCGCAGCGAGACCGTCGGCGAGCCCGGCGAATTCGCCCTGCGCGGCGGCCTGATGGACATCTTCCCGCCCGGCGCCGAGCAGCCGCTACGCCTGGATTTCTTCGGCGACGAGCTGGAGAGCCTGCGCAGCTTCGACCCGCTCAGCCAGCGCAGCAGCGGCAGCCTGGAGCGGCTCGACCTCGTTCCGGTCGGCGAAGTGCTGCTCGACGAGGCGGCCATCGAGCGCTTCCGGCTCGGCTACCGCGAGGCCTTCGGCGCGGTCCGCGACGACCCGCTCTACCTGGCGGTCAGCGAAGGCCGGCCGCACCCTGGGATGGAGCACTGGCTGCCGCTGTTCTACGAGCGCTTGCAGCCGCTCGCCGCGCTGCTGCCCGAGGCCGCGGTGACCCTGGACCACCAGGCGGCCGAGGTGCGCGACACCCGGCTGGAATCGATCGAGGACTTCTACCGGGCCCGGCGCGAGCTGGAGGGCGCGGAGGCCACGGGCGGCATGCCCTACAAGCCGCTGCCGCCCGAGCGCCTGACCCTGGGCGCGGCGGACTGGGAGGCGCTGCTGGCCGAGCGGCCGGTCGGCCAGCTCTCGCCCTTCGCGGCCCCGGACTCGGAAACCGGCCTGCTGGACGCTGGCGGCCGGCCGGGGCCCGACTTCGCGGCGGCGCGGACCGCGGCCGACGGCAGCGAGCTCTTCGCCGCCGTGGCCCGGGCCGTCGACGACGCCCAGGCCGCCGGCAAGCGCGTGGTCCTGGCCAGCCAGAGCGCCGGCGCCCTCGACCGCCTGGGCCACCTGGTGGCCGAGCAGGGCTTCGAGCGGCAGCAGGCGGTCGCTTCGCTGGCCGAGGTCGAGGCGCTGGCCAGCGGGACCCTCGGCCTGGCGGTGCTCGACCTGGAGCGCGGCTTCGCCAACGACAGCCTGGTCGTGGTCAGCGAGCAGGACATCCTCGGCGAGCGCCTGGCGCGGGCCGGCAAGAAGCGGCGGCGCTCGGAGAACTTCCTGACCGAGGTCTCGGCCATCCACGAGGGCGACCTCGTGGTCCATGTCGAGCACGGCATCGGCCGCTACGAGGGCCTGCTGGCGATCGACGTCGGCGGCGCCCCGCACGACTGCCTGAAGGTGATCTACCACGGCGGCGACCGGCTCTTCGTGCCGGTGGAGAACATCGAGGTGCTGTCGCGCTACGGCTCGGACTCGGCGGGCGCCGAGCTGGACCGGCTGGGGCAGGGTGGCTGGCAGGCCCGCAAGGCCCGAGTCAAGCAGCGCCTCAAGATGATCGCCGACGAGCTGATCAAGATCGCCGCCGCCCGGGAGCTGCGCGGCGGCGAGGCCATGACGCCGCCCGAGGGCGTCTACGACGAGTTCTGCGCCCGCTTCCCCTATCCCGAGACCGAGGATCAGGAGCGGGCCATCGCCGAGACCCTGGAGGACCTCGGCTCGGGCCGCGCCATGGACCGGCTGGTCTGCGGCGACGTCGGCTTCGGCAAGACCGAGGTGGCCTTGCGCGCCGCCTTCGTCGCCGCCATGAGCGGCCGCCAGGTGGCGGTGGTGGTGCCGACCACGCTGCTCTGCCGCCAGCACGCCCTGACCTTCACGGCCCGCTTCGCCGGGCTGCCGGTGCGGGTCGGCCAGATCTCGCGGCTGACCAGCGCCAAGGACGTCAAGGCCGTCAAGGCCGGCCTGGCCGACGGCACCCTCGATATCGTGGTCGGTACCCACGCGCTCCTCGGCAAGGGCATCGTGTTCCGCGACCTCGGCCTGCTGATCGTCGACGAGGAGCAGCACTTCGGGGTCAAGCAGAAGGAGCGCCTCAAGCAGCTCCGCGAGGAGGTCCACGTCCTGACGCTGACCGCCACGCCGATCCCGCGCACGCTCCAGCTCGCCCTGAGCGGGGTCAAGGAGATGAGCATGATCGCCACGCCGCCGGTCGACAGGCTGGCCGTCAGGTCCTTCGTGCTGCCCTACGATCCGGTGATCATCCGCGAGGCGATCCTGCGCGAGCGCAACAGGGGCGGTCAGATCTTCTACGTCTGCCCGCGCATCGAGGACATCGCCGGGGTCGCCGAGCGCCTGGCGAGCCTGGTGCCGGAGGTGCGCCTGGGCGTGGCCCACGGCCAGCTCCCCGGCACCGCCCTGGAGGAGGTCATGACGGCCTTCCTCGACCACCGGATCGACCTGCTGCTGTCGACCAATATCATCGAATCCGGCCTCGACATCCCCAGCGCCAATACCCTGATCGTGCACCGGGCCGACATGTTCGGCCTGGCCCAGCTCTATCAGATCCGCGGCCGGATCGGCCGCTCCAAGATCCGCGGCTACGCCTATCTGACCGTGCCGCCGGGCCGCATGCTGACCGACGCGGCCCAGAAACGCCTCGAGGTCATGCAGACTTTGGACAGTTTGGGCGCCGGATTCACGCTCGCCAGCCATGATCTCGACATCCGCGGCGCCGGTAATCTGCTGGGCGAGGAGCAGTCCGGCCAGATCCGCGAGGTCGGCGTCGAGCTCTATCAGCAGCTCCTCGAGGAGGCCGTGGCGGCGGTCCGCGAAGGCACGGCCGACAGCGACGCGGCGGCCCAGAGCTGGACGCCGCAGATCAACGTCGGCATGCCGGTGCTGATCCCCGAGGCCTACGTCCCGGACCTCAACATCCGCCTCGGCCTCTACCGCCGGCTCGCCCTGCTGGTCGACCGCCAGGAGATCGAGGCCTTCGCCGCCGAGCTGATCGACCGCTTCGGGCCGCTGCCGCCCGAGGTGGAGAACCTGCTGCAGATCGTTGCCATCAAACGGCTTTGCCGGGCGGCCGGGGTCTCGAAGATCGACGCCGGCGACAAGGGCGCCGTGGTCTCCTTCCACAACGACCGGGTCGAGAACCTCGAGGGCCTGCTCGCCTTCGTCCAGAGCCAAGCGGGACGGGTCAAGCTGCGGCCCGACCAGAAGCTAGTCTATCGCCGCAACTGGGACGACGCCAAATCCCGCATCCGCGGCGTCAAAGCGCTGCTCGACGACCTGGCGAAAGCTGCCGCCTGAGCCCCGTCGCACGGCCCCGCTGGGAGCACCGCGTCCAATTTGCTCTGTCCAGGATGCGCAGATATTTGGCGCCTTCGCGGTGGAGCGAAGGACCCCGCCTTGGCACGAGGCGCGCCTCCGCAAGCCCCGTCTCAAAGGTCGCTCTGCGACCGGCTCAAGCATCAATGACGCTTGGCGCCGCTCCCGTAGCGGCCTCGGCCGGCGCACCATCCGACGACATGACCACCCACCAGGCGGAAACACCCGCCCGCTGCCGGGGCTCTCGACATGCTGTGGCACCTGCAGAGCGGTGCCACGAGATAATGTGGCTAGATGGTAAAGAAAATGCTATTTTTCAATATGTTGAGGCTCCTATCTCCACCAACACAAGAGCGGAGCAGTCCCGAGGCCTCGGTTGTCGCCGATGGATGCCGAGACGAGGCCAGAACACCATCGGAACCGGCATTCGCATGGCTTAACGCTTGCCACGGCCAAATGGCCCGAGAGCGCAATCAACCGGGTCATACCTGCCACCAGCAACAGTATATAGAGCAATCTTGGTTAAGATTCCTGGTTAACAGAGGCCTGGAGCTGGCCAAAGGGACGACAATGGCCGCCACCATCGCATAGGCCGCGTCGAGTGCCGGAAAGGGCCCTCGGGCACCCCCTCTGTCCGCCACGGCACGGGCTGCCTGCGAAGCCATGCCCGCCACCGAAACTGCTTGAAATGCCTCGACAATTGGCCAATCGGGGAGGGGGTCGGCGCAGCGACTGAAACAATCTGTCGGCCAACTCCACGGCATTCTGAATGGGCTCTCGGCGGCCTTGGCAGCGATTTCACCGGGCATTGTCCAGCTGAAGAACCAAGAATCCATGTCATGTATGTTGTCGGTTAAGTGCAAACAATCTACTATATATAGACGAATTGCGGTGAACAGACTTGGTTAAGCGTGCCCCGGAGCCGCCCTGTCTCGGCCACTGCGTTCGGCGTCTGAACCTCCGCAACCGCGCCTGCCGTCGCCATGTTCCCGGCTCTTCTCGAGCGGCCCGCCTTGAACCGGCGCCGAGCCGGCTCGGCGCGGTCGGAAAGGCTTGAATTCGGGGACTTTCCGGTATGCCGGTGGCGATCATGGAATGGCCTGGCCCAGCTCCGGTGACTCCCTCCCATCGACGACCCGACTCTACGGCAGCAGGTGGTTGCGGGGCGCCATCGGGTGTCGACGGAGAGCCATGGGGCACCTGAAAATCAAGATAGGACCGACAGGATGCCATTCGTTAACGGCGCGGCGGTAGAGATCGAACGCATCGGGATCGGTTCGTGAGCGAGGCCCGCAGCCCCCTATATGCAGTGCTCCTGTGCACCCGGACTATATATATTTAGGAAACCTGTGGTTAAGTCGAAGGGTTAACGGCCTTCCATGCCGAATCCAGGCCAAAACCGGCCCTTCCACAAGAACAATGATAAGATTTTCAATTATAAATACTCCTCTCGCTGCCTTCTCGGTTGGCGCCGGATGGGGTTGTCTCCACCCCATTCGAGAGCCGGCTGCCGGGCCGGAGAGAACCCGGCTCAGGCGAGCCAGTCAGACCATGCTGTTGCCGCCGATCGTCGATCAGATCTACGTTGCGCGGACAGACAAGAGGCCTACCGTGTAGCCGGGTTGTTTTGGGCAGGCGTTGGTCAATCCCGTGCTGGAACCCAGGCGCCGAAACGGCACGAGGTCGAGCAGCACAAGTGCCATGCCTAGATTTCGTATATTGACGATGCCTTGCGGACTATATCTGGAAAGCCTGTGGTTAAATTTCCGGGTTAAGGGGTAAGCGACGGCGCGCTCAGCGAGGCCTCTTTGAAGCGGTGGGCGATCGCTTTCGCCATGCCGGCGATTGCCGGCGAGGCGAGCGAGCCGCCGCGCCGCAGGACCACGTGTGACCCGGGAAGGGACTGGAAACCCTGGTCCTCCGACAGCACGAGGGCCTCGGCGGGCCGGACGCTGGCACCCAGGAGCCCGACGGCGAGGCCGGCCGAAATGGCCGCCTTGACGCCCGCCACGCTCGGGCTGGTGTAGGCAATGCGATAGGCGCGGTCCTGTCGCTCAAGTAGTCGGAGCGCCCAGTCGCGCCACCAGCAGCCCGGCTCGAACATGGCGAGCGGCAGCGGCTCCTCTTCGTGGGCCAGATGCCGTGCCGAGCTGACCCAGACCGTCGGGTCGTAGAGCAGCAGCTCGCCGTTGGCGGTCGGCCGATCGCTGACGACGATGGCCAGGTCCAGCTCGCCTTGCGCCAGGGCCCGGTCGAGGTCGGGGCTCCAGCCGCAGCGGACCGTCACGGTCACCGAGGGATGGGCCTCGGCGAAGTCGGACAGGATCGGCGGCAGCAGATCGGCCCCGTATTCCTCGGGCAGGCCGATCCGCACCTGGCCCTCGAGACGGTCCGCCAGCGGCGGCGCCGCGGCTTCCTCCAGAAGCTTCATCACCTGGCGGGCCTTGCCGAGCAGCGCCTCGGCCTCGGGCGTCGGCGCGACGCCGCGCGGGCCGCGCTCGAAGAGCCGATAGCCGAGCCGGGCCTCGAGGCGCTTCATCTGCATGCTGACCGCCGACTGGGTGCGGTTCACGGCGCCGGCGGCCGCCGTGAAGCTGCCACCGTCGGCGATGGCGAGGAAGGTGCGGAGCTGGTCGCTGTCGAGCGGCGTCACGGCGGCACTCAGATATCAATAACTCTGATGCCTATGATAATATCTATTCGATTCTCAAATATCCAGGCCGGCACCATCATTCGCTCACCAGACAAGGGCAGGGCGGATGGCGGAGCAGAGTCGAGAGCTCGACCGGCAGGGAAACAGGAGTCTACGCGACCTGGCGCGGCCGGCCGCCGTGGCCGTGGCGGGGCTCGCCCTCGTCGCCTGCGGGCTGACCTGGCCCGTCGAATCAGGCGAGACCCTGCTCTTCGTGCTGGAGAACCTGCTGTGGATGGCGCCGATCATCGCCATGGCCGTCGGGGTCACCGCCTACATCGGCGCCAGCGGCGCGGACGCCCTGATCGCCGAGATCTTCGCCGGACGCCGCATCAGGATGATCCTGGCCGCCTCCCTGGTCGGCGCGGTCACGCCGATCTGCGGCGTCGGCGTGCTGCCTTTGATCGCCGCCCTGCTCAGCAGCGGCGTGCCCCTGGCGCCGGTCATGGCCTTCTGGCTGGCCTCGCCGGTGACCGCGCCGGCGATGTTCCTGATCACCCTCGGCACCCTCGGGCCCGGCCTGGCGGTGGCCAAGACCGTCGCCGCCTTCGCCATCGGCCTGCTCGGCGGCTTGGCCAGCGAAGCGTTGCTCAGGCGCGGCGCCTTCGCCGATCCCTTGCGGCCGGGCGGCCTCGCCGCGGCGGCGGGCGGCTGTAGCGGCGGCCCGAAGACCCGCGACTGGCGGCCCTGGCGCGATCCAGAACGGCGCCGGCAGATGATCCGCTCGGCCGGCCGCAGCACGGCCATGATGGTCAAGTGGCTGAGCCTCGCCTTCGCGCTCGAGGCGCTGCTGCGCCGCGCCCTGCCGCCGGAAGCGATCGCCGGCTTCCTGGGCGGCGACAACGCCTGGGCGATCCCGCTGGCCGTGCTGGTCGGCACGCCGATCTACCTCGACGGCTACGCGGCCCTGCCGCTGGTGCGCGGCCTGATCGAGCTCGGCATGAGCGAGGCCGCCGCGCTGGCCTTCCTGGTCGCCGGCGGGATCACCAGCCTCTATGCCTCGCTGGCCGTCTTCGCCCTGGTGCGCTGGCCGCTGTTCCTCTGGTACCTGGGCCTGGCCGTCGCCGGCTCCCTGCTGGCCGGATACGGCTATCAGGCTCTCGCCGCGCCGCCCTAAGAATGTCACAAGATCTGCCGAAGGGCAGGGCAGTTTTTTCAATATGTTGAGAGAAGAGGGTTAACAGACAAGGTTAATCGAACCCTGCCGCTGGCGAACGGGTGCCAGCTCGTGACTTGCCTGTGGCGTGGCCTGTGACCGACTTGGGCCGCCTCTTTTCAGCGGGCGTCCCGGTCGAGAATCACCTTCTGGTCCACGATCTCGAAGATCATGCCCTCGATCAGGATCTTTCGGTCGTCGCCCTCGCCGAAGAAGCGGTAGGCGAGTCCGCTGCGCTCGGCGATGTCGGTGACGGCGGACACGGACAGGGTCGGCGAGACCTCCGCCAGGAGATTGGCCAGGACCGCGCGCTCGTCCTTGACGTGGTTGAGGTCCTTGCCGGCGCGGGTCAGCAGCGTGCTCTGCTCGAAGAGGTAGCTGCCGAGGAAGATGTTGATCACCGCGCTGACCGCCAGCAGCGCGCCGACCAGCTTCAGCCAGAAGAGCGTGTCCTTTTCATCCATCGCCGCCGCGTCCCTAGGTGGCAAGCCCGCCGCCGCCTGTGCCCGGGCTACCGGCGACGCCGCGGAGCATTGATAGGGGCCGGCCGGGGCCGCCGCAAGGCGGCCGCGAGGGCAGGGAATAGGGCCGGGCGCGCGCAAGGCCGACTTGGCAACGCTACAAGACCTAGGCCGACCGTGGGTCATTTTCTCAATATCTTGACAAAACACGGTTTCCAGACGTGGTTAACGATCCGTTCACGTCCGCGGCCAGCGGCCCCGTCAGGCACGCGCGGCAGCCGCGTTTGCAGGACCTCGAGGCCATTTCGTCCTTGACATAAAGATATCCGTATATGTTTATTCTTCAATCGAATCAGACAAGGACACGGCCATGGAGCAGTTGCTGGCAGCCCTCCGCGCGGCAGGTGAGTCGACCAGGCTCAGGCTGCTCGTGCTCTGTGCCCATAGCGACCTGACGGTCTCCGAGCTGGTCCAGATCCTCGGCCAGAGCCAGCCGCGGATCTCCCGACACCTGAAGCTGCTCTGCGAGGCCGGCCTCCTGGAGCGCAACCGAGAAGGCAGTTGGGCCTATTTCAGGTTGCCTTCGCGCGGGCCGATGGCCGACTTCGGCCGGCAGCTCGTCGACTCGGTCCTGGGCAACGACCCGACCCTGGCTCTCGACCTCGAACGCTTGCAGGCGATCGTCGAGGCCCGGGCCGCCCGGGCCGCCGACTATTTCACGCGCAACGCCGCCAAGTGGGACGAGATCCGCTCGCTCTACGTCGACGAGGCCGAGCTCGAGGCCAAGCTGCTCGACCTGCTGCCTTCGTGCGAGATCGGCGACCACCTGGACATCGGCACCGGCACCGGCCGGATCCTCGAGCTGCTGGCGCCGCGGGTCGGCCGCTCGCTCGGCATCGACCTGTCGCACGAGATGCTGATGGTCGCCCGCTCCAAGCTGGAGCGCGCCGGCCTGCGCAACTGCGCCGTGCGCCACGCCGACATGTATCAGCTCCCGCTGTCCAGCGCTGCCTTCGACCTGGTGACCCTGCATCAGGTCCTGCACTACGCCGATCGGCCCCGCGAGGTCATCGCCGAGGCGGCGCGCATGCTGCGGCCCGGCGGCCGCCTGATCCTGGTCGATTTCGCCGAGCATCAGGAGCAGAGCCTGCGCGAGGAGCACGCCCACCGCTGGCTCGGCTTCAAGGACGACGACTTGGACGCCTGGTTCGGCCATGCCGGCCTCGGCCCCGTCGAGACCCAATGCCTGCCGGGAACCCCGCTCACCGTCTGCCTCTGGGCGGCCGAGCGGCCGGCCAACCAGGCCGCCGCGCCCGCCGCCTGAGCGCAACAGGCCAGAGGCAAACAGGAAGGAACGCCGTCATGCTGGAAAGCCTCCCCGTCGGCGCGCCGCTGCAGGCGCGTGTCGAGCGACTGGCCGAAGGAGGCTCGCCGCAGGTCTCCTTTGAGTTCTTTCCCCCCAGGGACGCCGCTGCCGAGACCAGGCTCTGGCGCGAGATCGTCCGCCTGGAGGCGCTGGAGCCGCGCTTCGTCTCGGTCACCTACGGCGCCGGCGGCTCCACGCGCGAGCGGACCCACCGCATCGTCTCGCGGATCCGCAACGAGTCCCTGCTGGAGCCGGCGGCGCACTTGACCTGCGTCGGCGCCGCGCGCGAGGAGATCCAGGAGATCGCCCGGAGCTATTGGACCGCCGGGGTGCGCCACATCGTCGCCCTGCGCGGCGACCCGCCGCGCGAAGCCGGGCCCTACGAGCCGCATCCCGGCGGCTATCCCTTCGCCGTCGACCTGGTCGCCGGGCTCAAGGAGGTCGCAGACTTCGAGATCAGCGTCGCCGCCTATCCCGAGGTGCATCCGCAGGCCTCAGGCGCCGAAGCCGACCTCGACAACCTCAAGGCCAAGCTCGACGCCGGCGCCAGCCGGGCCATCACGCAGTTCTTCTTCGACCCGCTCCGCTACCTGCGCTTCCTCGAGCGCGCCCGGGCCGCCGGCATCGGCGCGCCGATCGTCCCCGGCATCCTGCCGATCACCAACATCGAGCGGACGATCCAGATCGCCCGGAACTGCGGCGCCGGCGTGCCCGACTGGCTGCGCGGCCTGTTCGACAGTCTCGACGACGACCCCCATGCCCGCGCGCTGGTCGCCGCGGTCGCCGGGGCCGAGCTCTGCCGCCAACTGCAGGCCCACGGCGTCGAGGAGTTCCACTTCTACACCCTGAACCGGGCCGAGCTGACCCTGGCCATCTGCCGCCTGCTCAACACGCCGCTGCCGAGCACCTCGGGGCTCGCGGCGGTGGGGGCGGCGTGACATGAGCGGCTTCCTCGAGGCCCTGGCCGAGCGGGTCCTGCTCTGCGACGGCGCGATGGGCAGCCGGGTCCAGGCCATGGACCTGGATATCGAGCGCGACTTCCAGGGCAAGGAGAACTGCACCGAAGTGCTGAACCTCTCGCGCCCCGACGTGGTGCGCGAGATCCACCGCGGCTACTTCGCGGCCGGCGCCGACATGGTCGAGACCAACTCCTTCGGCGGCTCGCCGCTGACCCTGGCCGAGTTCGACCTGGAGAGCCGGGCGCATGAGATCAACAAGCGGGCCGCCGAGCTGGCGCGCGAGGCCGCCGAGCGCTTCGCCGACGGCCGGCAGCGCTTCGTGCTCGGCGCCGTCGGGCCGGGCACCCGGCTGCCATCGCTCGGCCATGTCGGCTACGACGCCCTGGAGCAGGCCCTGACCCTTCAGTGCGCCGGCCTGGTCGAGGGCGGGGTCGACGCGATCCTGATCGAGACCTGCCAGGACCCGCTGCAGATCAAGGCCGCGGTCAACGGCGCCAAGGCGGCCCGCGCCGCGGCGGGCCGCGACGGCCTGCCCTTGATCGTGCAGGTCACGGTCGAAACCACCGGCAGCCTGCTGGTCGGCGCCGACATCGCCGCCGCCGCGACCGTGGTGCGCTCGCTCGACGTCCCGGTGATCGGCTTGAACTGCGCGACCGGCCCCCAGGAGATGGCCTCCCACGTGCAGTGGCTGGGCGAGTCCTGGGACGGCCCGATCTCGGTGCAGCCCAACGCCGGCCTGCCGGAGCTGGTCGAGGGCGCGCCGCACTATCCCCTGAGCCCCGAGGAGCTGGCCCGCTGGCTGGAGCGCTTCCTCCTGGAGGACGGCGTCTCGATGATCGGCGGCTGCTGCGGCACCGGCAAGCGGCACATCGCCGCCCTCGACGCCATGCTGCGCCGCTTGGCGGGCGAGGGGGCGGGCGCAGGTGCGGGCGAGGGCGCCCGGCCGGCCCCCGTCGAGCGCAAGAGCCTCTGGATTCCGGGCCTGGCCTCGCTCTATGCCCAGGTGCCCTTCGAGCAGGAGAACGCCTACCTGTCGATCGGCGAGCGCTGCAACGCCAACGGCAGCCGCAAGTTCCGCGGCCTGCAGGAGGCCGGCGATTGGGACGCATGCGTCGCCATGGGCGTCGAGCAGGTGAGGGAGGGCTCCCACGCCATCGACCTCTGCACCGCCTTCGTCGGCCGCGACGAGCAGGCCGAGATGCTCGAGGTCGCCGGGCGCATGCGCGGCTCGGTCAAGGCGCCCCTGGTCATCGATTCCACCGAGCTCGAGGTCCTGGAGGCGGCCCTCAAGCTCTACGGCGGCAAGGCGGTGCTCAACTCGATCAACTTCGAGGACGGCGAAGAGCCGGCCGCCGCCAGGCTGGCCCTGGCGAAACGCTTCGGCGCCGCGGTCATCGCGCTGACCATCGACGAGCAGGGCATGGCCAAGGACGCGGAGGCCAAGCGTCGCATCGCCAAGCGGCTGCACGACTTCTCTTGTGTGCAACACGGCCTGCCGCCCGAGGACCTGCTGATCGACCCGCTGACCTTCACGATCTGCACGGGCAACGACGACGATCGCAAGCTCGGCCTCTGGAGCCTCGAGGCCATCGAGGCGATCCGCGCCGAGCTGCCGCGCTGCCAGGTGATCCTCGGCCTCTCGAACATCTCCTTCGGGCTCAACCCGGCGGCGCGCCACGTGCTCAACTCTGTGATGCTCGACCAGGCGCTGAAGCGCGGCCTGACCGGGGCGATCCTGCACCACTCCAAGATCCTGCCGCTGCACAAGATCCCGGCCGAAGAGGTCGAAGCCGCGGAGGATCTGATTCTCGACCGCCGCCGGCCCGGCCACGACCCCTTGCAGGCCTTCATCGCGCTCTTCGAGGGCCGCAGCGCCGCCAAGAGCGCGGCGCGGGTCCGGGCGGCCGACGTCGAGACCCGGCTGGCGGAGCGGATCGTCGACGGCGACCGCCAGGGCCTGGAGGCCGACCTCGACGAGGCCCTGGAGACGCATCCGCCCCTGGACATCGTCAACCGCTTCCTGCTCGACGGCATGAAGGTGGTCGGCGAGCTGTTCGGGGCCGGCAAGATGCAGCTGCCCTTCGTGCTGCAGTCGGCCGAGACCATGAAGGCCGCGGTGGCCTATCTGGAGCCGCACATGGACCGCGTCGAGGGGACGGAGCGCGGCACCATCGTGCTGGCCACGGTCAAGGGCGACGTCCACGACATCGGCAAGAACCTGGTCGACATCATCCTGACCAACAACGGCTACAAGGTGATCAATCTCGGCATCAAGCAGCCGATCGACGAGATCCTGTCCGCCGCGGAGGCGCACGAGGCCGACGCCATCGGCATGAGCGGCCTGCTGGTCAAATCGACGGTGGTGATGCGCGACAACCTGCAGCGCATGACCAAGGACGGCCTCGAGATCCCGGTGGTGCTCGGCGGGGCGGCGCTGACCCGGCGCTACGTCGAGGAGGACTGTGCCAAGAGCTACGGCTGCGGCCGGGTCGCCTACGCGCGCGACGCCTTCGACGGCCTCTCCCTGATGGAGAAGGTCTGCGCCGGCGATTTCGATGCCCATGTCGCCGAACGAAGCGAGAAGCAGGCCGCGCGGCCGAAGAACGGCAAGCGCATCGGCCAGCCGGCGGAGAAAGGGCCCTCGAAGAACGGTCCCTCGAGAAACGGCAAGGCCGGCGTGCTGCGGCCGGTGGAGGCCTCGGAGATCATCCTGCGCCGCGACGACCTGAGCCGCGGCGTGGCCGTGCCCGAGGCGCCCTTCCTGGGGCCGCGGGTGCTCGAGCGGGTGCCGAGCCGCGCCCTGGTGCCCTATCTCAACGAGCGCATGCTGTTCCAGTTCCAATGGGGCTACCGCAAGCAGGGCCGAGACCTTGCCGACTATATGGCTTGGGCGCGCAAGGAGTTACGACCGATACTTAAACGTCTATTGGACGACGTCGAGGCCGAACGGATCCTGCTGCCGCAGGCGGTCTACGGCTACTGGCCGGCCAACGCCGAGGGCGATTCCGTCGTGCTCTACGACCCGGAGGCACCCGGCCGCGAGGTCGCCCGCTTCGCGCTGCCCCGGCAGCAGCGCGAGGGCGGCCTCTGCATCGCCGACTTCCTGCGCGACGTCTCCAGCGGCGAGCGCGACCTGATCGGCCTGCAGGTCGTCACCATCGGCCAGCGGGCCTCGGAGGTGGCGCGCGACTGGTTCGCCGCCGACCGCTACCAAGACTATCTCTACCTGCACGGCCTCGGCGTCGAGATGGCCGAGGCGCTGGCCGAGTACGTGCACAAGCGGATCCGCGCCGAGCTCGGCTTCGGCCACCAGGACGCCCGGGACAAGGACCGGATGCTGCAACAGGGCTACCGCGGCTCGCGCTACTCCTTCGGCTACCCGGCCTGCCCGAAGCTGGAGGATCAGGCGGCCCTGCTGTCCCTGCTCAAGGCCGAGGCTATCGGCATCGAGCTGTCCGACGAGTGGCAGCTCCACCCGGAGCAGTCGACCAGCGCCATCGTCCTGCACCACCCCCAGGCCAAGTACTTCTCCCTATGACCCCATGGCCGCGACGGGCCGCCCGGCAAGACTTCGTTAAGACCTTCGGTGCTAGGCCGAAGGCGCCGACGGTCAGCGATTCGTCGCTGACTCCTGGCGATTCGGTTTGCTAGGCTGCGCCCAGCAGGGGGTGCCGAGGTCTTGGCCAAGAAGGAAGCCGTTAGGCGTGCCGGAAGGCGCGGCTGGTATGCGGCGGTCACCATAGCCCTGGTTTGGGGCCTGTCCGAGCTCTCGCTGGCGCGTTTAGGCGGCGAGGGCGAGGTCGAGTCGGCGCAGGGCGATGCCGGCGAATCCCTGTTCCACATGACCCGCGTGATCGACGAGACCGGCTTCGGCGGCGAGAGCCGGCGCGACAGTATCGCCGGCCGCTATCTCTCGGCACCGGTCAAGTCCTCGGAGGCGGCGCTCGGCGCCTGGCTGCTGCAGACCGCCAAGGACCTCGCCGGCACCGGCTTCCAGTCGGCCCCGGTCGGCCGCCTGGTCGGCAAGCCGAGCGAGATCGAGTGCCTGGCCCTCAACATCTACTTCGAGGCCAGGGGCGAGAGCCTGCTCGGCCGCGAGGCGGTGGCCAGCGTCACCATGAACCGGGTCTTCGACGAGGCCTTCCCGAACACGGTCTGCGAGGTGGTCCGGCAAGGCGCCATGGACGGCCGCAAGGCCCGGCGCAACCTCTGCCAGTTCTCCTGGTGGTGCGACGGCCGCAGCGACCGGCCGGTCGACGAGCGGGCCTGGGCAGACAGCCTGAAGATCGCCCAGTCGATGTACTGGGACCGCTCGCGCGATCCGACCGACGGCGCCCTCTGGTTCCACGCCCAATACGTCGACCCCTCCTGGGCGGATTCCTTCGACCGCGGCCCGCAGATCGGCAAGCACCTCTTCTACAGGCGCCCCGGCTCCGCGCCGGAACCGGAGCCCTTCTTCCTCCCCTGGTCGCTTTAAGGCCGGCCCTCAGGCCATTGAAATTCCAGCGTTGTCATCCTCGGGCTCGACCCGAGGATCCATCACGCCGCCGGCACAGCCGGTGCGTCTTGGGGGTTCGCATTTGCGACGGATACATGGATGCTCGGGTCAAGCCCGAGCATGACCAATGGAGACGGCGGCGCCGTACAAGACTGTCACCCTCGGGCTTGACCCGAGGGTCCATAGTGCCGATGGCACGGCTCGTCGGTCACGGATCGCTTCTGCGGCGGCCCAGTGGATGCTCGGATCAAGCCCGAGGATGACCAGATGGAGAGACGTTACTCCGCCGCGGTCGTCGCGTCGTCTTGCAGGGCCAGGTCGAAGAGCTGGTGCAGGACTTCGGGCGGGTGGGCGCCGGAGAGCACGTATTTGCCGTTGAAGATGAAGGTCGGCACGCCCTGGATGCCGATCTGGCGGGCCCGGTTGTCCTCGGCGCGGACCGGGGCGGCCGCCTCGTCGCTGATCAGGAAGGCGCGGGCCGCCTCGGCGTCGAGACCGGCGGCGGCGGCGACGGCGACCAGCTCGTCGGTCAGGCCGAGGTCGCGGCCCTCGATGAAGTAGGCGTCGAACAGGCCCTGGACGACCTTGTCGACCGCCTCGGGGCCGCCGGCCTCGGCGAAGCGCACCAGGCGGTGGGAGTCGATCGTGTTGGGGGTCCGGGCGATGGCCTCGAAGGCGAAGGGGATCGCCTCCTCGCGGCCGGCCTCGCGGACCCGGTCGTAGACCTGGCGGGCGTTCTCGGCGCCGCCGAACTTGAGCTGCAGATAGGCCTGGCGGTCCATGCCCTCGGCCGGCATGTCGGGGTTGAGCTGGAAGGCCCGCCAGGTGATCTCGAGCGCCTCCTGAGGCCGCTCGGCCAGGGCGCGCTCAAGCCGCCGCTTGCCGATGTAGCACCAGGGACAGATGGTGTCTGAGTAGATCTCGATCTGCATGGCCGATAGGGCTCCAAGACCAAGGGCAAGTGGCCGGGCTTGACCCGGCCCGTCTCCGGGCGGGCTTGACCCGCCCTACCCGGGCCACTCACGATGGGTGCCGAGCATAGAGGGCCGCTGCCGGCCTGACGAGGGGGCGAGGGGAAACAAGCTTGTGAACGAGGCCGTCGCAGGCGAGGGCATCTACGCGCAGGGCCTGGACCGGGTCGCCGCGAACCACGCGCCGCTCACCCCGATCTCCTTCCTCAGCCGCGCCGCGGCGGTCTATCCCGACAAGACCGCGGTGGTGCACGGCGAGAGGCGGATCACCTACCGCGGCTTTCACGAGCGGGCCTGCCGCTTGGCCTCGGCCCTGCAGCGCCGCGGCATCGGCGTCGGCGATTGCGTGGCCATCATGGCCGCCAACATCCCGGCCATGCTGGAGGCCCACAACGGCGTGCCGATGGCCGGGGCGGTGCTCAACGCCATCAACACCCGGCTCGACGCCGCGACGGTGGCCTTCATCCTCGAGCACGGCGGCGCCAAGATCCTGCTGGCCGACCAGGAGTTCGCCGCGACCATCGAGGCGGCCCTCGGCCGGCTGGCCAGCCCGCCCCTGGTGGTCGGCATCGCCGACGCCGAGCTGCAGGGCCCGCCGCCGCCCGGCGACATCGAATACGAGGACCTGCTGGCCGAGGGCGATCCGGGCTTCCGCTGCAGCCAGCCGGAGGACGAGTGGCAGGGCATCTGCCTGCTCTACACCTCGGGCACGACCGGCAATCCCAAGGGTGTCGTCTATCACCACCGCGGGGCCTACCTGAACGCCATCGGCAACGCCATCACCTTCGGGCTCGGCCGGCGCTCCGCCTACCTCTGGACCTTGCCGATGTTCCACTGCAGCGGCTGGACCTACACCTGGGGCGTGACCGCGGTCTCGGCGACCCACGTCTGCCTGCGCCGGGTCGAGCCGGCACGGGTCTTCAAGCTCATCGCGGAAGAAGGCGTCAGCCACATGTGCGGCGCCCCGATCGTGCTCAACATGCTGGCCAACGCGCCGGCCGCCGACAAGGTCGCCTTCCCGCAGACCGTCGACATCATGACCGGCGGCGCCGCGCCGCCCTCGGCGGTCATCGAGGCGATGGAGCAGGGCGGCTTCCGGGTGATCCATGCCTACGGCCTGACCGAGACCTACGGCCCGGCCACCGCCTGCGCCTGGCAATCGGCCTGGGACGATCTCGACCTGCGCGGGCGCGCCGCCTACATGGCGCGCCAGGGCGTCCGCTACCTGACCCTGGAAGGCAGCAAGGTCGCCGACGGCGAGACCGGCGCCGAGTTGCCCTGGGACGGCGAGACCATCGGCGAGCTCATGCTGCGCGGCAACACGGTGATGAAGGGCTACCTGAAGAACCCCGAGGCCACCGGCGAGTCCCTGCGCGACGGCTGGTTCCGCAGCGGCGACCTCGCGGTGCGCCACCCGGACGGCTACATCGAGGTCAAGGACCGCTCCAAGGACATCATCATCTCCGGGGGCGAGAACATCTCCAGCCTCGAGATCGAGGAGGTGCTGTACCGCCATCCCAAGGTCCTGGAGGCCGCCGTGGTTGCCAAGCCAGATGAGAAATGGGGCGAAAGCCCTTGTGCCTTCGTCACCTTGCACGACGGCCTCGAGGCCACGGCCGAGGAGATCATCGGCTTCTGCCGCGACAACATGGCGCACTTCAAGCAGCCGCGCAGCGTCGTCTTCGGACCCCTGCCGAAAACCTCGACCGGCAAGATCCAGAAGTTCGTCCTGCGCGAGCGTGCCCGCGCCCTGTGAGCCCGGGTCGTGTCGGGCCGCCTCAGCGTCGATCTGACCGGCCACGCGGCCGTGGTCACCGGGGCGTCCAGTGGCATAGGGCGCCACATGGCCCTGACGCTGGCCCGGGCCGGCGCCAAGGTCGCCGTCGCCGCCCGAAGAGTTGAAGCTTTACAAGAGCTTGTAGCCGAGATCGCGGCCTTCGACGGGCGCGCCATGGCCGTCGCGCTGGACGTCACGGACGCCGATTCCGTACGAAATTGCATAGATACAGCCGAGACGGAACTGGGCGCACTGTCCATTGTGGTAAATAACGCCGGTGTCGCCGGGCGCCAGGTGGCGCTCGAAACGGACGAGGCGGACTGGGACCGGGTGATCGACACCAACCTCAAGGGGGTCTGGCTGGTCGCCCAGGAGGCCGGCCGCCACATGGTCCGCCTCGGCCATGGCGGCACCATCGTCAACATCGCCTCGATCCTCGGCCTGGTCGGCGCCAGCGAGGTCGCCAGCTACTGCGCCTCCAAGGCGGCCGTGGTCAACCTGACCCGGGCCCTGGCCGTCGAGTGGGCGCCGCATGAGATCCGCGTCAACGCCATCGCGCCGGGCTACGTGGTGACCGACCTGAACCGCCAGTTCCTGGAGGGCCCCGGCGGCGCGGCGATCCTCAAGCGCGTGCCGCAGCGCCGCTTCGGATCGCTCGAGGACCTGGACGGCCCCTTGCTGCTGTTGGTCTCGGAGTCCGCGCGCTATATCACCGGCAGCGTCCTGGTGGTCGATGGCGGCCACACGGCTGTCCTCTAGGCCGAGCCGGAGCCCGACCATGGAATTCGCCCTGCCGCCCGCCGTGGCGGACATGGAACGCCGCATCGCCGGCTTCGTCGAGAGCGAGATCCTGCCGCTCGAGGCCGACCCGGCGAGCTTCGACGAGCACGAGAACATCCGCCTAGACCTGCTCGAGGAGCTGCGCGCCAAGGTCAAGCAGGCTGGGCTCTGGGCGCCGCAGATGCCGGCGGCGCGCGGCGGGCAGGGCCTCTCGGTGGTCGGCATGGCGGCCTGCTACGAGGCCATGGGCCGCTCGATCTTCGGGCCGGTCGCCTTCAACTGCGCCGCGCCCGACGACGGCACCATGATCCTGCTGGAGAAGGTCGCCAGCGAAGAGCAGAAGCACTGCTGGCTGCAGCCGATGGTCGACGGCGCGATCCGCTCGGCCTTCGCCATGACCGAGCCGGCCCCGGGCGCCGGCTCCGACCCGACCCTGATGCGCACGCGGGCCGAGCGGCAGGGCGACCGCTGGCGGGTCAACGGCGAGAAGTGGTTCATCACCGGCGCCGGCATCGCCGAGCACTTCGTGCTGATCGCCCGGACCAGCGACGATGCCCGCAAGGGCCTGACCGCCTTCCTGGTGCACCGCGACCAGCCGGGCCTCGAGGTCGGTCGGCGCATCCCGATCATGGGCCCGGAAGAGCACGGCGGCCATTGCGAGCTGGTCCTGCGCGACCTGGAGATCCCGGACGCCAACCGCCTGATGGGGGTCGGCGACGGTCTCAAGGTGACCCAGATCCGCCTGGGCACGGCGCGCCTGACCCACTGCATGCGCTGGCTCGGCATGGCCAAGCGCGCTCTGGAGATCGCCGCGCCCTACGTCGCCGAGCGCCAGAGCTTCGGCCAGAGCCTGGCCGAGCACGAGGGCGTGCAGTGGCTCCTGGGCGAGGCGGCCATGGCCATCGAGGTCGGCCGGCTGCTGACCATGAAGGCCGCGGCCAAGCTCGACAGCGGCGACTTCGCCCGCAAGGAGGTCTCGATGGCCAAGATCCAGGTCTCCGAGACCCTGCACAAGGCGATCGACACGGCGATCCAGCTCCTCGGCGCCCGCGGCTACTCGCAGGACACGCCGCTCGAGTGGATGTACCGCTACGCGCGGCAAGCCCGCCTGGTCGACGGCGCCTCGGAGGTCCACAAGATGGTCCTGGCCCGCGCCCTGCTCGACGAGGGCCGGGACTTCTGGGCCTGGCCATGACCGAGGCGGCGGCGGGCGCACCGGCAGCGCGGCGCGCCGAGCTGGCGGCCTATCTGGCCGGGCGGGCCGGCGCCGCGCGCGCCGAGATCCTCGCCGTCGAGGCGCTGGCCGGCGGCGCGATCCAGGAGAACTGGGGCCTGCGGGTGCGCTTCGCGCGCGGCCCGGAGGCCGGCGAGCGGGACCTGGTGCTGCGCACCGACGCGGTCTCCGGGGTCGCCTACAGCCACAGCCGGCCACGGGAGTTCGCCCTGCTGAAGGCCGCCTTCGAGGCCGGCGTGCTGACCCCCGAGCCGCTCTGGCTCTGCGAGGCCGAGGCACCGCTGGGCAAGCCCTTCTACGTCATGCGGCGGGTGCCGGGCACCGCGGCCGGCCACAAGCTGGTGCGCGACGCCGGCCTGGGCGACGGCGCCGCCCTGGCCGAGCAGCTCGGCGCCCAGCTCGCGACGATCCACGCCATCCGGCCGCCGCGCGCCGATCTCGCGTTCCTCGGGCCGCCGCCCGAACAGCCGGCCGAGGACGCCGTCGCCGGCTTCCGCGCCGCGCTGGACGCCCTGCCGACCGTCCAGCCGGCCCTGGAATGGGGCATCCGCTGGTGCGCGCTGCAGGCGCCGGCCAGCGAAGAGATCACCCTGGTCCATCAGGACTTTCGCACCGGCAACTACATGGTCGAGGCCGGCCGCCTGACCGGCATTCTCGACTGGGAGTTCTGCGCCTGGGGCGATCCCCTGGCGGACATCGGCTGGTTCTGCGCCAAGTGCTGGCGCTTCGGCCGCAACGACCGCGAGGCCGGCGGCATCGGGCCGCGCGCGGCCTTCTACCGCGGCTACGCCGGCGTATCGGGCCGCGCGATCGATGCCGAGCGGGTCGCCTATTGGGAGGTCGTGGCGCACCTGCGCTGGGCGGTGATCGCCCTGCAGCAGGGCGAGCGCTTCGCCGGCGACGGCGAGGCCTCCCTCGACCTGGCCCTGACCGGCCGCGTCCGGCCGCTCGAGCTGGCCATGGAGATCCTCGAGCAGACGCCGCCGGCGCGCTGGAGCGCCGCGCCGTGAGCGAGCGCCCGGCCCTCGGCGCGCTGCTGGCCGAGGCCCAGCGCAGCCTGCTGCAGGCGCTGCTGCCGGGCCTCGACGAGGCGCAGCGCTACCAGGCCCGCATGATCGCCAGCGTGCTCGGTATCGCGGCGCGCGAGATCGACGCCGGGCCCGAAGCCTGGGACCGCCTGGAGACGGCGCTGCGCGCGCGCCTCGGCCAGCCCGAGGCGCGCCTCGATAGCCTGCTGCCGCGCCTCGCCGAGACGATCCGTGCCGGCGCGTGGGACGGCGACCCGGCGCTCTACGAGGCCCTGCACGCGCACATCCGCGCCCGCCTGGCGGTCGCCAATCCGAAGGTTTTGCCGGAGGATTAGAGCGTCCCGGCAAGGCGCTGTCTTTTCGGGCTTTGCCGACTATCAGCGCCATCAGGGCCTAGCCCGGATTTCTCACCATTGCAGTTATTGTGGTTATGCTTGGGCCTATTTGGCCATTGTTGACGGCTGATTTGAGGGTGGTCGTGGTCGTCTGTGGCGCCTGGTGGCGCGGTTGAGGTCGTTGCTGTTTCGTCGTTGTTGAAGGGCGGGCGGGGTCTGCGCTTGGTGGGCGCTCAGGTGGATAATCGAGCGTGGGCGAGAGCGAATTCCTGTGCGTAAGGACAGGCCGAGGCCATGGCGATGCGTATGCGCCGGACACTGACGCGGACCTGTGCGCCGATCTTGAGGAGCTTGAGGCGTATGGAGCCGCAGGTGGCCTTGGCGAGGCGGCTTCCGGCCAGGGCGATGCGGCGCAGGGCCGAGAGCAGGACGTAGGCCATGGCGGCGAACCAGAGTCGCAGCTGATTGGCCCTCATGGTCGCCGCTGATGTGCGGTCCGCAAAGAGGTCGAGCTGGCACTCCTTGATGCGGTTTTCCATGTCGCCGCGCGCGCAGTAGAGCTGCTCGTAGAGGCGGCGGGCCTCGATCTCCCTGGCCGATAGCGAGGTGACGATGAAACGCGGGTTGGCGCCCTTTTCGCCGCGGCCCGGCATCCACTCGGCCTTGGCGACGACGCGGCGCTGGCGGCTCCAGCTCTTGAGGGTGGTCCAGCGGAAGTCGGCGAAGCGCCGGGCGGCCTGGCCGCTGGTCTCGGCCTCCGCCTCGGCCCAGGCCAGCTCGGCACGAATGCGCTCGACCAGCCTGGTGTTGCGAGCCAGGCCGAAGAGGTAGTCGACCCGGTTCGCCTCGCACCCGCCGCGCAGCGGCGCGCCCGTGTCTAAGGGACCCGATCGCACTGCGATCGGAGGGCCATGAGCGCCTCGCGGGCGAAGCCGGAGTCCGCGCGCAGCAGGATCTCGACCTGCGGCCAGCGCTCCCGGATGCGCGCGACGATCCGCGCTACCTCCTCCAGCGCCCCGGCGCTGGCGTCGATGTTCGAGCGCCTGAGCAGGGCTGCCAGCAGGTGATCGCCGCAGAAGATGTAGAGCGGCAGATAGCAGTGGCAGTCGTAGTAGCCGTGGAAGAAGCGGCCTTCCTGGTGGCCGTGGATCGGGTCGTCGGTGGCGCCAGGTCGAGCACGATCCGCTCGGGCGCCTCGGGCCAGGCGTCCAGGAAGAGATCGACGAAGAGATCCTCGATGGCCGCCGGGTCGTGGCCGATGCGCCGATAGCGATCGGCACCCTCGGGCGCATGCTCGAGGCGGTTCAGCGTCGACTTGCCGGCCAGGGGCGCGCAGCCCGCCCGCCTGGCCTCCAGCTTGCCCAGAACCGTGCCCAGCGCCGGATCGTGGCGCAGCTCGTCATGGTCGATCAGGTCCTCGTAGCCCAGCGCAATGCCGAAGACCCGCTGGCCGACCAGGCTGTCAATCTCATGCACCACGCGCGCCGACGACCGGCCGTCCGAAAAGCAGGCCGCAAAGCGATCGATCAGAGCGATGCTCTTGTCCGTCGCGCCGAGCAACAAGGCACCGGCGTCAGAGGTCATCGCCCCGCCGCCGAAATCCGCCACCACGGCGCGACCATCAAGGCGTGCGAAGACCATCGGTTCCGGGCTACACTCTGTGGGCATCGGGGAGCTCTCCTGCTTGGGAATAACTCTTTGTCGCAGAAGAACTTTCTCACGTTCAGGACCCCGATGCACCTAACTCTCGTGAGAAATGCGGGCTAGGTGTGGAGCCTCAACAGGTTGTCCTCGGATAGGCCGAGTTGGCTGATGGGTGTATTGGCTTTCAAGCTACCATGAGGTCTGTGCCAGTTGTAGCGATGGAGCCAGGTGGGCAGCTCCTGGGCGCGCTGGTCGGAGTTTGGGTATGCCTTGGCGTAGGCCCATTCTCTGAGCGCGGTC
>JANQLT010000031.1 GCA_028280455.1 Kiloniellales bacterium
GGAATCACGGCACCGGCCCCCTCCCCCTCCCGGCCACCCACGGCAGTATCCTATTGGGTGGCCGGGAGGGGGAGCGGGCCGGTGCCGTCCGATCGGAAATCGCTCTAGCCGGCCACGGCCAGCGCCACCTGGTAGCCGTAGCCGCTCAGCAGCGAGCCGGTCAGGGCCAGGCCGAGGTAGAGAAGGAAGACCGGCCAGCGGACCAGGGCGAAGACCGCCATGGCCGCCGGGATCGAGGTGACCGCGCCGGCGGTCAGGAAGGCCAGGGCCGCGCCGGGCGCCATGCCGAGCTCCATGAGCTGGCCGATCAGCGGGATCGCCGCGAAGCCGTTCAGGTAGGCCGGCACGCCGACCACGACCGAGAGCGGGATCGCCCAGGCCTGCTCGCCGCCGAGCAAGCCGGCGATGAAGTCGGGCGGCACCCAGGCCACCATCAGGCTCTCCAGGGCGAAGGCCAGGAGCAGCCACTTGGCCAGGAACAGGCCGACCCGCAGCGCCTCGCCGGCGAAGACGGCGCGACGCTCGTCTTCCTGCCAGACCGCCCAGCGCACCGGCGCCTCGCCCAGCCCGCCGCTGCCGCAGCCGCCGGAGAGGGCGCCCTTCATCGGCGAGGCCAGCAGGCCGCCGCGCTCCAGCGCCAAGGTGGCGTAGCCGCCGAGCAGGCCCATGGCCACCGCCGCCAAGGTCTTGGCCAGGGTGAAGTCGACGCCGAGGGTCGCTGCCATCAGGATGAAGCTCTCGGGGTCCATCAGCGGCGAGGCGATCCAGAAGGCCATGACCGCCGGCAGCGGCATGCCGGCCGCCATCAGCGCGGCGACCAGGGGCACCACGCCGCAGGAACAGAAGGGCGAGAGCGCGCCGAACAGGGCCGCGACGAAGATCGCCGCCAGGGGCGCGCCGCTCACCGCCTTGCCGATCAGGCCGTCGGCCCCGGCCGCCTTGAGCCAGGCGGCCAGGACGACCGAGAGCAGGATGAAAGGCGCGATCCAGAGGAAGGCGTCGGCCGTGAAGCGGAGGGACTCAACCGCCTGGCCCGGCACGACCAGCGCCAGGCCGAGGAAGAGCAGCAGGATGGCGAGCCAGACGCCGTCGGGCTTGCGGAGCTGCCGCTGGATGTGCGCCCAACCGGACTGCAGGGAGGCTTCGAGCTGTGTCATGGTCTCGTCTCCATGTCGACTATCCTTCTGGAATCATCGAATGATCTGCCGCGAGAAAAGGCGGGCAGAACGCGGCCCGCCGCCCCTCACTCTACGAGCAGCCGCCGACGCCGACGCAGCAGGCGCCCGGCTCGGATTTGCCGCCCCTGGCCATCATCGATTCGACGTCGGCCTGGCTCAGCGTCTCGTCGCCGTAGACAGTGCTCGGCCCATGGGTGAGGAAGGTCTCCCAGGGCATGCCCTCGGGATCGGCCGTCCAGGTCTTCTCCGACTTGTGATAGCAGCAGGTCACCGGGCCGGTCTCCCGCACCGCCTGATCGGCGTCCTTCAGGCGGTTGGTCACCGCGACCAGTTCCTCGGCGGACTCGACCTGCAGGCCCAGGTGCATGCGGCCCGGCGTGTCGCAGCGCTGGCTGATCGAGAAATTGACCTTCGGGTCTTCCAGCATCCACTTGGCATAGTCGTCCTTCAGGACGCTGGGCGTGACGCCGAAGAGGGTCGTGTAGAAGCGGGTCGAGGCCTCGATGTCTTTGACCTCGAGTCCGATGTGGATGCGCGTCATGTCCGCGTTCCTCGCTTTCTAGCCCGCCTTGCGCTTGCCGCGCGGCAGCCCGACGCCCCGGCAGCATTCCTCGTTGAGGAAGCCGACCACCTGCTCCATCAGCCGATAGTTGGCCGTGCAGCGCAGCACCCGCCCTTCCCGCTCCTGGCGCAGCAGATCGACCTGCACGAGGTGCGAGAGGTGGTGCGAGAGCGTCGAGGCCGGTACCTCCAAGTGCTTCTGCAGGGCGCCGACCGCCAGGCCCTCGGGACCGGCGCGCACCAGCAGGCGATAGATCTCCAGGCGCGTCGGGTTGCCGAGCTTCTCGAGGCAGCGGGCGGCTTGGTTCAGGTTCATGATCACAAGCTAGGCGTCCTTGCTTTCGGCGTCAACGATATTTCTAGAATCATGGAATTAAAATCCGGTAAGCGTGTCAGCCAGCGGCGAAGCGCGCCAGACGGTAGGGCGCGAGGATCTCGACCGGCCCGCCGCCGAGCACCTCGACGGCCGTCAGCCGGCCGACCAGGGGCGCCAAGGTGATGCCGCTGTGCATCACCGCCAGGAACAGGCCCTCGAGGCCGGCGACGGCACCGATGATCGGCAGGCCGTCGCGCGGGATCGGCCTGACGCCGACGGTGACCCGCTCGACCTCGAGCGCCTCGGCGCCCTGCAGGCAGGCCCTGACCCGCTGCAGCAGCTTCTCGGCTTCGGCCGCGTGGTCGTCCGGCACCGGCCCGCCGCCGAAGGTCTCGCCGACCACGAGCCGGCCGTCGACGTCCTGTTTGACGTGGGCGCCCGGCGACAGCACGAGGTGCTGGATCAGCGAGGGCGCCGGCTTGGTATGGACCAGCAGGCCCGGCGCGTTGGCCATCGGCAGGTCGACGCCGAGGCCGGCCAGAAGCGGACCGCAGTCGGCGCCGGCGGCGAGCACGATGCGCTCGGCCTCGAGCCGCGTGCCCCCGAGCCGCAAGCCGACGCGCCCGCCATCGGTCGTCATCTCCAGCGGCACGCCGCGCCGCAGGCTCGCGCCCAGCGCCTGCGCGGCCTCCAGCAGGATCTCCGTCGCCGCGACCGGCGCCACGACACCCTCAAGGGCGGCGAAGGCGGCCTCCGCCGGCGGCGTGGCGATGGCCGGCTCCAGTGCCGCGATCTCGTCGCGGCCGATCAGGCGGATCGGGTAGCCCCAGGCCGTCTGCTCGGCGACGGCGCGGCGCAGCTCTTCGGGCTCGTCCCACCACTCGATGCTGCCGCCCCAGCGCAGCGGCAGCTTGCGCCCCAGCGCCTCGTTCAGCATCCGCCACTCGGCCATGGCCTGCAGGCGGAAGCCGAAATAGGGCTGCGGGTTGCCGTGCGAGGCGTTGATCCAGGCGAAGGAGGCGGCCGTCGCACCGCCGACCGCGTCGTGTCCGTCGACGATGGTCACCCGGGCGGCGGCCTGCGCCAGGTGGTAGCCGATCGAGGCGCCGAGGATGCCCGCGCCGACCACCACGACCCTGGCCCCCGTGCGCGAGGCGCCGCTCACAGCCAGGTCTCCGGCTCGGCGCCGCTCGGCCGCACCTCGAAGGCGCCGACCGGCAAGGCCTCGGCCTCGAAGCGCTGCACCTCGCCGACCCGCGCGGCCGGCGGCCCCTCGTGGCAGGCCACGATCATCGCCTCGACCGCCACCGCCGGCCCCTGAAAGACCGCCTCGACCCGGCCGTCGTGCAGGTTCCGCACCCAGCCGTCGAGGCCGCGCTCCTCCGCCTGGATCTTGGTCCAATGCCGAAACCAGACCCCCTGCACCCGCCCGTCGATCAGCACGCGGACGGTTTGTATCGCCGGATCAGTCATGCCACCCCCGAGCCGACCGGGCGACGCCCGAGCCCTCGTCCTAGCTGCGCGGACCTTAACCCCTCGCCCGGGCAAGAGCGAAGGCGAATCCCCGCGCCGCAGCGAAGCGAGGAAAGCCTGCGTGGCGCTTGAACACCATAGGCCCTGCGATGAGTCCACCTCATCGCAGGCCGGTATTAGCCGAGCGGTAGGCGCAAAAATCCGACTTCCACAAGTGGAAGTTCGAAGTATTCGCTTCGATTTCCGGCAGAAAATCAGAAAGGTTTTGAGAATTGTTTGTCATTATTACTACGTCGGCACCCGAGCAACTCAAGCACCGACATCACGATGACATCCGAGACGGAGCCAGATGCGCTCGCCCTGTCGAGCGCGGCCGAGCGCTTCCTGGCCCATTGCGCCCGCGCCAAGGGCCTCTCGCCCAACAGCCTGCGCGCCTACGCCCAGGACCTGGCCGACTTCGCCGGCTTCGCCGGCGCCGCAAGGCCGCTCGAGGACGTGACGCCCTCGATGATCCTCGACTATCTGGACGACCTCCGGGTAAGGCGCAACCGCAAGCCGCGCACCGTCCGCCGTCGCCTCGCCTGCCTCAAGGCCTTCTTCAAGCACGCCCATCGCTCGGGCGCTTTGCAGGGCTCGCCTTTCGCCGATGTCGAGGTCACCGTGCCGGTTCCGCGCAGCCTGCCGCGCAGCCTGACGCTGGAAGAGGTGCGCCGGCTAACCCACTGCTCGCGCCACCTGCCGCAGCCGGAACCGACTGCCTTGGCGCGGCGCAGACTGGCGTCTCGAACTGGGCAACGAACCGACGAGACAACGGTCCTGGCGATCATGCTGCTCTGCACGACCGGCATGCGCGTCGGCGAGCTCACCCGCTTGACCCTCGGTGACATCGACACCGCGAGCGGCACCATCCGGATCTTCGGCAAGGGCAGCCGCGAGCGAACCGCCTTCGTCACGGAACCCGGGCTGCAAGAGCTGCTTCGTCGACACATCGCCCAACGCGAACAGTCCGCGGCAAGGACCAGGGACGCCATACTCCTGAATTCAAAGGGTGCGCCCCTAACCTCCCAAGCGCTCCGCCTCCGCCTCCGCAAGCTGGCCGAGCGCGCCGGCTTCGACCGCCGCATCACCCCCCACATGCTCCGCCACACCGCCGCCACCCTGCTGATCGAAGCCGGCGTCGACATCCGCTTCGTCCAGCGCCTGCTGGGGCACCGCAGCATCACGACGACGGAGCTCTATACGCATGTGTCGGATCGAAGTTTGCGGACAGCACTGGAACAGGCAGGAGTGCTCAGAATTCCTAACTATTGAACTGCAGATAACTAGGAATTATGCGCATATG
>JANQLT010000047.1 GCA_028280455.1 Kiloniellales bacterium
GGAAGGCTAGCTCGGTGAACAGCCAACTCACGTTGGCGGCAAGTCTGGGCATTCGACGCTCCGGAACGAGGCCTAGAGCGTTTTCCGCTGACGCGGACCCACGGCACCGGCCCGCTCCCCCTCCCGGCCACCCACGGCAGTATCCTATTGGGTGGCCGGGAGGGGGAGCGGGCCGGTGCCGTCCGATCGGAAAACGCTCTAGAATGTTGTCTCTGGCATCATCAACTCGGATCCGCTAAGTTGTCGTTAGGAAAAAATAAACGAATTTTTAGTACGATGGTTAAGAATATTTAACCATGATTGCGAGACTCGCAAAGATGGAACCGTTCGGGAGACAGGCCAAGATGGCTCGCCCTTCACCCCTCAAGCAGAGCGCCGCGGCGCTCTTCGGCTTCAACGCCTTGCTGTGCCTGGCCTTCGGCCTGCTGCTCGTCGAGCGACCGGCTGTGGCGGCGGCGCAGGATTGGCCGACGGTGAAGCAGTCGACTCTCGACAAGTTCCTCTTCACCGGCCCCGGCGGCGAGCGCTTGGCGCGCTGGGAAAGCGACATGGTCCTGGATTTCTACTACGCCCAGGGCAAGGACACGGTCGACGAGGTGGTCAGCGAGATCAACCAGCGCAACCTGATGGGCAAGGTCAAGGTCCACATGCGGCCGCCCGCGAGCTCGCAAGGCACGGCCCTCTCGGACCCCTTCAACTTCGCCGTGGGCGTCAGCGCGGACGTCTTCAACCTGGCCTTGCAGCCGCGTCCCGAGCTTGGCACCGCCGACTATCAGAGCCACGCCCGGCAGTCGGGCTGTTTCGCCCACCCGGCCGGACGCAACTTCAACGACCACGTCATCTCCTCCGGGCGGATCATGACCCGCCAGGATCTCTCCAAGGACGAGCTCAGGGACTGCATCCTGCGCGGCCTGCTGCTGACGGCCGGGCTCGGCCACACCCGCGAGATGGCCTTCAGCTCCTCGCCGCTGAGCGCGACCGAGCGCGAGGACGCCTTCAAGGTGCTGCAGCTCGTCTACCACCCGCGGGTGCGCCCGGGCATGACCCGCGCCGAGTTCACCCAGGCCCTGCGCTCCGAGGGCTTGATCGTCGACTGAACGCGACGGCCCGGTCTTGCGCGAAGCGACTTGACCGGAGCCAGCGGGGCCGGCCCACTGCCGGCTATGACGGCGCTCTCCCAATCCGATATCGACCGGCTCGACCTCGCCGCCCTGCGCGCGGGCGGCAAGCGCGCCATGGCGCGGGCCCTGAGCGCGCTCGAGGCCGCGCCGGAGGCGGCCTGGCTGAAGGACCTGCTGAACGAGGCCTACGGCGCCGCGCGCGGCCCCGTGCTGGGCTTCACCGGCCCGCCGGGGGTCGGCAAGTCGACCCTGCTGCGCGCCCTGATCCGCCACTACCGCGCGGCCGGCCAGAGTCTCGGCGTGATCCTCGTCGATCCCTCCTCGCGGCGCTCCGGCGGGGCGCTGCTCGGCGACCGCATCCGGCTGCTGAGCGACCCGGCCGACGAGGGGCTGTTCATCCGCTCGATGGCGGCGCGCGGCCGGCTCGGCGGGCTGGCCGACATCAGCGCCGCGGCCATGGTGGTGATGCGGGCCGTCTACGACCGGGTGCTGATCGAGACCGTCGGCGTCGGCCAGTCCGAAGGCGACATCGCCAGCGTCGCCGACAGCGTGGTCTTCTGCGTGCAGCCCGGCTCGGGCGACTCGCTGCAGTTCATGAAGGCGGGGATCGTCGAGCTGCCCGACCTGGTGGTGGTGACCAAGGCCGACCTCGGGCGGCTGGCGGAGCAGGCGGCGGCCGATCTGCGCTCGGCCTTGAGCCTGACCGGCCCGGACAGCAGCGGCTGGTCGCCGCCGGTGGTCAGCCTCTGCGCCCAGGCGCCCGGCGGTGTCGACGACCTCGTCGCGACCGTGGAACGGCACGAGGCCCATCTGGCCGCGGCTGGCCGGCTGGCGGCGCGCCGCCGGCAGCAGGCGCTCGACTGGATCGGCGAGGCCCTCGGGGCGCGTTTCGGCACGGCGGGGCTGGCGCGGGTCGGCGCCTACGATCTGGCGCCCGGGGAAAGCCCCTTCGGCCTGCTGGATAGGCTGGCGACGCGGCTCGAAGCCCGCGGCTGAGCCTCAGGTCTCGGCCGGCTCGCGGCTCTGCAGCTCGACCCACTCGGGGCGACGGACCCGCAGGCTGGCCTCGCCGGCGCCGAGCTGCAGGCTCTCGTCGAGCGCCGCGTCCAGGCGCAGCAGCGCGAGCCCGAGGCCCTCGCAGCCCGAGCGCATGACGCCGACCTCCTTGCCGCCGGCGAGCAGCGGCGTGCCGGGGGCGGGCACCGGGCCCTCGATCTCGACCGGCAGCAGGCGCTTCTTGATCAGCGCCCGGTACTTGGTGCGGGCGGTCAGCTCCTGGCCGAGGAAGCAGCCCTTCTGCCAGTCGACGCCGTTCAGCTCCTCGAAGCCGTTCTCCAGCAGAATCGAGCGCTCGACCTCGAGGTCGCGGCTGCCGTCGGGCACGCCGAGGGTGATGCGCAGGCGGTCGTAGGCCTCGGGCTCGACGATCTGGAAGCCGGCGTCGCACAGCAGCGCCTCAGCCGTGCCGCGCGGCAGCAGCGCCCGGGCGCCCAGCGACGGCAGGCGCGGGTCGACGAAGACCAGGCCGCCGCCGAAGGCCTTGGCCGCGCCGGGCTCCTCCGGCAGCGCGAGGGCTTCGAGGGCGCCGTGGCCGAACAGCACCGCCACCTCGAGCGCCTCGCGGGCGTCCTCGATCGTCACCTTGGAGCGCAGGCGATAGAGCGACATGCGCTTCTTGAGATCGTCGAGGCGCGCGGCCTCGCCGTCCAGCAGCAGGTCGCCGTCCTGCTCGGCGAGGAAGAACTCGTGCAGGAACTTGCCTTGGGGCGTCAGGAAGGCCGACCAGAGGGCGCGTTCCGGCGTCACCTTGTCGACGTCGTTGGAGACGATCCCCTGCAGGAAAGTGCGCAGGTCCTCGCCGCCGAGCCTCAAGGCTCCCCGAGTGGCGAGCATGGTGCCTAGGCAATTCGGCATGTCGGCCCCTTTCCCGGCTGCAAAGCGCGTCTCGCAATAGGTGGCGCAGGGCTGGGCGCTTGACAAGGCCGTCCGGCGCGGCTGGGCTGGCCACCCGGCAGCGGCCGCCGTCGCCAGCGGCAAGCAGCCCCCAGCGCCCCGGACCCAGCGCCTCGCATGCGGCCATGAACCTGCTCTTCATCACGGCGACCCGGGTCGGCGACGCGGTGCTGACCTGCGGCCTGCTGGACCACTTCCTGCAGCGGCACCCGGACGCCCGCGTGACCATCGCCTGCGGCGCGCCGGCGGCCTCGCTCTTCGCCGCGGTGCCGGGCCTGGAGCGGATCCATGTCGTGCGCAAGCGGCGCTACAACCTCCATTGGCTCTCGCTCTGGAGCAAGCTGCTGGACCGGCGCTGGGACCTGGTGGTCGACCTGCGCGCCTCCCTGGTCGGCCTGCTGGTGCCGCGGCGAAAGCGCCTGACCCACTGGAAGCAGCGCAACGACCTGCATCGGGTGGTCCAGCTCGGCCGTTTGGCCGGGCTCGACCCGCCGCCCATGCCGCGGGTCTGGATCGGCCCGGAGCAGGAGGCAAAGGCCGCTGGGCTGCTCGCCGACGGCGCCTTTCTGGCCCTCGGACCGGCCGCCAACACGCCGGGCAAGCAGTGGCCGGCGGAGCGCTACGCCGAGCTGGCGCGGCGCCTGACCGGCCCCGCCGGCATCCTCGCCGGCGCGCGGGTCGCGGTCTTCGCCGCCGGCAGCGAGCGCGCCCAGGTCGCGCCCCTGCTCGACGAGCTGGGCCCCGAGCGGACCATCGACCTGGTGGGCCAGCTCGACCTGCTCGAGGTGGCGGCCTGCCTGAAGCGCGCCGGCCTCTACGTCGGCAACGATTCCGGGCTGATGCACCTGGCCGCGGCCTGCGGCACGCCGACGCTCGGCCTCTTCGGCCCTTCGCTGGACGCGCACTATCGCCCCTGGGGCGATCACTGCGCCTTCGCTCGGACCGACGAGAGCTATGCCGAAATGCAGGCGCTCCCTGACTATTGGCAGCGTTGGCAGGCCGGCCGTCTGATGGATAGCTTGCCGGTCGAGCGGGCCGCCGCGGCGGCCGAGGCGCTTTGGGCGCGGCTCGAGGCAGGGACAACAGCAATGAGGGCGGAGGGTTAGAGCAGGGCGGAGTCTTGCGATCTCCTGCGTCGCGGCCCTGTAGTGGTGCGCGATGACGCCTTGCTGGGCGAGCCTGCCGGCACGCCGCCGTTGCTCAGTGCAACGTCGAGAAGGCGTCGCTGTATTGCCACTCCGGCGGCCGCGGATCGCCGACGATGGCGATGCGCACCGAATGCAGCTCGCCGTCGCGCGAATCTTCCCAGAGCGCCAGGAACTCGTTCAGCTTGGGGAAGTCCGGCACGCGATCGAGGGATTGCCAGACGTAACTCTGCAGCATGTCCGGATCCTCGGGCAGGTGGTAGAGGATTTCCGCCGTGGTCAGGCGGTAGTCCTCGGGCATGACACTCTCGTCGAGCATGGTTCGCTCCCTCCTCAGGTGCTGCCGGCCGTCGCTGCTTGGCGCGGCTACCTGTGGGCGCAGCTTCAGTATGACGGCGAGATCATGCGAATCGGTTAATGTCCGGGACCTGGCCCGAGAGGAGAGTCGCCATGGATATTTACCATAGCTGGTTCAACCTCAAGCCCGGCGTCAAGGACGTGGAGCTGGTCGAGCAGGCCAAGCGCTACTTCGAGCATCTGAAAGCCGAGGGCTTGCTGGTCGGCTATCGGATCATGCGCCGAAAGCTCGGCCTCGGCGCCGCCGGCCTGCCGGAGTTCCATGTCATGCTGGAGTTCGAGGGCCTGGCCCAGCTCGACAAGCTCTTCGCGTTGGTCGCGTCGCGCACCGAGCCGATCGAGAGCCTGCACCACGGCGTCAACGCGCGGGTCACGGACGCGACCTTCGCCCTCTACCGCGACTTTCCGGACGAGGTCCGCGTCGTCGGCCAGGAGCTCTTCTAGCGCGCTTTCCGATCGGACGGCACCGGACCGCTCCCCCTCCCGGCCACCCACGGCAGTATCCTATTGGGGGGCCGGGAGGGGGAGCGGCCCGGTGCCGTGACTCCGCGTGAGCGGAAAACGCTCTAGCGCGCTCAGCCGGTGGCGGCTTGCGGCGCGCGGGGCCCGAGGGGCTCTGCGTCGGACCCGATGAGCCCGGCGAGGCAGCCGTAGAACTCTTCGATCTCGATCGGCTTGGCGACGATCGCCGAGAATCCTTCGCTCAGGTAGAGCTTGCGATCGTCGGCCATGACGTTGGCGGTCAAGGCGACGATGGGAATGTCGCCTTGGCCCGCGGCGCCGGCGCGAATCTCGCGGGTTGCCTCGATGCCGTCCAGGACCGGCATCTGAATGTCCATCAGCACGAGGTCGTAGCGTTCAGTCTTCAAGGCCTCGACGGCGCTGGCACCGTTTTCGACCACGATGCAGTCGATGCCGCACTTCTTGAGCAACTGGCGAATCAGGATCTGGTTGATCTGATTGTCCTCGGCGACGAGCACGCGCGCGCCGCCGAGATCGGGGACCCGGCTCTTCGGCTCGTCCTTCGCCTCGGGCTGCGCGGGGCGAACCGACTCCCACTGGAACCGCAGCGTGAAGGTCGAGCCCTGTCCTTCGCGGCTTTCCACCTCAATGCTGCCGCCCATGAGGGTCGCCAGCTCCTTGACGATCGAGAGCCCGAGGCCGGTGCCGCCGAAGCGCCGGGTCGTCGAGGAATCCGATTGCATGAAGCGCTCGAAGAGCTGGCTCTGCGCGGCCTCGGAAATGCCGATGCCGCTGTCCTTGACGGCGATGGCGACCTCGATCCGTCCGGTCGCCTGCGCCGCGCAGTGCAGCGCGATCTCGATCGTGCCGCCGCTCGTGAACTTGTTGGCGTTGCCGATGAGGTTCATGAGGCACTGCTGCAGGCGAGTCGGGTCGGTCAGGACCCAGGTCGGCTCGCCTGCCGGCAAGAGCGTGACGATGCGGTTGCCTTTCGAGGTCGCGTCGAGGCTGAAGTGCGACGCGACTTGCTCGACGAGGGTGTTGAGGTCGACCGGCAGGCTCTCGATCTCGACCTGGGCCGCGTCCAGCTTGCTGAGGTCCAGGATGTCGTCGATGATCGTCTTGAGCTGCGTGCCGGAGCGCAGGATCATCCTGACGTAGTTCTTCTGGTCGGCCTCGAGCCGGGTCTCGTTCAGTAGCTGAGCCATGCCGAGGATGCCGTTCATCGGCGTGCGGATCTCGTGGCTCATGTTCGCCAGGAAGGCCGACTTCGAGCGATCGGCCGCTTTCGCTTCCTCGACGGCCCTGGACAGCTCCTCGACCATCCTCTCCAGCGACCTGGCGAGCTCGCCGATCTCGTCGCTGCTGTCGATCGGGATCTGCTCGACCGTCTCCCCTTGGGCGATGCGCACGGCCGCCAGCTTGAGGTTCTGCACGGGATCGATGATCGCCCGCCGGCTGATCCAGTTGAAGATCAGGGTCGTGATCAGGGCGCTGATCAGGGTGACGATGATGGTGTTGCGGCCGATCTTGGAGATCTCGTCGTGGATCAGATTGGGGTCGACGGCAATGACCAGGGCCCAGTTCCAGACCTCGTCCTTCACCGCCGCGTAGGGGGTATCCTCGAAGATGCCGGTCGAGGGCTCGGTTCGACTGGCGCGCGCAATTCGCCATTCGTGGGCGGCATTCAGGAGCACGCGCGGGCCCGGCGAGTCGGCTTCCGAGACGCCCGTGCGCAGGATCACCGAGCCGTCGCTCAGATCGAAGACACTGACCCGGCGGCCGACTTCCGACGCGACGCTGCCGATCTCTCTTAGCGCTTCCATCTGATAGCGCTCGACGAAAGACTCGATGCTCGCCGTGTCGGTCCGCTGCAGAAGGCGCTGCCGCCGCTTGATGAAGTCGTCCAGGAACTGTTTGACGACGTGGGTGGCCTGTTGCTGCTCGTACTCGTAGACCAGATCGCGCGAGTGGAGATAGGACAGCACGCCGAGAACGATGATGCCCCCGAGCATGGCCGGGAGCGCGGCGAGAAGGAGCTTCTGCCGGAGCTTCACGGCATCACCGGTAGATGTGTGCTCCGGCGAGCTCTATGAGGTCTGAAGGCAGGACGACGCCGAGGCGCAGTGCCGTCGAGATGTTGATGGCCGCCAGGAACCGCTTCGGGCGATCGATCGGCATCTCGGCCGGATCCGCGCCGCGCAGCACCTCGGCTGCCATCTTGCCGACCGCTCTGCCGTTGGTTTCCTCGTTGGATATCAGCGCCAGCAGGGCGCCGGCGGAGACCGACTCGACGTCCTCGGCGACGATGTAGGGCAGACCGCTGCGCTCCGAGATCGCCTCGAGAAAGGTCCGGTCGTGTGCGGCCGGGCCGCGGCCGATCCAAAGGCCTTCGAATTGGCCGCTGTTCGCCTGGATCAGGGCGGTCGCGTCCTCGAGCATGGCCGCCATGCCGTCGGCGCCCGGCTGATAGTCGAACTGCAGCGGCACGAGCTCGATCGCCGGATAGGCCGGGGCGGCCGCCATCAGGCTATCGCGGTTGGCCAGGGCGGCGGGATAGGTCGAGTGCAGGAAGGCGATCCTGAACACCCGCCCGTCGGGTCGCTGCAGGACGTCGTTGACCTGGTTGAGAATCGTATCGGCGCCGAGCACGTGGGTCATGCCGGAGAAGTTGCCGCCGCTCGGCTCGCCGATTCGCGCTGTAAAGCCCTCGCCGACCGGATCGGAGACGATCACGAAGAGGTGCGGCACCGCGCTCTCTGTCAGGCCTGCGCGCGCGGCGCGAGCGGCTAGGGTCGCGACCGCGATCACGAGATCGGCTTCCTTCTCCGCGCGCACCTCGGCGAGCAGCTCGGCCGCCCGAGCCGTCTGCCCCTCGGCGTTGACGACGCTGTAGACGACCTCCTGATCCGGGCGAAAGCCGCGCTCGCCGAGCTCCCGGCGAATCCACGAAGAGGCACCCTGGATCAAGGGCAGCGTCATGCTCTCGACGATGATGATGTGCTTGGGGTCGCCGGCTCGCGCGCCAGGCCCGACTGCCGGGACGGTCAGCAGGGCAAGAATCAGCAAGAAGAGCGGTATCCGGCGCATGGCCTATACCTCACGCAAGAATCACTATTTCCTTAGTCGTATGCGTTGAATTCCTTTAGATATTGATAACCGCAGAAATCATGGAGACCGTTTTGCTTCTAGGGTTTTGGCTCGGCGCCGATTTCCTCCAGCGGGACGCTGCTCGATGACCCTGCGGGGCCTCGGGAAAAGCGCTAGATGGCCCCGCCATATGATTTAGAATGTCCCGGCCGACCGCGTTCCCGCGGCCCCCGAAGGGGCCGGATGCGGTCTCAATAAAACGACAGAAACCAATAAAGACGAGGGAGGTTCCGCATGGCTCATTGGAAAGCACTGGCGACCGCGGCGGCTGTCGTCCTGCTGGCGGGTACGGGCGCGGCACGGGCCGCCGAGCCGGAGCAGTGCAAGACTGTCCACTTCTCCGACGTCGGCTGGAGCTGCGTCACGGCGACGACGTCGATCGCCATGACCCTGCTGGAGGGTCTCGGCTACGAGCCGAAGGCCAGCGTGCTGTCGGTCCCGGTGACCTTCGAGAGCCTGGCCAACAGGGACCTCGACGCCTTCCTCGGGCTCTGGCTGCCGACGCAGCAGAGCATGATCCAGCCCTACTTCGACGATGGCCGGATCGACAACGTCACGGCCAACCTGGAGGGCGCCAAGTACACCCTCGCCGTGCCGCAGTACGTGATGGATGCCGGGGTCAAGACCTTCGCCGACCTCGACGCGCACCGCGACAAGTTCGACGGCAAGATCTACGGCATCGAGCCCGGCAACGACGGCAACCAGATCATCCAGGATATGATCGACAAGGATGCCTTCGGTCTCGGCGACTGGGAGGTGGTCGAGTCGAGCGAGCAGGGCATGCTGTCGCAGGTCTCGCGCGCCACCAAGCGCGACAACTGGATCGTCTTCCTGGGCTGGGAGCCGCATCCCATGAACCGGGCCCACGACATGGCCTACCTGGATGGCGGCGACGACTACTTCGGCCCCAACTTCGGCGGCGCCACGGTCTACACCCTGGCGCCCAGCGGCTACGCGGAGCAATGCCCCAACGTCGGCGCGATGCTCAACAAGCTGGTCTTCTCGCTCGACGTCGAGAACCAGATCATGGGCTACATGCTCGACGACGGCATGGACCCGCAGGCCGCCGCGGTCCAGCTCATGAAGGACCGGCCGGACCTGATCGAGCAGTGGGTCTCCGGCGTCAGCACCTTCGACGGCGGCGACGGCCTGGCCGCGGTGAAAGCGCACCTCGGCATGTAAGAAGCGCTCCGGGTTGCAATGAGCTGAAGCGGCCGGGCCCCGACGGGTCCGGCCGTTTCGCTGTATGACCTAGTGCTGAAGGCAAAGTGATTGACGGCGTCCGCTAGGATCGGGCCGAAGCGGGCCTAGGATTGGGCGAGGGGAGGACTTTCGACAATGGACTGGCTGACGGAACACAAGATCCCGCTGGGCGATTGGATCTCCGCCTTCGTGGATTTCCTCAACGAGCATGCGGCCTGGGTCTTCAACCTGATCTCCGACGTGCTCGGCTTCCTGATCGAGGGCCTGATCGACGTCCTGCAGTGGATTCCGGCCTGGGGCCTGATCCTGACCCTCGCCGCCTTCGGCTATTGGCTGCACCGCTCCTGGAAGCTCGGCCTGATGATCCTGTTCTCCCTGCTGCTGATCGTGAACCTCGGCTATTGGGAGGACACGACGGAGACCCTGGCGCTGGTCATCTTCTCGACCCTGATCTGCATGCTGGTCGGCGTGCCGGTCGGCATCGCCTCGGCGCACCGGCCCTGGCTCTATACCTGGGTCCGGCCGATCCTCGACCTGATGCAGACCATCCCGACCTTCGTCTACCTGATCCCGACCCTGATCCTCTTCGGCCTCGGCGTCGTGCCGGGCCTGATCTCGACGGTGATCTTCGCCATCCCGGCGCCGATCCGCCTCACTCATCTGGGCATCTCCTCGGTGCCCAAGGCCCTGATCGAGGCGGGCGAGGCCTTCGGGGCGACAAAGCGCCAGCTTCTCTGGAAGGTCGAGCTGCCGCACGCCATGCCGACCATCATGGCCGGGCTCACCCAGTGCATCATGCTGTCGCTCTCGATGGTGGTGATCGCCGCCCTGGTCGGCGCCGACGGGCTCGGCAAGCCCGTGGTGCGCGCGCTCAACACCGTCAACGTCGCCAAGGGCTTCGAAGCCGGCCTGGCGATCGTCATCGTGGCGATCCTGCTCGACCGGGTCTGCAAGCAGCGCGGCGCCAAGGGCGAGGGGGGCTGAGCCATGGCCGCCGTGGACTTCCGCGACGTCGACATCATCTTCGGCAAGAACCCGGAGCAGGCCCTGGCCCTGCTCGACCAGGGCGAGGACCGGGCCTCGATCCTGGAGAAGACCGGCAACGTGCTCGGCGCGGCGAATGCAAACCTCGCCATCGAGGAGGGCGAGATCTGCGTCCTGATGGGCCTCTCCGGCTCCGGCAAGTCGACCCTGCTGCGCGCGGTCAACGGCCTCAACGAGGTGACCCGCGGCCAGGTCCTGGTCTCCGACGGCGGCCAGCAGATCGACGTCGCGAGCTGCGATGCCGCCACCCTGCGCCGCCTGCGGACCAGCCGCATCGCCATGGTCTTCCAGCAGTTCGCCCTGCTGCCCTGGCGCACGGTCCAGGAGAACGTCGGCTTCGGCCTGGAACTGCGCGGCATGGCCCGGGGCGAGCGCGACAAGGTGGTCGAGGAGAAGCTGAAGCTGGTCGGCCTCGACCAGTGGGCCGACAAGTATGCCCACGAGCTCTCCGGCGGCATGCAGCAGCGCGTCGGCCTGGCCCGCGCCTTCGCCACCGACGCCGACATCCTGCTGATGGACGAGCCCTTCTCGGCCCTGGATCCGCTGATCCGCGACCACCTGCAGGACGAGCTGCTCGAGCTGCAGCGCCGCCTGAAGAAGACCATCATCTTCGTCAGCCACGATCTCGACGAGGCGCTGAAGATCGGCACCCACATCGCGATCATGGAAGGCGGCTACATCGTGCAGTTCGGCGAGCCGGAGGAGATCGTCCTGGCGCCGGCCAACCGCTACGTCGCCGAGTTCGTCGCCCACATGAACCCGATCAACGTGCTGCGCGGCCGCTCGCTGATGACGCCGGTCGAGAAGCTGCGCCGGCAGGCCGGCGCCCTGCTGCTCGACCAGTCCGGGCATCGCCAGATGACCCTCGACAGCGGCGGCGCGCCGGCCGGCGTCACGGTCGAGGACAAGCCCGGGCGCCTGGTCCGCTACGAGGGGCCGAACTCGCTCGACGGCCTCGGCAAGGACGTCGTGGTGCTCGCCTCGCCGGAGATCCGCATGCGCGAAGCCCTGGAGATCCGTCACCAGACCGGCGGCGCGGTCGCCCTGGTCGAGGACGGCAAGCTGATCGGCCTGGTCGGCGACGACGAGATCTACCAGGGCATCCTCAGGCAGAGCGCGCTGGCGGAGACCCTGCCGCAAGCCTGAGGCTGGCCGATTTAAGAGCCGGTCCGGGCGGGGATGCTGCCGCCCTCTCTTTCGTAACATCCGCAACGTCCGAGCAAACGGGCGATGCCGAAGGTGACCGGAAGTCACCCGTGGGCGTGGCGCCCTCAGGCAGGGGGCGCCCGCCCGCGGGTCCGGGTCGCTAGGGAAGCGGGCTCTCGGAGTCCGCGGTTGTGGGCGCCGTCGCATGCGGCGGCGCGTTGGGTGACAGACAGGAAAGGACATCACCATGGCGCGACGCTCCCTGGGCCTGGCCCTCGGCATGACGCTTCTTCTGGGCCTGACGGCCTGCGGCAACACGACCAGCGATCGCATGCTCAGCGGAGCGGCGATTGGCGGCGGCACCGGCCTCATCGGCGGTGCGATCTTTGGTGCCCCCCTGACCGGCGCGGTCGTCGGGGCCGGTGTCGGCGCCGCCGCCGGCGGCTTGTCGGACGATCGGCAGATCGATCTCGGCCGTCCTCTCTGGCAATAGGCTCCGGCAATAGGCCAAGCCCCCTCACTTGGCCTGACGGGCGGTCCGGGCTTCTCGGCACGGGCCGCTCGTCGCTGCCTCGCTGCATCCCGGCGCGAAGCCGGCCGGGCCTTTTCAACGCTTGGTCGCTGGCATCCCGGCGTCATCGTGTAAGATGGAGCCGGTGCGGCAGGGTCGCGGGTCCCCAAGGGCTCGACGGTCCGCTCGCCGTCCGCCATGCCGGCCCGACGAGAACGGGCCCAAGAAAACAGGGAGGAGCAGTCATGTCAGCAACAGGCGTCTACCGTGTCACGGAGATCGTCGGCTCGAGCGAGACCTCGTGGGAGGAGGCGACGCGCAATGCCGTCGAGACGGCGGCCAAGACCCTTCGCGATCTCCGCATCGCCGAAGTGACCAAGCTCGACTGCCGTGTCGAGGACGGCAAGGTCGTTGCCTTTCGCTCCCGCGTCTCGCTGTCCTTCAAGTACGAAGACTGATCGGCTTCCCTTGCCGGCCGGCCGACCAGCCCCCACGTGATCCGGCGTAGCGATCGTCGCCGAAACCTGGGAAACGGCTCGTCCGGCAATGACAGATGGCTTCTGACGCCGGCCCGCTGCTGCGCAGCGAGCGCCTCTTGCTGCGTCCTTTGACCGCGCGCGACGACGACCTGGGCGCCGCGCTGCTGATGGACGCCGCCGTCATGGAGCACATCGGCGGCGCCATGACGCAGGAGAAGTTCGAGCGGGAGATGGCGGTGGCCACGCGGCGTTGCGCGGGCGGCGCCATCGGCATCTGGTGCGTGCTCGACGGCCGGACGCAGGAGAAGCTCGGTACCGGCGTGCTCCTGCCCCTGCCGGTCGAGGAGCTGGACACCAACTGGGACCTGGTGGCCGGCGACGAGCTGCCGGACGCCGAGATCGAGGTCGGCTACCTCTTCAAGCCGAGTGCCTGGGGCAAGGGCTATGCCACCGAGGTCTGCCGGCGGCTCCTGCGCTTCGCCTTCGAGGAGACCGCCTTGACCGAGGTCGTGGCCTGCACCAGCGCGGCCAACGCGGCCTCCCAGAACGTCCTGCGCAAAGCGGGCTTGCGCGACGTCGGCTTGCGCCGGGCCTACGGCGGCGACTACCCGGGCTTCCGCATCACCCGGGCCGAATGGCTGGGCCGCCGGGCGGCGCGTGCCTAGCCCTCCGAGCCTGACTGTCTCACCAGCAACGGCTGCCGGGACTCTGCACGAGGCCGTGGCCGAAGACCTCGTCGCGGCCCAGGGCGCCGATGTCGATGGCGGAGAGCTGCAGCAGCTCGCGCGCCCTGGCCGGGTCGCCCCCGGTCTCCGCGCGGGCACGCAGCATGGCCGCCGCCACGAAAGGCACCGCGAAGCTGCTGCCGCTCCAGGCCGTGCTGGCCCCGTCGGGGCCGGCCGACAGGATGCCGACGCCGGGCGCCGCGATCTCGACATAGCTGCCGCGGGTGCCGTTGCGGTAGGGCCGGAGGCGCTTGTCGACGGCCGAGACCGCCATGACATCCGGGTAGGCCGCCGGATAGGCGGGCTCGCCGCTGGGGCCGCTGTTGCCGGCGGCGGCCACGACGTTGGCGCGCTGGGCGACGATGCCGAGCACCCGGGCCAGCGCGCGGTTGGGCGACCCTTGGATGCTCAAGGCGATCACCCGGGCCCGCTTGGAGGCCGCCCAGTTGAGCCCGCCGAGAATGGCGAAGGTGTCGGCGCGCGGCTTGTCGCCGACCACGGCGAAGGCTTCGGCCGCCAGCAGGCGCGCGCCGGGCGCCAGCGGCGCCAGGCCCGGCACGCTCTCGCCGACCAGGAGCGCGGCGATCGCCGTGCCGTGATCGGGCGGCGCCGGCGTCGCGCCGTCGGGCAGGAAGTTGCGGGTCTCGACGGCGGCGCCGCGCAACAGGGGATGGCCGGTGTCGATCGGCGTGTCGATGATCGCCAGGGGCGCGCCGCGTTGGCAGGCGGCCGCCGGCAGGGCGCTCAATTGGGTCAACTGCGTGCCCCAGCAGGCGCCGGCCGGGCAGGCCTCGCCGCCGGCCTCGTAGAGATGGTTCAGGTCGAGGATTACGCTCGGGGCGAGGTTGCGCGCCGAGGCCAGGGCCTCCTCGATCCCGATGCCGAAGGGCGGCGCCAGACGCACGGCCGTGGCGCCGATCGCTTGCAGGGGATTCTCGGCGACCACGACGAAGCCGGCCGCGACGAGGGCGGCGCGTTCCTGGGCCTGCAGGCCCGGGAAGCCGAGACCGACGATCTCGCTCTCCTGGCTCTCGCCGCTGCCGCCGAAGATGTCATTGATGAAGTCGACGATGTCGTTGACGGCGCTCTCGACGGACTCGCCGACGTCCGCCGCGTCGTCGCCATCGTCACCGTCATCGCCATCATCGCCGTCGTCGCCATCGTCGCCGTCGTCACCATCGTCGCCGTCATTGCCGTCGTCACCGGCGCTGGCTTCGCTGCCGCCGTCGTCGCCTTCACCGTCGCCGTCGCCTTCACCGTCGCCGTCACCGTCACCGTCGCTATCGCCGCCATCGCCGTCGCCATCGGCATCGCCGCCGTCGCCATCACCGCCGTCGCCGTCGCCGCCGTCACCTCCATCGCCGCCGCCGTCGCCACCGCCGCCGTCACCACCGTCGCCACCATCTCCGCCGTCGCCGCCGTCGCCACCATCTCCGCCGCCGCCGCCATCACCCCCGTCGCCGCCGTCACCCCCATCGCCATCGCCGCCATCGCCGCCGTCACCCCCATCGCCGCCGTCGCCGCCATCGGCGGCGGCCCGGGCGAAGAGGTCCGGCAGGCTGGTCGGCTCGGGGCCCGGCTGCATGGTCAAGGCCAGGGCGAGAGCGAAAAATGTGGCCAAAAAGCGCATGATTCAGGCTCTTGCGGTTAGCTTCCTTGGCAATCACAACGTTTGGGCTGCTCATATATTCCTAAATCAGCAGGGATTAAAAACCGCAAAGGGGCGTTCTCCCCATGATATCGGGAGCCGTGGATCGAGCATGAGCGACGACATAAGGGCGGAAATTGCGGCCCTGGTGCCCCGTCTCAGGCGATTCGCTTATGCGATCAGCGGGAACCGCGACGAAGGAGACGACCTCGTGCAGACAGCCTGCTTGAAGGCCCTGAGCCGGCTCGACCAGTATCAGCGGGGAACCCGGCTCGATAGCTGGATGTTCCGGATCATTCAGACCAGCCATATCGACAACCTCCGCCGGCGCAAGCGCCAGGCCACGCCCGTCGAGCCGGAGCTGCTCGAACGGCACTCCGACGGCGGCCAGGCGGCGGCGCAGAGCGACCATCGGCTGCTGCTGGCCCGGACCCGCGACGCGATCGCCGAATTGCCGGAGGAGCAGCGCGCGGTCATGGCCCTGGTGGCGATCGAAGGCTACTCCTACAAGGAGGCCGCCGAGATCCTCGAGACGCCGATCGGCACCATCATGAGCCGGCTGGCCCGCGCCCGCGCCAAGCTGCTGCCCATCCTGGCGGAGGGCGCGACATGACCCGCGATTGGAGCGAGGAGAAGATCGCCGCCCTGGTCGACGGCTCGCTGGAGGACGAGGCGGAGGCGGCCGCCCTGCGCCAGGTCCTGGAGCAGGACCCGGAGGCCCGCGCCTACGCCGAGCAGGTGGCGCGCGCCAACGCCCTGGTCCGCGAGGCCTTCGAGATTCCCGCCGAAGAGCAGACGCCGGCCGCGATCCAGGCGGCGATCTTCGGCGAGGCCGACAAGGTCGCCGTGCTCAAGCCGCGGCGTCGCGCCGCGGCCTGGCTGCCGGCCTCGATCGCCGCCTGCCTGGCCCTGGTTATCGGCCTGGGCGTCGGCAGCCAGTTCGGCGGTACGCCGCAGCGGGTCATCGCGGCGCTCGGCAACGCGCCGCTCGAGGGCCCGCTGCACGCGGCCCTGGAAGGCCTGCCGAGCGGCGCCATCTCGGGAGCCGGCGTGCAGCCGATGCTGAGCTTCTTCGACGGCGCCGGCCGGGTCTGCCGCGAGTTCGAGGTCAAGGGCGAGCTGCCGGGCGAGCTGGAGTTCGGCATCGCCTGCCGGACGCCGGCCGATCGCTGGCATGTCGAGATCGTCGTCGCCGCGCCCGAGACCGAGCCGGGCCCGGAGGGCTTCGCGCCGGCCTCCGGCCCGGGCGGCCACGCGCTCGACGCCATGCTCGACGCCCTGGGCGCCGGCTCCGCCCTGCCGCCCGATGCCGAGTCCGCGCTGCTGGACCGGAGCTGGCAGCGCTAGATGTGAGCTTCCAACAGGTTGCCCGCTCGGCACCGGCCCGCTCCCCCTCCCGGCCACCCAATAGGATACTGCCGTGGGTGGCCGGGAGGGGGAGCGGCCCGGTGCCGTCCGATCGGAAAATGCTCTAGAGGCCGGCCGCCGCTTTCGTCATTGCAGGGTGACAATCGTCGCCTGGCGCGAGCCTGCTTTAGGTGCTCTATGGTGGTGACGGCACCCGTGACGTTCGACGCCGGACGAAGCTAGGGTGCTGAAAAAAGGACACCACCATGAGCTTCGAGGGCAAGACGGCGCTGGTCGCCGGCGCGGGCGGCGGCATGGGCCTCAACATCGCCAACGACCTCCTGGCCGCGGGCGCCAATGTCCTGCTGGCGGACGCCAAGTCGCCGCCGGACGACATCGCCGCCGGGCCGGGGCGGCACCGCTATCTGCAGGGCGACCTGACCGAGGAGGCCGCGGTCGAGCAGGCCGTGGCCACGGCGGTCGCCGACTTCGGCCGGCTCGACTATCTGGTCAATGCCATCGGCGTGCTCTGGCTGGAGCACGACGTCTCGATCCTGGAGATCGACTGGGCCGTCTGGGACCGGGTCTTCGCCGTCAACCTCAAGACCCATGCCATGACCTCAAGCCACGCGATCCCGGAGATGCGCAAGGCCGGCGGCGGCGCCATGGTGCATTTCTCCTCGATCGACGCCCTCTCCGGCGACCCCAAGCCGCAGGACGCCTACGGCGCCTCCAAGGCCGCGGTGATCCGGCTGTCCAAGGCCATCGCCGTGCAGTGCGCCAAGGACCGGATCCGCTCCAACGTCATCCTGCCGGGCCCGGTGCTCTCGCCCATGCAGGAGCGCTGGCAGGGCAGGCCGGAGGCCCAGGCCGCGGTCGCCGCGCGCGTCCCGCTCGGCCGCCTGGGCACGACGCAGGACCAGGCTGACGCCTGCCTGTTCCTGCTGTCCGACAAGGCGAGCTTCATCACCGGCACGGAGCTGATCGTCGACGGCGGGGTGACGGCGCAGCCGTAACGGGCGTCCCCCCTCTTCGCGATTTCTTCGTCTTTCCCGGTCTAGGGTGCCGGCCCCTTGCGCTGCCCGTTCAGCGAGAGACTCCGATGGAGCATGTCGACGTCCCGGTCGAGGAGGCGAAAGCGATCCTGGCGGAGACCGCCGTCCGGATCGGCTACCAGGTCGACTGGGCGAAGATGCTGGCGCAGTCCGCCTGGTGGCTGGAGAACCGCGGGGTCCCGGGCGTGACCGAGCTGGTCGTCTACCTGATGCTGGTCCGGAAGCACGCGCCGGCGGCGCTCGCGCCCAAGAAGGACCCCGACTACGGCATGAGCTGCGTCTGTCCGGTGCAGGCCGCGGCTATCGTCTGGAACCATGTCGACAAGCCGGCGCTCCTGACCAGCACCGGCTTTCGCGGCCCGGCGACGCCGCTGCTGATGGCGCCGACCCTGGTCTATCTCGCCAAGGACCGCGGCTATTGCGTGCGCCTGCGCTATCTCGACCAGTGCGTCGTGTTCTGGGACGAAGGCATCGACATCCAAAGCCAAAGCCTGGCCAACTTCGGCTGGGTCGACGACGACATCAAGGATCCCACGCTGGTCGAGTTCGTGAAGCGCGACGCGTTCGAGCCGGAAGGCATCCACCACGCCTATCGGCGTCTGGACAAACTGAAGCTGCCCAAGGTCCGCATGACCGGCGAGGGCTATCTCGACCTCTCCGACAAGCCCGCCGGGCGCCGCTAGGCGTCAACTCAAAGCGAGATCAGCGGCTGCCGAGGGTGCTGGCCATGAGGCGAAAGGCTGGCGCTCAGGTCTTGGCCTCGTAGTGCTCGACGATCCGATCGAGCGCCGCGAAGGCCGCGTCGCCGTCGACGTGGTTTGGGTCGTCGAGTCCCTTGCAGATCCCCTCGCGGAGGATCGCCAGTCTCTCGGCATCGCTCCGCTCGTGGTTCTCCAGATGCCGTAGGCCGTCCCGGATCACCTCGCTCGCCGTTGCGTAGCGGCCCGACTTGACCTTCCGGTCCACGAATTCGTCGTAGTAGTCACCCAGGGACACTCTCTTAGCCATCAACATCGTCCTCGCTGCCATGCCGACATCCGCGGCATGCTTCAGCATACTATGACACCAGCGCTTGGGAGGTGTCCCGGCGACCCGCGCGCTCAGTCGCGCCGCTTGACCCCGAACAGGCCCGGATCGGCGATCTCGACCAGGGCGGCGCCGACGATCAGCGCCGTGCCGAGGGCCTCGCGGAGGCCGAAGGGCTCGTCGGTGAGCCAGGCCGCCGAGGCGACGCCGAAGACGATCTCGCCCATCATCAGCAGGCCGACGCGGCCCGGGTCCAGGTGGGTGGCGCCCCAGAAGATCAGGCTGATGGCCGGCAGGTAGACCAGGCCGGCGACGGCGACGGCGAAAGGCGCCGCCGACCAGAGCGCGTCGAGGGCGGGCGGCGGGCCGGCCGCCTCGGCGGGCAGCAGGAGCAGGATCGGCAGGGCGAAGACCGCGCCCCAGACGAAGAAGCTGCTGCCTTGCTCCGGCGCCCCGCCGTGGGGGTCGCGGTAGATGCGCAGCGAGCCGTAGGCCCAGAGCATGCCCGAGGCGAGGCCAAGCAGGTCGCCCAAGTTTACGTTTACGTTAAGGGAAGATATGCTGCCGGTGACGAGGATGGCGACCAGGCCGCCGAAGGCGAGGAACAGGGAAGCCGTGCGCCGCAGGGTCAGGCGCTCGCCCATCAGCAGCCAGGTCAGCAGCGTGCCCCAGAGCGGCGTCACGTAGAACAGCAGCAGGGCCCGGACCACCTCGGTCAGCATCAGGCTGAGGGCGTAGCAGCAGAAGGCGAGACCGGTGATCGCGCCGGTGATGGCGAGGCTCAGGCCGCCCTCGGCGATCTGCCGCCGCCGGAAGACCGCCAGCGGCAGGATCACCGGCAGGGCGGCCAGGAAGAAGCCGAGGCTGGCCCAGCCGCCGGCGACGCCCATCTCCTCGAGCCGGCGCAGCGGCAGCCAGAACAGGCCCCAGGCGATGCCCGCCAGGACCACCGCCAGGCTCGCCTGCAGCGGCGCGCCCCGGCTCACCGCCGCGACCTCCGCCGCGCTCCCCGGCACGCTCCCCGGCACTGGGCCGCCACCATCGAAACCCCTCCGCGCCTTTCCATTTGCCGGCGGAAGCGTTACCAGCCAGGCGACAAGCTTGAAAGGCGCCGGTTTCCATGGGCATCGCCTTCCTCTTCGGCAAGGGCCTGCTGATCGGCCTGTCGGTGGCCGCGCCGGTCGGCCCGATCGGCCTGCTCTGCATCAACCGCACCTTGAGCGAGGGGCCGCGGGCCGGCTTCGTGACCGGGCTCGGCGCGGCGGCGGCGGACGGCGTCTACGGTGCCATCGCCGCCTTCGGCATCGCCTCGGTCTCGCTGTTCCTGCTCGACCACCAGGACCTGATCCGCGGCCTCGGCGGCGCGGCGCTGATCGCCCTCGGCCTGCACATGGCGCTCAAGAAGCCGGTCGAGCAGGGCGCCGAGAGCCGCGGCTTCCGCGGCCTGGCCGCCGCCTTCGGCTCCTGCTTCCTGCTGACCCTGACCAACCCGGCGACGATCCTCTCCTTCGTGGCGATCTTCGCGGCCCTCGGCCTGGCCGACCGGCCCGGCGACCTGACCGCCGCGCTGGTCATGGTGATCGGCGTGTTCCTCGGCTCGGCGCTCTGGTGGCTCGGGCTGAGCGGCCTGGTCGGCCGCCTGCGCCACCGCCTGGGCGCGCGCACCCGGCTCTGGATCAACCGCGGCTCGGGCGGCGTGCTCGGCGGCTTCGGCCTGCTGGCCCTGGCGAGCCTGCTGTAGTCGAAATTAGTACCGGCCTGCGATGAGTATCACTCATCGCAGGCCGTATGGCGTTCAAGCGCCACGCAGGCTTTCCTCGCTTCGCTGCGGGCGCGCTTGCCAAGCTGCGATGAGTTGCTCTCATCGCAGCTTGGTATAAACCATGCGGTATCAGCAGGCCTGACCCGATCAATCACCGCTACTCCGAGCGGCACGACCGACGATATGTTGGGGATGTCGTAACCCGCGCCGGCCGAGGCCGGCGCCTGTCTTTAGGAGGTCGAGCATGTTCAAGGTCACGAACGCGCTGTCGAAGGTCCTCCGTCTCGGCGAGGCCCGGCCCGTCGAGGTCTACATTCAGCCCGTCGGCGACAGCGCCAGGCCCGAAGGCCGTGCCGCCAACCCGCTGATCATCAAGGGCCTGTTCATCAGCTAGCACGTTGCCGGGCTAGGTGGCATCGCCGGTCGGTGGCCAAAGGGAAACGAACCGCCCCCTCACCCAGCTCCGGCTAAGCTCAGCCTATGGCTTCGCTAAGCCTCCACGCCCTCTCCCCCGTCGGGGGAGAGGGATGCGCA
>JANQLT010000049.1 GCA_028280455.1 Kiloniellales bacterium
TGCGCATCCCTCTCCCCCGACGGGGGAGAGGGCGTGGAGGCTTAGCGAAGCCATAGGCTGAGCTTAGCCGGAGCTGGGTGAGGGGGCGGTTCGTTTCCCGGCAGCGCACCGGCGCCGCTCGCCGCTACTAGGCCACCTGCGTCGAGCGGCCGTCGGCGAACTCCCGGCGCAGGGCGGGGCCCTGCTCGTCGCGGGCCGGCACGGGGCCGTAGTGCTCGCTGCGGCCGACGACCACGCTGGCCGGCGCCAAGAGCTCGACCTCGCCGTTCTCCGTGCGCACCTGGACAAGCCGGTTCTGCGGATGCGCCGAGAGGTCGTCCAGGTCCGACAGGCGGCCGTAGGCGATCTTCGCCTCGACCAGGCGCTCGATGTTCTCCTCGCGGCCCCGCTGGGCGAAGAACTCGCCGCAGACGGCGTCGACCTCGGCGCGGTTGGCGACGCGCTCGGAGTTGGTGGCGTAGCCCGGCCGGCTGGCCAGCTCGGGCCGGCCGATCACCTCGGCGCAGAGCCGCTGCCATTCCCGGTCGTTCTGCACCGAGATCAGCAGCACCTTGCCGTCGGCGCAGTCGTAGGCGCCGTAGGGCGCGATGGTCGGGTGCTTGAGGCCGTGCCGCTTCGGCGTGGCGCCGCCGTAGCGGTGCTGCAGGTAGGGCACGTTCATCCAGTCCGCCATGGCATGGAACAGCGACACCTCGATCGCCCGCCCCTCGTCGCTGCGGCCGCGCGCGATCAAGGCCTGCAGGATGGCCTGATAGGCGGTCATGCCGGCGGCGATGTCGCAGACCGAGACGCCGACCCGGGCCGGGCCCTCCGGCGTGCCGTTGATGGCGCAGAGGCCGCTCTCCGCCTGGATCAGCAGGTCGTAGGCCTTCATGTCGCGGCTCGGCCCGTCGGCGCCGTAGCCGGAGATCGAGCAGACGATCAGCTCGGGATGCCGCGCCCTGAGGTCCTGCGCGCCGAAGCCCAGACGCTCCATCGCACCGGGCGCCAGATTCTGGATGAAGACATCCGCCTTCTCGAGCATCGCGGCGAGGACCTTGCGCTCCTCCGCCTGCTTGAGGTCGAGGCAGATCGACTCCTTGCCGCGGTTGAGCCAGACGAAGTAGGCGCTGCCGCCCTTGACGTAGCGGTCGTACTGCCGCGCGAAGTCGCCCTCCTTGCGTTCGACCTTGATCACCCGCGCCCCGGCGTCGGCCAGCTTGCAGGAGGCATAGGGCGCCGCCACCGCATGTTCGACCGATACGACGAGCAGGCCTTCGAGATCACGCATGACTGCCTCGGACGCGCTGATAGGGAGGGGCTCTCTCTAGCTATCTCTGCGGTCGCGCCGTCTCGGGCGCAAATAGGGGTTTCCTTGAAATGCGATAGCTTTCCCCTATAGCCTCTCCCCGGGAGTCGGCGCAAATGGACATCAAGCAGCTTCGCTATTTCACCGCCATCGTCGAGGAGGGCTCGCTCTCGGCCGCCGCCGCGCGCATCGGCATCGCCCAGCCCTCCCTCTCGCAACACGTCAAGGGGCTGGAGGAACGGCTCGGCGTCGAGCTGCTGGTCCGCTCGCCGCGCGGCGTCACGGTGACCGACGCCGGCCAGACCCTGCTGCAGCACGCCCAGGAGATCCTGGCCGCGGTCGAGCGGGCCCAGGAGGAGGTCCGGCAGTCCGGCAACGAGCCCTACGGCAAGGTCTCCTTCGGCCTGCCCAGCTCGGTCTCGATGGTGCTCTCCGTGCCCCTGGCCGAGACCACCCGTCTGGAGCTGCCGAAGGTCAGCCTCTGCGCCGTCGAGGCGATGAGCGGCTTCATCCGCGACTGGCTGCAGGAGGGCTCGATCGACCTCGGCATTCTCTACGATATCAACATGTTGCGCCACTTCCAGTCGCGCCTGCTGATGACCGAGGAGCTCTACTTCTTCTCCGCCGCCGACGCCTGGCCCCTGGCGAGCGCGCCGGGGGACCCGGTGCCCATGGCCGAGGCGGCTCGCCAGGACCTGGTCCTGCCCTCCGGCAACCACGGCCTCAGGGCGCTGATCGACCGCTTCGCCAAGGCCAACGGCATCGAGCTCAACGTCGTGGTCGAGATGGACGCCCTCACCCAGATCAAGACCCTGGTCGCTCGCGGCAGCGCCCATACGATCCTGGCGCCCGCCTCGGTCCACGACTTCCTGGAGTCCGGGGCCTTGCTGGGCGCGCCCCTGGTCGAGCCGGCGATCCGCCGGCCGGTCTATCTGGTCCGCAACCCGGAGAAGGTCATCACCCGGGCCAGCCGCGAGGTCGAAGCTCTCACATTGGTGGTCATCCGCGACCTGGTCGAGCGCGGCATCTGGAAGGCGACCCTCGCCGAGGAGACAGACGCGCCATAGGCTCACCCTATGGCGCTGATCGCAAAATCGTATTTTCCAAGCTTCCGCGCCGCCTCGTATCTCTTTCGTCAGCCTCGAACCGGCCAGAGGGCGCCGATCCGGCGGCCCAAGAGCATGCTTCTCAAGGGAGGAAATCATGAGGATAGGGTTGACGGCCGCGGCTTGCGCGACGGCACTCCTGACCAGCGCGGCGGCCTACGCCGCCGACAAGCCCGCAGAGCTGAAGATCGGCATCACCGCCTTCCTCTCGGGCCCGGCCTCGGTCTTCGGCGAGCCGGCGAAAGCCGCCGCCGAGATGATGATCGAATCGATGAACGCGGAGGGCGGCATCGGCGGCGTGCCGATCAAGGCCTTCTTCGTCGACGAGGGCGCCGGCGGCGAGTCGGTGCTCGCCGAGTACCGCCGCCTCGTGCAGGACACCCAGGTCGACGCCATGTTCGCCTCGATCTCCTCTGGCAACTGCAACAAGGTCGCGCCCCTGGCCGAGGACCTGAAGGTCCTCAACTTCATGTGGGACTGCGGCACCCAGAGGATCTTCGAGGAGAACAGCTACCGCTACGTCTTCCGCACGCAGGCCAACGCGACGCCGGAGATGCTCTCGACGGTGCTCTACCTGCTGAAGACCAAGCCCGACTTCAACAGCATCGCCGTGGTCAACCAGGACTACGCCTGGGGCCGCGATAGCTGGGCGATCTTCTCGACCGCGCTCAAGGCCCTGAAGCCCGACGTCAAGGTGGTCGCGGAGTTCTTCCCCAAGTTCGGCACGCCGGACTTCTCGACCGAGATATCGCGCCTGCAGGCGCTGCGCCCCGACGTCATCCTCTCGACCTCCTGGGGCGGCGACCTCGACACCTTCGTGCGCCAAGCCTCGCAGCGCGGCCTGACCAACAGCTCGACCCTGGTGCTGCCGCTGGCCGAGAGCTCGCTGGAGCGCCTCGGCAAGGCCCTGCCGCCCGGCCACATCGTCGGCACCCGCGGCGACCACTACTTCCTGCACCCTGAGAAGAAGGCCGATTCCGACTTCACGGCCTTCGTAGATGCCTTCCGCGACAAGACCGGCGCCTATCCGATCTACCCGGTGTTCCACATGAGCCAGGCGCTGAGCGCGCTCAAGGGCGCCTACGAGAAGGCGATCGCGGCCAACGGCGGCAAGTGGCCGGGCCGCGAGCAGGTGGTCGACGCCATGGCCGGCCTGTCCTTCAAGGGCCTCGGCCGCGAGGTGACGATCCGCGAGGACAACCAGGGTGTCGAGGACATGCTGCTCGGCACCACCATCGAGGCCGAGGGCTACGACTTCGCCGTCCTCGACGACATGATGATGTTCGACGGCGATCAGGTCACGACGCCGGTCGGCAAGGTCTCGATCGAGTGGCTCGGCACCCTGTCGCCGGACTTCCTCAACGGCGTCAACGTCGAGATGTTCAAGCACGGCTCCTAACCTGCCTGCGACGGGGGCCGCTGCCTTGCGTGCCGCGGCCCCCGGCTTTTTCGGCGGCGTCCGGGCGGGCGCCGCGCCGTCTGTCCGACGCTTGAAGAAGATCCGCCGGCAGATCCGAGGGACAAGGGGCGCCGCCCGTGGCATCGTGCGGGCCCCGGTTCCGGACCGGGCCCGGCCGCATCCCGGGCCCGCCCCGGCGCCCCGCAGGAGACGCACGTGAACGCCCAGCTCTTCGCCCTCGCCATGTTCGACGGCATCGCCTACGCGGCGCTCGTCTTCATGGTCGCGGTCGGCCTGACCCTGATCTTCGGCGTGCTGCGCATCCTCAACGTCGCCCACGGCTCCTTCTATGCCATCGGCGCCTACACCGCGGCCTCCATCGGCGGCGCCATCTTCGCCGCCGGCTTCTCGCCCTGGCTGGCCTTTCCGCTGCTCTTCGTCGCCGCGGCCCTGGTCGGCATCCTGCTCGGCGGGCCGATCGAGCGCCTGCTCCTGCGGCGGATCTACGCCAAAGAGGACGCCCTGCAGCTCCTGGTGACCTTCGCCGTCTTCATGATCCTGGAGGACGTGCAGCGGCTGGTCTGGGGCGTGCAGCCCTACTTCGAGGCCACCGCCTTGCAGCAGCTCGGCAACCTCGAGGTGCTCGGCGTCTTCTACACCAAGTACCAGCTCATCTTCCTGCCGATCGTGGCGGTGATCGTGCTGATCGGCCTCAGGCTGTTCCTGCGCCGCACGCTCTCCGGCAAGCTGATCCTGGCCGTCACCGAGGACCGCGAAACGGCGACCGCGATGGGCATCGACGCCGACAAGGTCTACCTGCTGACCTTCATCGTCGGCGCCGCCCTGGCGGGCTTCGGCGGCGCGCTGGCCTCGGCGACCACCTCTGTGGTGCCGGGCATGGGCGCCGACATGATCGTGCTGTCCTTCGCCGTGGTCGCCACCGCCGGGCTCGGCCAGATCGAGGGCGCGGCGGTGACGGCCCTGCTGATCGGCCTGGGCCGCAGCTTCGCCGTCTACCTGATGCCGGAGCTGGAGGTGCTGATCCCCTACCTGATCATGCTGCTGGTGCTGCTGGTCCGGCCCGAGGGCCTGTTCGGCGCCGTGCGGACCCGGAAGATCTGAGCCGCCATGTCGCTGCGCCTCGCCGTCCCGCTGATCCTGCTGGCCCTGGTCGCTCTGCTGCCGACCATCGCGCCCTGGTCGCAGGTGGTGCTGACCATCGCCCTGGCGAAGGGCCTGGCGGTGCTCGGCATCGTCGTGCTGCTGCACGCCGGCCAGGTCTCCTTCGGCCATGCGCTGTTCTTCGCCGTCTCGGCCTATATCGCCGCCTTCCTCGGCAAGGCCTTCGCGGGCGGCGAGCTGATCACCATGATCCTCCTCGGCACCCTCGCCTCGCTCGCCGTCGGGCTGCTGGTCGGCCTCTTCGTGGTGCGCTACCGGCACATCTTCTTCGGCATGCTCAACCTGGCCGTCTCGATGATCTTCTTCTCGATCCTCGAGAAGTTCTACCACGTGACCGGCGGCTCCGACGGCATGCAGGTCGCCCGGCCCAGCGTGCTCGGCGTGCCGATGGAGCGCGCCGGCTTCGAGACCCTGCTGTTCTACGGCGCGCTCGTCCTTTGCATCGCCGTCGCCTGGGGCGTCCACCGCTACCTCGAGTCGCCCATCGGCCACATGCTCAAGACCATCAAGACCAACGAGACCCGCCTGGAATACCTCGGCGTCTCGGCGCGCCGCACCCTGCTGGTCGGCTACCTGGTCTCGGCCGGGCTCTGCGGCCTGGGCGGCGTGCTGATGGCCGTGACCCAGGGCATCGTCACGCCGGAATACGCCTGGTGGATCCGCTCCGGCGAGCTGGTCTTCATCGCCATCCTCGGCGGCTCGGGCTCGGTCGCCGGCGCCTTCGTCGGCGCGCTGGTCTACGAGGTCGTGCGCACCTATGCCGCCGCCTTCGCGGCCGACATCTGGCAGATGGTCCTCGGCTTCTTCCTGCTCGGCATCATCCTCTACGCCTCGAGCGGCCTGGTCGGGCTCTACGGCAAGCTGATGGACCGGCTCGAGGGCAAGCACAAGACACCGGCCGGCGGCGCCAAGCAGTCCATGGAGCCGGCCCAATGAGCGCCCAGGTCCTGCTGGAGACCCGCGGCCTCGACATCCGCTTCGGCGGCGTGGTGGCGGCGGACCAGGTCGACGTCGAGATCCACGAAGGCCGCAACCTGGCGATCATCGGCCCGAACGGCGCCGGCAAGACCACCTTCCTCAACATCTGCACCGGCTACACCAAGCCCAACGCCGGCAGCGTCCACTTCTGCGGCCGCGAGATCACCCGGCGCTCGCCGCGCCAGATCACCCGCCTCGGCGTCGCCCGGGCCTTCCAGATGCCGCAGCTCTTCGCCGAGCACAGCGCCCTGGAGAACCTGCTGATCGCCGCCTCGGCGCGCGACCGGCGCTGGGCGCCCTTCACCCGCCTGGGCGACGTTCCGGAACGCGACGAGATGATGCACCTGCTGGAGCTGGTCGACTGCGCCCACGTCGCCGAGCGCGCGGTCAACGAGCTGCCCGAGGGCCAGCGCAAGCTGATCGACATCGCCATCGCCCTGGCCCTGAAACCCAAGCTGCTGCTGATGGACGAGCCGACCTCGGGCGTCGCCTCCTCCGAGAAGTTCGGCGTCATGGACATCCTGACCCGCGCCCTCGCCGAGGCCAAGGTGACCAGCGTCTTCGTCGAGCACGACATGGGCATCGTCGAGAAGTATGCTGACGAGGTCGCCGTCTGGGCCTCCGGCGCCGTGCAGCTCCGCGGCACGCCGGCGGAGATCCTGGAGCATCCCGACGTGATCCGCGACGTGATCGGAGAGGAGGTCTGATGCTCGCCTTCGAAGGCGTCGACGTCTCGATCGCCGGCGTGCAGATCCTGCGCGGCGTCAGCTTCGAGGTCTCGGCCGCGCAGACGGTGGCGCTGATCGGCCGCAACGGCGCCGGCAAGACGACGACCCTGCGCACGATCATGGGATTCACCGAGGTCAGCGGCAAAATCCGCTTCCAGGACCGCGACCTCGGCGCCATGGCGCCGGCCAAGCGGCCGGGGCTCGGCATCGGCTACGCGCCGGAGGACCGCCGCCTGTTCTCGGCCTTCAGCGTCGAGGAGAACATCCTGATGCCGGGCGAGGTCGCCGGCTTCTCGGAGCAGGCGCTGAAGGCCGGGCTCGAGCGGGTCTACGACATCCTGCCGGAGCTGAAGGAGATGCGCGCCCGCCCGGCCGGCATGGTCTCCGGCGGCCAGGGCAAGATGGTCGCCCTCGGCCGCGCCCTGATGATCGGCTCGCAGCTCATCATGCTCGACGAGCCCTTCCAGGGCCTGGCGCCGGCCCTGGCGCGGCGCTACGCCGATGCCCTGCGCGACTTGCGCGACCGCGACCGCGAGGTGACCCTGATCATCACCGAGTCCAATCCGGCCCTGCTGCGCCGCTTCGCCGACCACGCCTTCGTCATCGAGCGTGGCGAGGTGCGCCCGGGCTCGCTCGATTCCGAAAAGGACGTGGCATGAACGTCAACACCCCTCCCCTCGCCACCAAGGGCTGCCTGATCGCCGGCCAGTGGCGGCCCGCCGCCTCCGGCGAGAGCCTGCCGGTGCTCTGCCCGAGCGACGGCGCGCCCTTCGCCGAGATCGCCGCCGGCGGCGCGGAAGACATCGACGCCGCCGTGCAGGCGGCGCGCGCGGCCTTCGACGGCGGCGACTGGTCCAAGCTGACCGCGACCGAGCGCGGCCGCCTGCTGAGCCGGCTCGGCGAGAGGGTCGCCGAGGAGGCCGGGCCCCTGGCCGCCCTGGAGGCGCGCGACACCGGCAAGCCGATGAAGCAGGCCCGCGCCGACATGGTCGCCGCCGCCCGCTACTTCGAGTACTACGGCGCCGCCGCCGACAAGGTGCACGGCGAGACCATCCCCTTCCTCAACGGCTACCACGTCCAGGCGATCCGCGAGCCCTTCGGCGTCACCGGCCACGTGATTCCCTGGAACTACCCGGCGCAGATGTTCGGGCGGACCCTGGCGCCGGCTCTCGCCATGGGCAACGCGGTGGTCCTCAAGCCGGCCGAGGAGGCCTGCATGACGCCGATCCGCCTGGCCGAGCTGGCCATGGCGGTCGGCTTCCCGGCCGGGGCGATCAACCTGGTGACCGGCGTCGGCGAGGTCGCCGGTGCGGCGCTGACCGCCCACCGGGCCGTCGACTTCCTCTCCTTCACCGGCTCGCCGGAGGTCGGCACCCTGGTGCAGATCGCCGCGGCCAAGAACCACATCGGCTGCACCCTGGAGCTCGGCGGCAAGTCGCCGCAGATCCTCTTCGAGGACGCCGACGTCGAGGCCGCCCTGCCGGTGCTGACCGGCGCCATCGTCCAGAACGGCGGCCAGACCTGCTCGGCCGGCTCGCGCGCCCTGGTCGCCCGGCCGCTCTACGAGCGCCTGATGGCCGACCTGGCCGAGCGCTTCTCGGCGCTGACCGCCGCGCCGCACGACGCCGACGCCGACCTCGGCGCGCTGATCTCGGCCGGCCAGAAGACGCGGGTCGAGGGCTTCATCGGCGCGGCCGGCGGCCCGAGCGCGCCCTTGGTGGCGCGCGGCAAGGTCGCCGAGGGCGCGCCGGCCGAGGGCTACTACGTCGCGCCCGCGCTCTTCGGGCCCGTCGAGCAGGGCGACCGCCTGGCCCAGGAGGAGGTCTTCGGGCCGGTGCTGTCCTGCATGCCCTTCGAGGACGAGGCGGAGGCGGTCCGCATCGCCAACGGCACCGACTACGGCCTGGTCGCCGGGGTCTGGACCCGCGACGGCGGCCGGCAGATGCGCATGGCCAAGGCGCTGCGCTGCGGCCAGGTCTTCCTCAACGGCTACGGCGCCGGCGGCGGCATCGAGCTGCCCTTCGGCGGCGTGCGCAAGTCGGGGCACGGCCGCGAGAAGGGCTTCGCGGCGCTGCACGAGTTCTCGCAGGTCAAGACCATCGTCCACAACCACGGCTGATCGCGGCCGGACAGGTGAGGGGAGACAGCAAGGCATGCGTCTAGAGAACAAGACGGCCATCGTGACCGGCGCGGCCTCGGGTTTCGGGCGCGCCATCGCCCAGCGTTTCGCCGCCGAGGGCGCCAAGGTGGCGATCGTCGACATGAACGCGGAGGGCGCAAAGACCGTAGCGAGCGAGATCGGCGCGGCGGCGATCGCGGTCACCTGCGACGTCTCCAAGGGCAGCGACGTGCAGGCGGCGGTCGACGCCAGCCTGCAGGCTTTCGGTTCTGTCGACATCGTCATGAACAACGCCGGCTGGAGCCACAAGAACCAGCCCTTGCTGGACGTCGACGAGGAGACCTTCCGGCGGGTCTACGACATCAACGTGCTGTCTATCTTCCACATGACCAAGTCGATCGTGCCGCACTTCCGCGCGCGCGGCGGCGGCGTGATGATCAACGTCGGCTCCACCGCCGGCATCCGGCCGCGCCCCGGCCTGACCTGGTACAACTCCTCCAAGGGCGCGGTGCACCTCATGACCAAGTCGCTGGCCGTCGAGCTGGCGCCGGACAAGATCCGGGTCTGCGCCCTGGCCCCGGTGATGGGCACGACGGCCCTGCTCGAGACCTTCATGGGCCTGCCCGATACGCCGGAGAACCGCGCCAAGTTCCTCGCCACGGTCCCGCTCGGCCGGCTCTGCGATCCCGAGGACATGGCCAACGCCGCGCTCTATCTCGCGTCCGACGAGGCCGAGTTCCTGACCGGCAACATCCTGGAGGTCGACGGCGGCCGGACCGTCTGAGGATGGCCGCCGCCGTGGGGCTCGCCTAAGATCGGCAGCCTGGCGAGCCAGACGCGGAGATCGCCGTTGGCCGATCCTGCCAAGCTGTTCCAGCTATCGCCCGACGAGACGGCCTATCGGCCCCTCGGCAGCGACGGCGTCGAGCCGAAACGCCTCGGCGAGCGCGACTTCCTGATCGTCCAGCCCGAGGCCTTGTCCCGGCTGGCCGAGGAGGCCTTCGCCGACGTCTCCCACCTGCTGCGGCCGGCGCACCTGGCACAGCTTCGCGCGATCCTCGACGACCCCGAAGCCTCCGACAACGACCGCTTCGTCGCCCTCGAGCTGCTGAAGAACGCGGTGATCGCCGCCGCGCGCGAATTCCCGAGCTGCCAGGACACGGGCACGGCCATCGTGGTCGGCAAGAAGGGCCAGCAGGTGCTGGTCGAGGGCGACGCCCAGGCGGCGATCTCGGCGGGCATCGCGCGGACCTGGGAGACGCGCAACCTGCGCTTCAGCCAGATGGCGCCGATCTCCATGTTCGAGGAGCGCAACACCGGCACCAACCTGCCGGCGCAGATCGAGATCGAGGCCCGCGAAGGCGATACCTTCGAGCTGCAGTTCATCGCCAAGGGCGGCGGCTCGGCCAACAAGACCTTCCTGTTCCAGGAGACCCGGCGCCTGCTCGAGCCCGAGCGGCTGCGCGGCTTTCTCGACGAGAAGATCCGCACGCTCGGCACCGCCGCCTGCCCGCCCTATCACCTGGCGATCGTCATCGGCGGGCTCTCCGCCGAGCAGACATTGAAGACCGTCAAGCTCGCCTCGACCAAGGCGCTCGACGGCCTGCCGACGAGCGGCGACGCCGGCGGCCGGGCCTTCCGAGACCTGGACTTGGAGTCGGAGGTGCTCGCCCTGACCCGCGACATGGGCTACGGCGCGCAGTTCGGCGGCAAGTACTTCTGCCACGACGTGCGGGTCGTGCGCCTGCCGCGCCACGGCGGCAGCCTGCCGGTCGGCCTGGGCGTGAGCTGCTCGGCCGACCGTCAGGTCAAGGCGCGCATCGACCGCGAGGGGCTCTGGCTCGAGGCCCTGGAGACCGACCCGGCCAAGTACCTGCCGTCGGTCGAGCTGGACGCCGCGGCGCCGACCGCCATCGACCTCGACCGGCCGATGGCGGCGATACGCGCCGACCTGACCGCCCTGCCCGTCTCAGCGCCCCTTCTGCTCAGCGGCACCATGGTCGTGGCGCGCGACCTGGTGCATGCCGAGCTCTCCAAGCGGCTCGCCGGCGGCCAGGCCCTGCCGGCCTACATGCAGGACCACCCGGTCTACTACGCCGGCCCGGCGAAGACGCCGGAAGGCTTCGCCTCCGGCTCCTTCGGGCCGACCACGGCGGCCCGCATGGACCCCTACGTGCCGGAGCTGCAGGCCGAGGGGGCGAGCCTGATCACCCTGGCGAAGGGCAACCGCTCGCGCGCAGTGGTCGAGTCCTGCAAGCGCCACGGCGGCTTCTACCTGGGCTCCATCGGCGGCGCCGCGGCCAAGCTCGGCCGCGACGTGATCGAGTCCGTCGAGACCATCGATTTCCCCGAGTTCGGCATGGAGGCGGTCTGGCGCATCCGCGTGCGCGACTTCCCCGCCTTCATCGTCATCGACGACAAAGGCGGCGATTTCTTCACGCTGTCCGACTCGTCGCGGTAGCCCTCGACCGCAAAACGAACCGCCCCCTCACCCGGCTTCGGCTAAGCTCAGCCTTCGGCTTCGCTAAGCCTCCACGCCCTCTCCCCCGACGGGCTAGGGCCTGTTGAGATTCATCGCGAGTTGATGACGGCGGCGGC